>JAJXTZ010000086.1 GCA_021783355.1 bacterium | reverse complement strand
CCGCCGGCGGCCCTGCCGGCCCTGGCCGCCGCGGCGCAGGCGCCGGCCCCGGACGAAGGCGTCGCGGCGCGCGCGCGCGGTCTCAACGCGTTCTGGGACGGCTTCGCCGCGGTCCCGGTCTCGCCGCTGGACGAGGCCGCCGCGCCGGACGCGGGCCAAGGGCTTGAGTCCGCGGGCGAAGGCCCGCGCGCGCGGCCCCGGGGCGCCCTTCCCTGGCTCCAGGTCCGAGGCGCCGAGGCCGCGGCCGCTTTGGAACGCGCGGCGGCGCTGGCGCGGAGCACGCGCTCCGGGCGCCTGGCGCTGGACCAGGCCGCGCGGGTCCTATCCGCGCAGGGCCGGGCGCTGCCGGTCCGGGTGCTGGACCTGGGCCGCAACTACGGCGAGTACGACTTCATCGACGGCGACATGCGCCTGCACCGGGCGCTCTTCGCGCCGGGGCGCGAGACGGACCTGGCCGGCACCCTGATCCACGAGCTCACGCACCTGGTCCAGCACACGCTGGGCCTGCCCTCCAACGCCTTGGAGCTGGAGGTGGAGGCGCACCTGGCCGACCTGCGCTTCATGGAGGAGCTGGGAGTCCGGCCCCCGCCCCGCACCTTCGCGCGCCAGGCGCACGAGGCGCTGGCCCGCAGCCCGGAGGCCTTCACGGACCTCCTTCAGGCGGCGGTGGGCGGGCCGTTCCTGGGCGGGGGCGCCGCCTTCGCCGAGCTGACCGAGCGCCTGCAGGAGGAGCTCGAGGACCTCTCCGTGAAAAGCGGGCCGCGGGCCCGGGCGCTGGAGCAGGTGGTCGCCCGCGACCTCAAGCTCCTGCGCTCGAGCGCGGGGCGCGCGGCCTACCGGGCGTTCTCGGACCGGGTGATGGAGTCGCTGCGCCGGCGCAGCGCCGAGGCCCGGGCCGCGCGCTGACGCGCTACTTGGCCCGGAGCACCAGCCACAAGGCGCGCTCCGGCCCGCCCAGGACGGCGGGCTTGCCGTCGTAGCCGTAGGCGGCCTCCACGCGCAGGGGGGAGCGCTTCAGCAGGGCGGAGAGCTCCGCGGGGTCGTAGGAGCGCAGGTCGTGGGCGAACTCCAGCACGCGGCCGTCGGGGCCGGTGACGAAGTTCAAGACGGTCTCACGGCGGCGCCGGCGCTCCGGAGGCAGGACCTGCTGGACCTGGCGCCAGGTGTTCCCGTCCCGGCGCACGGTCCAGGTCTCCTCGTCGGGGGCGTCCTCGCCGTAGGAGGCCAGGTCCAATCCCAGCACGAAGATCCCGCCCGGGGCCAGGGCGGCGGCGCACAGGCGCAGGTGGGCCAGGGCCTCGCGGTCGCTGATCAGGTGCCGGAAGGTGGACAGCAGGTTGAAGACTAGGTCGAAGGGCTCGCCCGCGCGAAAGGTGCGCATGTCGCCGCGGGTGACGCGGGCGCGGGCACCCCAGCGGGACAGGCGGGCGCCGGCGTAAGCGGCCATCTTGGGCGACGCGTCGTAGCCGCGCACGCTCCAGCCCCGGCGCAGGAGGCCCTCCAGGTAGCGGCCCGCGCCGCACGCGGGCTCCAGGGCGCGGCGGCCGCCGTTGCCGTGCAGGGACGCCAGGCGTTCCAGCAGCCAGACCTCGTCGCCGGTCTCGTCGGCGTGGAGGAGGTCGAAGAGGGCCGGATCGTCGTAGAACGAGCGGCTCAAGCGCTCTTCACCGCGACGGGGCCCTCGACGTACAGGGTGCGCGTGGGGAAGGCGAAGCCCATGCCGCGCGCGCCCAGCTCGCGCACTAGGCCCAGCAGGAGGCGCTGGTGGCTGTCCATGTACTTGTTGTAGTCGGGGTCCAGCACGTAGTAGACGACCTCGAAGTCCAGCGACGAGTCGCCGAAGTTCATGAAGTGGGCCCGGTCGAAGCGCAGGAGGGCGTCCTGTCCGACCAGGGCCTTCACGATGCCGGGGACCCCGGAAAGCTGGACCTGCGTGGTGGAGTACACCAGGCCGAAGCGGAAGGCGACGCGGCGCTCGCGCATCTTCCTGTAGTTGTGGATGCGGCTGGAGGTCAGCTGCGAGTTGCCCATCACCAACAGCTCGCCGGACAGCGAGCGGATGCGGGTGGTCTTGATGCCGATGCGCTCCACCACGCCCTGGGCCTCGCCCACGACGATGTAGTCCCCCACCACGAACGGGCGGTCGAGGTGGATGGCGAGAGCGGCAAACAGGTCGCCCAGCACGGCCTGGGCGGCCAGGGCCACGGCCACGCCGCCGATGCCCAGGCCCGCCACCATGGAGCCAACGTTGAAGCCCAGGTTGTCCAGGACGAAGATGACGGCGCCGATCCAGACCAGGCCCTGGACCAGGATGGTGATGGTCTTGGCGGTGTCCCGGCGGGCCTGGTCGGCGTCCCCGCCGGCCATGGCCTTACGCACGCCGTAGGCGACGGCCGCCTGCAGCATCGTCACCGCGCGGTAGGCGAGGACGACGATGACCAGGGAGCGCAGCAGGCGGTCGACCCTCGCGTCGAACTGCAGCGGGCGCGTGGCCAGGTAGAAGCCCACCAGGTAGGCCTCCGGCACGCGCACCATGCCCAGCAGCTCCACCGCGAAGTCGTCCAGGTCCGTGGCGGTCCGCTGGGCCAGCTCGCGCAGGTGCTTGAGCAGGACGCGGCGCCCGATCAGGAAGGCCCAGACGACGGCCAGGAAGGTGGCCGTCGCGCCCAGGTAGGCCAGCAGGGAGTTGCCCAGGTACTCGCGGTGGAGGGCGGTCATGGCGTCCATGGGGCTATGATGCCAAAGGCCGCGTCCGGCTGTCGAGGCTCGGGGCGGAGCTAGGAGCCGGCGCCGCGCTCGAGGTCGTCCATCCGCTCCTTCTGATGAGCGGCGCGCAGCTCCACGACTTCCAGTCGTTCCACGAAGGCGTCCATGCGGCCGTGGAACTCCCCGCGGGTGATGAAATTGTTCCGCGCGTAGTCCTTGAACTCGTCCAGGGAGACGGCCGTGTCGGCCACCGCGGCGGCGACGCGCCGGAGGGATCGGTCCATCGACCCGATCTTGCCGTCCATCGACCCGATCTTGCCTTCCATCGAGCCGATCCTGCCGTCCATCGACCCGATCTTGCCTTCCATCGAGCCGATCTTGCCTTCCATCGAGCCGATCCTGCCTTCCATCGAACCGATCTTGCCGTCCATCGACCCGACCCGGCCGAGCAGCTCCGCGCGCATCTCCTGCACGCACCCCGCGAGGGCGCGCACGTCGTCTCTGATCATCTGGAATTCCGGCGTCATCCCTTCCATTGTATTCCCCCTCTCCGTCGAGCCGCAAGGGTCCAAGGGCCCAATCCCTTACGAGGCGCCCCGCGGAAAGTTCCAACCCCGACGAGCTGGCCGGCCTGAATTTGCTAAAATGACGACCCGAACCCGGGCGGCCCCGCCGCCCCATCTCAGGAGAAGACATGCCCACCGCCACCGCCATGAAGAACGACTACAAGGTCAAGGACATCACGCTCGCCGACTGGGGCCGCAAGGAAATCACCATCGCCGAGAGCGAGATGCCGGGTCTCATGGCCCTGCGCGCCGAATATAAGGGCAAGCTTCCTCTTAAGGGCGCCCGCATCGCGGGCTGCCTGCACATGACCATCCAGACCGCGGTCCTCATCGAGACCTTGCTGGAGCTGGGCGCCGAGGTGCGCTGGTCCTCGTGCAACATCTTCTCGACCCAGGACCACGCAGCCGCCGCCATCGCCAAGGCCGGCAAGGCCGCGGTGTTCGCCTGGAAGGGCATGAGCGCTTCGGAGTTCGACTGGTGCATCGAGCAGACGCTCAAGTTCCCCGACGGCCAGCCGCTGAACATGATCCTGGACGACGGCGGCGACCTGACGAACATGGTGTTCGACAAGTACCCCAAGCTGGCCAAGGACATCGTGGGCCTGTCCGAGGAGACGACCACCGGCGTGCACCGCCTCTACGAGCGCATGAAGAAGGGCACGCTCCTGACGCCCGCCATCAACATCAACGACTCCTGCACCAAGAGCAAGTTCGACAACCTGTACGGCTGCCGCGAGTCCCTGCTGGACGGCATCAAGCGCGCCACCGACGTGATGGTGGCCGGCAAGATCGCCGTCGTGGCGGGCTACGGCGACGTGGGCAAGGGTTGCGCCCAGTCCCTGCGCGGCCAGGGCGCCCGCGTCCTGATCACCGAGATCGACCCCATCAACGCCCTGCAGGCCTGCATGGAAGGCTACCAGGTGGTCACCATGGACGAGGCCGCCGCCATCGGCGACATCTTCGTCACCGCCACCGGCTGCCGCGACATCATCACCCGCAAGCACCTGGACGCGATGAAGTCCCAGGCCATCGTCTGCAACATCGGCCACTTCGACCTGGAGATCGACATCGCCAGCCTGACCGGCGACCGGAAGCTCAAAAAGGTCGAGGTCAAGCCCCAGGTCGACCAGTGGATCTGGCCGAACGGCAAGGTCCTGACCGTCCTGGCGGAGGGCCGCCTCGTCAACCTCGGCTGCGCCACCGGCCACCCCAGCTTCGTCATGTCCTGCTCCTTCACCAACCAGGTCATGGCCCAGATCGAGCTGTGGTCCAACCGCGGCAAGGGCAAGTACGAGAAGAAGGTCTACCTCCTCCCCAAGCACCTCGACGAGAAGGTCGCCGCCCTCCACCTCGGCAAGCTCGGCGCCAAGCTCACCAAGCTGACCCCGAAGCAGGCCGAGTACCTGGGCATCCCCGTCGAGGGCCCGTACAAGCCCGACAACTACCGCTACTAAGACTCACGCGGTCCGGAAAAGAGGCCCCGGCAGGGAAACCTGCCGGGGCCTCCGCTTTCATGATCTGGACACCCTCGGATCAAGGACTTATACTTCCGAAGCCATGCGCTTCTGGTGGGTCAACCAGAACCAGACGTTCGAGCAAGAATCTCGCGGGGGCTACCTCTGGTCGCCGAAACGGAACAGGAACGGCGCGCGCAATCCATATTACGAGAACATGCGCGGGGTGACGCCCGGCGATGTGGTGTTCTCATTCAGGAATCGGACGATCGCGGCGGTCGGAGTCGCGCAGTCGTATGGGTATGAATGTCCGAAACCCACGGAGTTCGGGACCATCGGGGCTAATTGGGAAATGGTCGGATGGCGGGCGGATGTCGCCTACACGCTCACGCATAATCCGGTGGAGCCGCGGAAGCACATGGAGTTGCTCCGCCCTTTGATGCCGCAGCGCTACGCGCCACTGCAGCCCAACGGCAATGGCATCCAGAATCTTTATCTCACGGAGATCCCCCGCGCCTTCGCCGAGGCGCTGGCTGGGCTGATTGGCGTCGAGGTACGCGAACTGGTCTCGACCTCGGGAGACAAACCCGCCTTGACCGAACCGAATCTGGCCGCGCGGGGCATCGACGAATGGGAAGACCGGATCCAGGATTCCATCAAGACGAACAAGACCATCCCGGAGACGGACCGGGTGGCCATCATCCGGGCGCGGCGCGGGCAGGGGCTGTTCAAGCAGAATGTCATGAGGATCGAGAAGGAGTGTCGGATCACCAAGGTGGACGACCCGGCTCACCTGATGGGCAGCCATATCAAGCCCTGGCGTGATTCCGAGAACAACGAGAGGCTGGACGGTGAGAATGGGTTGCTCCTGACGCCGTCCATCGACCATCTCTTCGACCGCGGGTTCATAACGTTCAAGGACGACGGTGGGGTGGTGATCTCGCCGGTAGCCGACACGCTCTCGCTCAAGCGCATGGGCGTGGAGGCCGGGATGAGCGCCGGTTCCTTCAGCCGGGGACAACGGGGCTACCTAGAGTTTCACCGGGACGAGGTCTTCTTGACCACGGCGCGGACGCAAACCTAAGGCCGGAAGCCGATCTCCTTAGGCTGGTCTTCCGGGAGTGATTCGAGCGCCTGGATCGCCTCCGCCAGAACGACTAACTGGTCGTCATGGCCGTGGACCTTCCGCTCCAAGGCGATGAGCTTGCGCAGGACGGTCCGGTGGATCGAAAGGGCACCGCGCAGGCGCACGAAAGCGCGCATGATGGCGATGTTCACGTTGACCGCCCTGCGGCTTCTTAAGACGCTGGAGAGCATGGCCACGCCCTGTTCGGTGAACGCGTAAGGGAGATATTTGATGTTGCCGCCCCTCTTCAAGGTCACGATTTGTGACCTTGAAGACTCCGCCTCCGCCCTGGTCACCTGGAACATGAAGTCCTCGGGGAAACGATGCCGGTTGCGTCTAACCGCCTGAAGGAGCGCTTTGGGCGTGACCTGATAGAGGCACGCCAGATCGCCGCTCAACATCACCCGGCGCCCGCGGATGAATCTGATGGCCCGCTCGACGTCGGGAGCTGGATCCTCGCTCGTCACCCTCTGCATACGAATCAGTCCCCCGCTTTGTTCCGCATGATGGCTCAAACGGTGCGTATCAGCCTTGGAACACCGGAGGCGACATGCACATGCAGAGGGTCCTGCCCATCGAGGCGGACAAGGCGGCGGGGAAGGTCAAGGAGCAGCTGGAGCAGGTCAGGAAGAGGCTGCATCGCGTGCCGAACATGCACGCGACCATGGCCAACGCGCCGGCGGTGCTGGACGCGTACCTGGCGATGAACGCGGCGCTGGGGCACTCGTCGCTGGACCCGGAACTGCGCACGCGCATCCAGCTGGCGGTGGCGGCGGTCAACCAGGCCGAGTACTGCCTGCTGGCGCACACGGAGGCGGGGCGCGCGCAGAAGATCCCGGAGGCGGAATTGGCCGCCGCGCGGGAGGCCAAATCCGCCAACCCCAAGTACCTGGCCGCCCTGAAGTTCGCCCGGGCGGTGGTGGAGGACATGGGGCAGGTCACCGACGCCGACATGGCGGCGCTGCGCAATGCCGGCTACGCCGACGCCCAGGCGCTGGAGATCGCGGCCGTGGTGGCGGCCGGGCTTTTCACCAACTACTTCAACCACGTGGCGGCCACCCACCCGGACGCGGAGCCCGTCAAGCGCTGAGGCGGCCGGCGGCTTACGGCGCGGCGGCCGGCGCGGAGGGCTCGGGCGGCACGCCCTTCGCGCGCGGGCCGCGCTGGGTGATCCGGCGCGTGCTGGCGGCCTACAACGCCGGCCCGCGCTGGCTCGCCGGCACGCGCCTCTACCGCCAGCGCTGGGCCGTCCACGCCGACGCGCTCCAGCGGCACGACGAACGCATCACCCGCCTCGAGAAGCGAGCCTAGCTACTTAAAGCGCCAGTCCGTTCGAGAGAACGGCCGTTCCCGCGGCGTCGCCAGCGCGGTCTGCGCGTCCGGCGCGCGGCACATGGGGCGGGGCTTGCCCGCGTGCGAGGCCACCAGCGCCCAGGCCGCGGCGCGCATGGCGGGCGTCACCTCGCGCGTGGTCGCCACGCGGCGGAAGAGGTAGAAGCTGGGGCGCGGGGTCCGGCGCAGGCCGTGGGCGCGGTCCACGGAGAGCAGGCCGAACTTGGGGCAGTAGCCGTCCGACCACTCCAGGTTGTCGGAGAGCGTCCAGAAGAGATAGCCCGCCACGGGAACGCCCTCGGCGCGGGCGCGGGCCACGGCGGCCAGGTGCTCCAGGAGATACGCCGGGCGCAGGACGTCGGTCGAGTCGGCGATGCCGTTCTCGGTGATGATGATCGGCGGGGCCGGGAAGCGGGCGTGGACCTCCTTCAGGAGCTCGTAGAGCCCTTCCGGATAGACGGCGCGGCCCGCCTCGGAGTATTCCTCGGCCGGGTCGAGCACCAGGTGGCCGTCGCTGACCCACTCCGCGCCGTAGTAGTTGACGCCGAAGAAGTCCATGCGCCCGCGCGTCTCCTCCGGGAAGCGCCAGTTGAGGAGATAATCGGGGTAGCGCGCGCAGAGACGCGCGAACCAGGTCTTGCCCGCGTAGCGGGCCATGTTCAGCGCGAACCCCAGCTTGATGCCGGGGTATTCGCGGTGCGCCCACTCGTAGAGCGCGTCGTGCGCGGCCGCCATGCGGTCCAGCGCCTTCACCGTCTCGCCGCGGTACGGACCCAGCGCCAGCAGCGACCACGGCGGGCGCTTGCCGCCGGGAGGCCACAGCCCCACCGTGTAGGCCAGCGGCGCGAAGACGTTGGGCTCGTTGAAGCTCACCCACCAGTCGGCCCGGCCGTGGAGCGCGGCGATCGTCTTCTGCGCGAACTCCAGGTAGTCGGCCCGCGTCGCGTCGTTCAGCCAGCCGCCCCGCGCCTGCACCCACGGCGGCACCGAGTGGTGCATGAGGGTCACCATCACCTTCAGATGGCGCGAATGCGCTATCTGAAGGATTCTTTTATAGCGGGCCAACGCGGTCTCGTCGAAGCGGTGCGGCGCCGGCTCCACGCGCCCCCAGTCCACGCCCAGCCGGTACACCCCCGCCCCGGAGCGCGCCGCCCAGTCCAGCTCCACTTCCGGGTGCGACCAGAACTCCAGACGCTCGTCCGGGACCGGCGTGTCCGCGTAGCCCGCGATCCTGCCCGCGCGGCCCCAGGCCGCCCAGATGTCGTTGAGGCCGTCCTCCGCCTGCCCCGGCGCCGAGGCCAGGCCGAAGAAGAACGGCTTGGGGAAGCGCAGGGTCTCCTGCGCCCGGACCGGCAGGGCCAAAGCCAGCAGAAGAAGAAGGATCACGAGCCGAGCAGGTCCGACCAGTCTCCCCTGGCCAGTCGTTCAGCCAAGGGGATGTCGGCGGGCGTCAGGCTGTAGGAAGGGAGTTCCGCGGGCGCGGCCCACTCCAGCCGGTCGTGGTCCGTGGAGCTCAAGCTCCCCGCGTCGCGCGCGCGGCACAGCAGCGCGATCAGCTCCACCCGTCCGAAGTCGTAGTCGTGCGCGCGGCGCATCAGCTCGGGACCCGCCGTCGCGTCCAGGCCCAACTCTTCCTTGAGCTCGCGGACCAGCGCCGCGGCCGGGTCCTCGCCGGGCTCCAGCTTGCCGCCCGGGAACTCCCACAGCCCGGCCTGGCTCTTGTGAGCCGCGCGGCGGGCCAGCAGGACCCGGCCGCCCCGGACCAGGACGGCGGCGGCGACGCGGATCGCGGGAGGGGTCACGGCGCTCAGGATATCACAATCGCCGGGAATTTCGGTACGCTATGGGCGTGATCCGCCTCAAGCGCGCCTACGAGCTCAAGTCCCCGGACGACGGCTGCCGCGTGCTGGTGGACCGCTGGTGGCCGAAGGGCGTGCGCAAGGAGGCCCTGGCCATCGAGTACTGGGCCAAGGAGCTGTCCCCCTCGGACGCCGCGGCCGACGCGTACAATGAGAACCCGCGGACCTGGCCCGCCTTCCGTCGCCGCTTCCAGGAGGAGCTCCTGGCCCCGGCCGCCCAGGAGGCCCTGCGCGGCCTGGCCGAGGTCTCCAAGACCCGGCCCGTGACCCTGCTCTACTCGTTCCCCGACCCCGCGCGCAACAACGCCGTCGTGGTCAAAGAGGCGATCGAGGCCTTCCTCTGACGGCCTCCGTCAGGAGACCGTCTCCGCGCTGTAGCGCGCGATGAGCCCCGTGCGCACCGCGTGCCGGTAGGTGGCCGCGAACACCCGCGCCGCCAGCGCCAGGTAGCCCAGCGACAGCGCCGCGCCGATCGCCAGCGCGTGCCGCGGCGCGGGGCCGTGCTCCAGCAGCACGCGCAGGGCCTCGAACACATAGGCCGGCGGCAGGAGGCGCGAGACCGCGCGCATCCAGGGCGGCAGGACCGAGAGCGGGTAGAACACCCCCGCGAAGGGCGCGATCAGCGCCGGGATCGGCCACACCAGCCACTCCGAGGCCGGCCCCAGGCGCAGGACCAGCGCCGTGGCCATGACCCCCAGGGCGATCCCGAAGGCGAAGAGCACCAGCAGGAAGGGCACGAAGAGCGCCCCGTAGCTGAGGAACGAGAAGCCGAAGCCCAGCGAGGCCAGCAGAAGCATCGCGACCAGCCCCGCCCCGCTGGTGGCCAGGCTCGTCAGCACCAGCCCGCCCACGTACTCGGGCAGCGTCAGCGGCGAGGCGAAGAGGTTGAGGAAGTTGCGCGACCACACGTCCTCGAAGAAGGCCGTGCTCACCCCCTGCATCACGCGCATGAAGAAGTCCCAGAGCAGCACCGCGCCGAGCAGCGCCCCCACCAGGCTGAAGCCCGGCGCGGCGATGGTCCCCAGGTAGCGCGTCAGGAACCCCCAGAGCACGATGTCCACCAGCACCCAGGCGAAGGGCGGCAGCAGCCGCGCGAGGCTGCCGCGCATCAGGTAGAACTGCCGCAGGACCATCGCGAACAGGCGCCGGGCCTTCATAAGGAGAGCGGCTCCCGCGCCACCGTCACGAACAGCTCCTCCAGGTCGCGCTTGCCGTGCGCCGCAGGCAGGGTGCGCGGGTCTCCCTCCAGCAGGACCTTGCCGTGGGCCATGAACAGCACGCGGCCGCAGACCTCCTCCACCTCGTGCATGTTGTGCGAGGTCCACAGCACCCCGGCCGTCCCGCGCGCCGCGAACTCCTTGATCAGCGCGCGCACCTCCCGCGCCGCGGCCGGGTCCAGCGAGGCCGTGGGCTCGTCGAGCAGCAGCAGGGCCGGGTCGTTGAGCATGGCCTTGGCCAGCCCCAGGCGCGACTGCTCGCCGGAGGAGAGCAGGCCCGCCTTCGTGTCCCGGAACCTTAGCAGGTCGAAGCGCGCCATCAGCTCCTCCACCTTCGCGCCCAGCGGGCTGGCCCCGTAGATGAGCCCGAAGACCCGCAGGTTCTCCTCCACCGTCAGGTTGCCGGGCAGCGGCGCGTAGGCCGCCGCGAAGTTGCAGCGCTCGCGCGGCGCGCCGGAGATGGTCCCCGCCGTCGGCTCCAGCACCCCCAGGATCATGCTGATCGTCGTGGTCTTGCCCGCCCCGTTGGGCCCCAGCAGGCCCACGATCTCCCCCGGGCGCACCGCGAAGGACACCCCGTCCACCGCGGCCATGCCGCCGAACTCCTTGCGCAAGCCCGAGACCGTCAGCACCCCGTCCATGGCCGTCATTCTCGCACATCCGGGGCGCGGACGCCCAGGCGCGGCCTGTTGACGAAACGGGAATCCGGGTCTACAGTACTGGCATGACCCCGAAATTCCCGGCGTCCTGCCTGCTGACGACGCTCCTCGCCCTGTCCGCCTCCGCCGCCTCGGCCCAGGTGGAGTGCGGCGCGACCCCCGCCCCCGCCGGGGCGCCCGCCGACCACGCGCTGGCCGGCCTGGTCAAAGGCGGCCTCGCCGCCGCCCTGGCCGGGAATTTCCCGGGCGGGCCGCAGGTCGTCAAAGGCCGGTGCGCCGGCGGCGCGGTCTACGAGGTGATCGGCACGAGCGCCCGCGCCCGGATCAGCGCGGACCAATGGGCGGCCCTGCGGAAGGAAGGCCGCATCGACCGCGGCTTGGCCGAGAGCCTGGCCAAGGCCCTGGGCGTCGGCGCCAAGGGCGCCCCCCCCGCCGCGGCGGCCCCGGCCGCCTCCGCGCGCGCGAAGGCCGCCAGCGCGCGGGAGGAAGGAGCGCTGGC
>JAJXTZ010000260.1 GCA_021783355.1 bacterium | reverse complement strand
CATGACCGCGGCGCCGGCCGGGATCGCGACGGGGACGGGCCGCTCGGCGCGGCTCACCGCCGCGCCGCGCCCCGGAGCAGGGCGACGGCCTCCTCGTCGGGCACCTGGTCGAAGTCCCGGTAGTACTGGCCGATCGCCATGAAGTCGTCGGGGGTCTCCAGGCAGACCACCTCGTCCGCGATCTCCCGGAGCCGCGCGACGGCGTCCGGCGGGCCCACCGGGACGGCGACCACCACGCGCGCCGCGCCCTCCTCGCGCAGCCACGAGACGGCGGCCGCCAGCGTGCGCCCGGTGGCGACGCCGTCGTCGGTCAGGATCACGGTCCGGCCGCGGACCTCCGGGGGCTTGGCGTCCCCCCGGTACAGGCGGTAGCGCTCGCGCAGGACCTCGCGCAGGCGCTCGGCCTCGCGCACGGCGTAGTTCGGGTCCACGCCCTCGCGGCGGAGCACGTCGAGGTCCACCTCGGCGCCGGTCAGGCTCACGGCTCCGATCGCGAACTCGGGGTTGTGCGGATGCCCGATCTTCTTCGTCAGCACCACGTCGAGGCCCGCGCCCAGCTCGCGCGCCAGGAGCGCGCCGACCGGCAGGCCGCCGCGCGGGACGGCCAGGACCAGGAGGTCCGGGCGGCCGCGGAAGTGCTTGAGCGCTCGGGCCAGGCGTCCGGCGGCGTCGGCTCTGTCGCGGAACATGGAGTCCTCCCATCCTGAAAGGAGCAACGAATAGGCCCCGGGCGGCCCTGGTGCGCGGTCTCATCGCGGGGTTATAATGTGGGGACGGAGCCAGGACATGGGAAAACGAATTCTCGTCTGCGACGACGACGCCGACCTGCGGCGCATCCTGGTGCGGCTGCTGTCGGACGAGTACGAGCTCTTCGAGGCGGCCGACGGCGACGAGGCCTTGCGCCTGATCGAGACCGTCCGCCCCGAGCTGGTCCTCCTCGACATGACCATGCCCGGCCGCAGCGGCCTGGAGACCCTGGCCGCCTACGCGCCGCGCCATCCGGGGACCCTCACTCTCGTCCTCAGCGGCGTCCAGGAGATCGAGCTGGCGCGGCGGGCGCTGGACCTCGGGGCCGTGGAGTACGTGACGAAACCCTTCGACCCGGACCAGCTCCGGACGGACGTGCGCCGCGTGCTGGGCCTGGGGGACCGCCGGGGGCGGGACCAGGAAGCCCCGCCCTGGCGCCACGCCCCCTGACGCGCCGGGTCAGGCCTCCGACTCCGGCCCCGGCGCGACGGGCAGGCTGAAGAAGAAGGTGGAGCCCTTGCCCGGCTCGCTGGCCAGCCAGAGCTCGCCGCGGTGCTGCTGGACCAGTTCGCGCGCGATCGTCAGCCCCAAGCCCACTCCGCCGCGGCGGTCGCCGCGGCCCTGGACGAAGCGCTCGAAGATGCGCTGCTGGTCCTCCGGGGAGATCCCGCAGCCGTCGTCCTCCACGCGCACGACGACGAAGCCCAGGCGCTCGCCCGAGCCGAGCGAGGCGGACACGACGACCCGGCCGTCCTCCCCGGTGAACTTGATGGCGTTGGAGACCAGGTTGTTGAGCACCTGCAGGATCCGCCCCCGGTCGGCGGAGACCGGGGGCAGGGCGGCGATCTCGGCGCCGTCGCCCAGCGCGAGCTCGATCTTCTTCGTGTGCGCCCACGGCATCAGCGCGCGCAGGCTCTCGCGCAGCAGGGGCTCCAAAGGGACCGTCTCGGGCTTGACCGTCATCCGCCCGGAGCGGAGCTTGGAGAAGTCGAGGACCTCGTCGATCATCTGCCGCAGCGTGCGGCTGTTGCGCACGCAGATGTCCAGGAACTCGAACTCCTCGGCCTCCAGCCGACCGGCGAGCTTCTCGGCCAGGACCTCCAGCGCCGAGCAGATCGAGGTCAGCGGGGCCTTGAGGTCGTGCGTGACGTTGGCGACGAACTCCTCCTGGAGCTTCTGCGCCTCGCGGAACTTGGCCGCGTGGGGCAGGACCGCGTAGGCGCCGACCACGCGCCCCTGCTCGTCGTGCACCACCGCGATGGACTGCCGGAAGGCGCTCAGCGCGTCCGCGCCGCCGGCCAGGCGCATCTGCTCGGAGACCGGCCCGTTGGCGGGCAGGACCATGTCCTTGGCCATGGTGAGGAACTGGTCGTCGCTTCCGACGCTCTCGAGGAGCTTCTTGCCGGCCACGGCGGAGAACGGCTGGCCCAGGATGTTCTCGGCGGTCGCGTCCATCATCAGCACGCGTCCGTCCTGGTCCACCACGAGCTTGCCCTCGGCGACCGTCGCCAGCACGCTCTCGGTGCGCACGCGCTCGTTGACGACGCCCTGCTTCTCCACGAGGAGGCGGTGCGTCGCCTCGGAGACGTGGCGGGCGATCGCGTGCTCGACGTTGCGCACGGCCTCGGCGTAGATGCGCGCGCGCTCCTGCGGGTCGGAGACCGTCTTCTCGACGATGGTCTTGATGAAGGACCCGAAGCTCTGCCCCGCGGGCGCCGGCGGAGCGGACGCCGGGGCCGGGGGCTGCGCGGGGACCTCCTCGCGCGCGGGCGCCTCGGCCGCGGGC
>JAJXTZ010000085.1 GCA_021783355.1 bacterium | reverse complement strand
CGGAGAGCCGCGGCCCGCCCGCGCTCCCCGCGCCCGTCCCCGCCGCCGAGACGCCCGCGGCCGCCGCGCCGGCCCCCGAGCCGGAGATCGCGTCCAAGTTCATCCACGAGGACTTCCTCGGCTTCCGCAGCGTCCGCGGCGTGACGCGCGACGCCGCGCTGGGCCGCCTGCCGGCCGACGCGGGCGTGCCGCGCATCATCGCGCAGATCTCCGGCCAGTTCGGCCTGACCCGCGACCAGGTCCTGGGCCTGGCCCGCCGCTTCCGGATGGACGAGACCAGCCCGCGCGCGGCGTGGCTGGCCGTCTACGACCGCCTGCAGGCCGCCAACCGCGACCACTTCAACCGCCTGGACGCGCGCAAGTACCACGGCTGGGCCAGCTTCCGGGAGCTGGCCAACCGCTCCTACCCGCCGGGCTGGCGCGGGACCCTTCTGCGCCTGGCCGAACTGCACAAGCTCTTCGTCGGCGCCGCGATCCGCTTCCCTTATCACCTGTTCGACCAGTTCGTCTTCGGCTACTTCCGCCGCGCGATCTCCTTCGAGTTCTTCCACTCCGGGGAGGACTTCCTGGCCCTGGCCAAGGACCGCGACGGCACGCCGCACAAGGACCTGGCCCTGCGCTACCTGGAGTCCGCCCTGCGCGTGCAGACCTACCGGGGCCACGGCCTGCTCGGCGCCCTGCGCGCGCAGGCCTGGGCCCGCGGCGCCGACCGCTGGGTGATGACGCCGGTGCTCCTGCCCCTGGCCACCTTCGTGGGGCGGCGCCTGACCCTGGCGATCCTGAGCGCGGTGGCGATGGGGGTGCTCGGAGCCTTCGCCCCGGTCCTGCCGCTCTCCTTCGCCCTGACCTCGGTGCCCCTGCTCGGGCCCGCGCTGGTCTGGGCGCTCAACGGCGCGCCCGTGGCGGTCGCGGCGGTGCCCGTGATCGGCCATTTCTTCGCCCCGGTGGTCGCGCACGCGCTGGGGGCCTTGGGCCGGGACCTGGTGCTGGGGCCGCTCCTCAACACGATGATCCTCTCCACCCTGCTGACCTTCCCGGCGGCGGCCCGCGAGCGCCTGGCCCAGACCAAGGACCGCCACCCGCTCACCGCGCTGACCCCGCGCGAGTACGCGGCCGGCGTGGCCGGAGCGGCCGTCTCCTGGGACTTCTGGAGCGCCAACCTGAAATCCTTCTTCGGCCTGGCCACCGTCGGCGCCGAGATCGAGGGCATCATGACCTACGCGGGGCAGATCGACGCCTCGATCGATCCCGGGTTCCATTCCCTGACCGGCCGCCACTTCCACGCCTTCGAGGCGCTGGGCTCCGCCGTGGAGCGCCCCAAGGGGCAGAGCCTGATCCCGTGGGGCGGCGCGATCACCTGGGGCAACCTCCTCCTTTACAAGCTCCAGGAGGCCTCCGGCGTCCCGCTCTCCGACCTGGTGATGAGCGCGGTGATCAGCGCCAAGGACTTCGCGGGATTCGAGAGCGGCGTCGCGGCCGGACACGCCCCGGCCGCGGCCCTCGTCAACGCGGCCGCGGCGCGCTCCGGCAAGCTGCCCTTCGACCCGGACCTCTGGAAGAAGCCCGCCGGCGAGGCCGCGGCGCGCATCAAGGAGCTGGCCGCGAGCGCCGGCGGCCTGGACGCGGAGATCAAGGCGGTCCGGGAGCGCATGACGACGCTGCGCGCCCGCCTCGGCGACCGCCGCGCGCGCCTGGACATCTTGGAGAAGCGCAGCCGTCCCGTGACGCCGGAGGAGGAGGCGGAGCTCAAGCGCCTGACCGCGGAGGCCGCGGCCAAGGGCGACGCGGCGTACGTCCAGCGCAAGCTCGCCGAGGTCCGCGACGGGACCCTCCCGTCGTCCGATGCGCAGGCCGAACTGCGCCGCCTGAAGGCCCTGGAGGACCGCTACGGCGCCCTGCCGCCGCCTCCCGCGGACCGCAACGGCGCGGCCGACGAGCTGGCCGCGCGCGACGCGGCCTACAAGGCCTTGGAGGAGCGCCTGTCGAACTGGACCGGCGGCGGCGACGGTCCCGCCCCCCGGTCGCCGATCGATCCGGCGCTGAAGGCGCAGATCGAGGCCCTGGTCAAGAAGATCGAGGACGAGCGCACCGAGGTCTCCGCCGAGATGGCCCAGCGCGACGCCACGCAGAACCTGATCCGCGCCGCCAACCAGATCCGCAACCACGCGCTCCAGGAGCGCCGCAACGGCCAGGACATGCTGCGCTTCCACCAGGACTTCTCCAAGCTGGCCACGGTGATGGACCTGGCCCTGTCGCTCAACGAGATCGCCGCCGCGCAGTCCGCGATCAAGCAGATGATGGACCTGCTCGAGGCCAAGCGCAAGGCGATCGAGGCCTCCGCGTCGCAGAACCAGCAGGACCAGCAGGGCGCCGCCGCCAACCAGGCCCAGATCGACCAGTGGAAGAAGGACGCGCAGGCCGCCGTGGACGGCGACAAGTCCTCGCAGTCCGACCTGTCCGACAAGGAGACGGAGGCCTCGATGGCGGCCGACCGCGCCTCCCAGTTCCAGCAGCAGATCAAGGCCCTGCTCGCCGCCATCGACGCGTCGGACAAGGGCCGCAGCGCCGACGCGATGACCGAGTACGACCGCCGCATCGCCCTGCTGCCGCAAGTCCAGCAGTGGCGCACCAGCGGCAACCCCAACGATCCGAGCGCGTTCTCGCTGAAGCAGTTCCAGGACGACCTGTCGCAGGTGGAGGGCTACATCACCCAGGCGCAGAGCGGCCTGGACCAGATGAAGACGATGCCGGTGGAGTTCTCGGGCGCGCTGGTCCTGATGGTGCCCGGCCCCGCGGTCAGCGTCTCCAATCCGGGCAAGGCCCAGACCCTGCAGATCCTGGCCGACCGCAAGACCTACTGGCAGAACGAGCAGGCGTCCTACCAGAAGGACCTGGACTCCGTGAACCGGATGCTCGACCCGTCCAACGGCAACACCGTGACCGACGAGTTCGGCGACGCGCACCCGGAGTCCCTGCCCCGCTGGCGCGCTCAGGCGCAGACGGACCTGTCGGCCTCCCAGGGGGTCTTGCAGCCGGACCTGGGCCGGCTGGACGCGATCGCCGTCGAGCTCAACGCGATGACCGGCGCGCGCGTGCCGATGCTGTCGGGCCTGTCGCTGAAGGACCTGCAGACCGCCATCAAGACCTACGGCGACGCGCTCAAGGGCGTGACCTTCCCGGCGGGCGCGGACACCCCGGCGACGCACAAGGCCAAGATGGACCTCATCCTCGCGGCCCAGCTGACCCCGTACGCCGCGCGCGAGGTGGTGCGCTCCTCGTACGACCAGGCCGTCTTGGACCAGATCGACTCCGCGACCGCGACCACCCTGCCGGCCGCGCAGCGGGGCCTGCAGGGCGTCTTGAACATGCTGGGCGCGGTGCTCTCCGACGTGGACCAGGACGCGGCTCTCGTGCGCAGCGGCCAGCCGGGCGGACAGGCCTTGATCGACCGCAAGACCGCGCTGCTGCGCGACACCATCCTGCCCGCGCTCAACCAGGCGAAGTCGATGCTCTCCGACACGCTGATCCCCTACCAGCAGAGCTCGATCGCCTCGGCCGACCCGGCCAAGGGCGACCTCTTCACCCTGTACGACTCCAAGCGCACCCTGCTGACGCAGACCAAGGACCTCTACGACACGACGCTGCCCTGGGCGCTGGCCAGCTTCGGCGGCGCGCAGGGCGACAAGGCCGGCTCCCTGGCCAGCATCGCCAGCTGGAAGCAGTCCCTCCAGCAGTACGTGGACGGCTACGACGACGCGACCGGCCACCACGAGGGCATCACCGAGTACCAGAAGGACGTCAACGACCGCGTCTGCCAGGCCGGCTGCACGCGCACCGAGACGCTCTACGGCGAGAGCCAGCCTTACAGCCTCTACGCGAAGATCGCGCAGTACGGCGGCGAGAAGACCGCGCGCGCGGCGGAGATCAACGCGCAGGACGCGCAGATCAACGAGATCCTGGGCAAGATCAAGTCCCTCTCCAAGGGCCAGTACGACCTCTCCGCGTACCAGCTGCCCACCGGGATCGGGACCGACGCGGCGAGCGTCGCCCGCGTCCAGGCGGTGGTGGACGCCAACGCCATCCCCAACCTCGGCGACCAGCTGAAGTCGGTGGCCGACGCCGCGCAGGCCCAGAGCGCCGCCGGCATCACCATCGCCTCCAACGGCAGCGGCACGGTCCCGGTCGGCACCCAGCCGCCGCTGGCGCTGGCCGACAACCAGCAGATCGCCCTGCTGGCGCTGGACGCGGCCAAGCGCCTGGTGCCGTCCAGCCTCGCCGAGCCGCAGTCCGCCCCGGAGGCGTACGCGGTCGCGCGCTTCCTGTTCTCCGACGCCGTGGTCGCCGCCGCCCAGGACGGCCTGACCAACCAGGTGCCGCAGGCGAAGGTCTTCCTGTCCCACGCGTCGCAGGCCCTGGGCTCCGCGATCGCGCAGACGGACCAGGACGACGCGTTCGTGAACTCCAACGGGACCTCGGAGAGCCCGGACGCGCTGTACGCGCGCAAGGTCGCCATGTTCCAGTCCCTGGACGGCTTCCTGAAGGAGGCGGTCGCGTTCTACGGCGTGAAGGCGGGCTGGGACCAGTCGTCGGTCGGCACCGTGGACAAGGTGAAGACCTACTACGACTCGCTCAACACCATCTACACCAAGGGCCAGAGCGTCAACGCCAACGAGATCACGGCCCTCGACACCATGGAGAAGACGCTGCAGGACACCTTCAACAGCCTGGACCAGACGCGCCAGAAGGTGGTGTCCTGGATGTCCCAGCTGGACCCCAAGGAGCAGAGCGCCCTGCGCCGCGTCAGCGACGACGTGTCGACGATCCAGGACAAGACCCGCGCGGTCCTGGACGCCAACATCAAGTGGCACGACCTGGAGGACCAGCTCGCGCGCTCGCGCGACATCGTCGCGGCCGGCCTGACCGGCGTGGACCGCGACCAGAAGGAGCTGGCCGGCCTGCTGGCCAAGGACGGCGTGCAGGGCGGCCTCCCGCCGGACCTGACGCGGCGCATCGAGGCCCTGCACATGGGCCGCTTCGACTGGCAGATGGGCGACGCGTCCTCGCGCGCGCAGGCGCTGGTGATCAAGAAGTCGCAGTTCGGCTCCTTCCTGGACGCGATGCTGGGCGTGCTGACGCAGGGCTCCTCCCAGCTCGCCCACCAGGACCTCTCGGCCATCAAGGGCGACCTGCTGAAGAACCCCCAGGGCCTGGCCGCCTTCATCCCCGGCTCCAGCGTCGTGGACTTCGGCGACAACGCCGACGGCTTCTACCTGGTCTACCAGTCCAAGTTCTCCGTGCCCAACGGCCTGGAGACCGGCAGCTGGGTGACGCTGGGCAACGTGGCCAAGCTCTGGGGCAGCAACGTCAGCGTCAACGGCTACTCGTTCAACAGCCCGCCCAGCCCCGACGGCAGCAACGCCCCGTACGGCGACAAGGGCGTGGAGGTGCAGGTCGAGTCCCTGCAAGGCAAGCGCTCGGTCAACTACCTGAACGTGGACCTCCACCGCTTCGGACTGGACATCCCCTCGAACAACTCCGTGACCGCCAACGCCTCCGAGAGCCGCCTGATGGTCTTCGACGACTACGCGATGATGACGCTCGGCGACCGCCTCTACGTCGGCCTGGCCGGCTACGGCGACGCGGCGATCAACCAGCCCGGCGATCACCCGTACTACTACGGCGGCAACCTGAAGACCTCGCTGAAGCTCACCGAGGTGATGAAGCTGGACGCCCAGCAGCAGTACCTGTTCGCGCACGACCCCCGCTCGTTCCTGGAGAACGTGAACCTGGACTTCACCGGCTACGATCCCAGCCTGAACCAGAACTTCGCGATCGCCGCCAACGGGGCGACGAAGACCTTCTCGCGCACGCAGATCGGCCCCAGCTTCGACATCAACCGCCTGCTCCATCCGGACGGCGGGGGGGACACCTTCACCGTGGACCTCTACTACGCGAAGACCGGCGGGACCGACGACATCAACCAGCAGTCGCTCGGCGCGACGGTGCTCAAGGGCTTCTCGATCGTCAACGACGCGGGCAAGACCTGGCTGCGCATCGACAACCGCCTCAACGGCGAGGTCGGCCAGCAGACGAACACGGTCGGCGACCGGATCACCTTCACCCTGCCCGACAAGGGCATCTCGCTGGACGCGCAGGGCCAGCTCGTCGGCGGCAAGAGCCTCTACTACGCGCAGGTGTCGAAGAAGACCGGGGACAACACCTCGATCGCGGTCGGCTACGGCTCGCAGTACGTGGGCCAGAACGACCGCCTGTCCGTCACCTTGAACACCTCGTTCACGCTCGCCCAGCTCTGGCAGGCGGTGGCGGACAACTCGGCCAAGACCCTGCAGGGCGGCGAGGCCCTGAAGGCCTTCAACACGGACGCCGCGGCCTTCTTCGGCGGCGACGCGGCCAAGGACTCGCGCACCATCTCGGAGTTGAGGAAGGTCTACGAGGCCGACGTGGCCCGCAAGCTGGTCTCGCAGGACATCGGCACGCTCTCGCGCGACATCACGGACCTGAAGAAAGCCGGCGCGTTCATGGACAACACGCGCGTGCGCGGGATGGTCGGCTTCACCTCCAACGCCGTCTCCAACGACCCCGCCGAGCTCGCGATCGGCGGCGGCTTCACGGTGGGCACCTACACCGAGATGTCGCTGACCAAGACGCAGAAGGCGCTGCTCGCCTCCAAGTCCTCCTCGCTGTACCGCGAGGGCCTGCGCCTGCAGGACCGCTTGATCGGCGCGACGAAGGACTGGCAGTCGGCCGTCGTGGACCTCGTCGAGGCGCAGTGGGACGCGCGCCTGGCGGACTATGAGGCGCGCCACGCCCCCTCGGAGCCGGTGCGGCGCGAGGCCGAGACCCGCCTGGCCGCCGCGCAGTCCGCCTACCACCAGGCCCTGCTGCGCTATGACGCGCTGACCGGCCGCGACCTCTCCGAGGGCTCGCCGTTCTCGGACCTCAACGCGCAGGACCTCTCCGCCCTGCTGACCAGCATCCGCTCGCTGATCGCCTCGCCGGACCGCTTCAAGACCATCCTGGGGCGCCTGGACCCCGCGCAGATGAAGAAGGCGGCCGGCGGCGTGCCGTTCAACGTGGTGGACTGGATCCCGTGGGTGGACCGGCTCTCCGTCGGCTTCGGCGTCCAGTACCAGGACATGCTGGCCAACCAGGCGCTGACGATCGGCGCGTCGGTGCGCCTGCCGGTCTACGACCCCCGCTCCAAGGCCGCCGACCACTCGTACGCGCTGGAGTCGAAGGCGGCCGAGGAGGAGATCCGCGGCCTCTACCGGGAGCGGGCGCTGCAGGCGGCGCAGGAGGAGGCGCGCGCGCGCGTCTGGACGCAGGACTCCCAGGGCCTGCAGGGCCGCGCGGTGGAGGCCGGGCGGCGCCTCTCCGACGCGGTCCGCGCCTACCGCAACGGGCTGATCGGGCCCGACCGCCTGCGCGCGGCGATCGCCGACTGGCGCTGGTACGCGCACGGCTCGCTGGACGCCTCGGCGCAGGCCGCGCTCGCGCAGGCGCAGGCCGCCATGGACGCCTCGTCCGTCCCGCCGGCCCCGCGCGCGCCGGACGCGCCGCTGCGCCTGACCTCGCTGGACGAGGCCTTCGCCGTCGCCGCGCGCAACTCCTCCAGCCTGGCGGAGGTGGCCGACCGCGCGCTGGCCGCCGACGCGATGGCGCGCGCCGAGGACCATCGCGTGCAGAAGGCCTGGGTGGACTTGAGCGTCGGCACGGGCCTGACCGCGCGCGGCCTGGGCTGGCTGCCCTCTCTCGGCGTCACCGGGATCCCGGTGACGCCGGTCTTCGGCTTCGAGCTCAAGCCCGAGGAGCTGCGCGAGCTGCAGGTGACCCAGCACGACAACCAGCGCGGCTACTACGAGGCGCTGAAGTCCAGCCTGCGCGCCGGCCTGGCCGTCGAGTTCTACCGCGACCTGGTCGCCTACCGCGCGTCGGCGGCCCGCGCGGCGGTCTACGACCAGGAGATCCTTCCCGGCCTGCGCGCGGACGCCGCGAACGGCGTCGCCGGGGCGGCGCGCAAGCTCGACGCGGCCCGGCAGGAGCGCGCGCGCGCGTCGATGGCGGAGGCGCAGGCGTATGCGGCGATGAACTTCCTCCTCGGGCGCGCGCCGGACGCGCCGCTGGAGATCGCCGTGGACGGCCGCCAGGCGCTGGCCTCCCTGTCGGCCCGGCTGGCCGCCGACGGCCCCGTCGCCGCGCAGCGGAGGATCCTGGACGCGCGCGTGAACACCGCGCGCGCCGTCGAGACCATGGTGGACAAGAACCTGAAGGTCAACGTGCTCCAGCTGGAGCCCGTCTCCATGGTGGTGCGCTCGCTGGGCCGCCTGATCGGCGCGCTCTCCGACAAGCCGATCTACGACCCCGACGCCGCCGCGGCGGCCCGCATCGAGACGCTGACCGACGAGCGCGCGCGCGACGCCTACGACGCCGGGCGCGCGGCGGGCGTGGCGCGCCTGCGCCTCCAGCTCAACCAGGCCGAGCTCCAGCTCCGCGCGGTCGCCGGGGACTCCGGCCCCGAGGCCCTGCTCGCGCAGACCCGCCTGGCGGCGGCCGTGGAGTCCCTGAAGGCCGGACTGCTGGCGCTCGGGGCCGATCCCGAGACGGCGCCGGTCGCGGCGACGAAGGGCGCGGCCGCGCCCGGCTCGGTCCCGGCGAGCTGGGGCGAGCTCACCCGGCGCCTGGCCGGCGCCGAGCAGGTCTTGGCCGCCTCGTCGCCGGACGGCGCGCCGGTCATCCCGGACCCGCCGTCGGAGACCCAGCGCTCGTCGGCCTACGCGCGCTATTACTTCTCCAAGCAGACCTTGGGCCACGTGCCCATCGACAAGAACTACGTGGAAGGCTGGATCGAGCTGCGCCTGAAGGACCCGAGCACCCCGCCCGAGGTTCTCCTCGCCCTGGCCAAGCTGCGCGACCAGAAGGCCGAGCGCCTGCGCCACGCGGAGCTGGTCGGGGCCTCGGCGCAGGCCGACGTGCTCTCCGCGCGCTTCGAGAGCGACGTGCGCCTGCTGCGCTGGGTCGAGAGCAAGGGCGCGCCGGCCACGCCGGACTCCTTCCGCCGCGACCTCGACGCGCGGCTGGAGGACGAGCGCCAGAGCTTGGTCTCCCTGCTGGGCCTGCCGGCGGACACGCCGCTGGCGGCGCTGGCGCGCCTGGCGCCGGAGTCCGCCTCCCCGGCCGCCGGCCTCACGGGTCTGGCCTCCGAACTGATCGCGGACATCCGCTCCAAGCAGCTGGAGGCGGTGCGCCGCACGCTCTTCGAGGACGGCCTGCCCCCGGGCATGTCGCCCGAGGACGACCTGATGCAGCAGATCCGGGCCAACACCATCGCCGAGCGCATGAGCTACAAGGGCTTCACGCCGGTCGCGGTGGCCGGCCTGTTCCGCGGCACGCCGGTGGCCGGCGGCTTCCTGGAGGCCCCGGACCCGCGCGCGATCCAGAAGAGCCTGGAGAACGTGATGTCCGACGTCCTGCGCAAGCAGATGGAGTCCGACGGGCGCCTGCGCGAGCTGTCCCTGCGCCTGAACCTGCTGATGAGCCGGGTGGGCGACGGGGCGCGGCAGCTGGAGGCGGAACGCCGCGAGGTCCAGGCCGCCGAAGGCGACCTGCGCGCGCGCACGGCCCTGGCCGCGACCACCCCGGGCGGGGCCGCGGAGATGGAGGCGGCGCAGGGACGCCTGCTCAATGCGTGGGCCGCGTTCGCGCGCACCATGGTGGACACCAAGTCCGCGTTCGTCACGCTGGTGACCGAGATGGAGGCGCTGGGCCAGGACTCGGCCGGCCGCCTGGTGCCCTTCCAGGCGCCGGCGACCCCCGAGGTCCGCACGCTGCGCCCCGGCGCGCGCGACCAGCTGCTCGACTTCTGGGTGGACCGCCTGGCCTCCGACCCGTCCTTCGCCGACGCGCAGGACGCGATCCTGGCCCAGGCCGGTCCCGCGATGCCGCCGGAGCTCCTGACCGCCGTGCGCGCCGCGGCCGCCTCCTACCGCGAGGCGATCCGCGACTCCGACGCCGTCCACGCCCGCGCGATGCCGGCCAAGGAGCGCCTGGACCTGCTGACGCGCAACGACCTGGAGGGCAAGCGCCTGCTCCTGCGCGCGGAGCTGGACCGCGTCCTGGGTGGTCTCGGCGCGCTGGACCCGGGCCTCAACACCGCCGGCGGCCGGCTGATGGCGCTGTTCTCCCGGGAGGTCAAAACGGCCGAGAGCGAGAGCGGCCGCGCCATCGCCGACGACGGGAAGATGCTCGCGGCCCTGCGCGCCTCGTTCTGGCAGTCCGCGTTGGCGCCCTCGGCGGAGACCGCGGCGGCGCTGCACTCCCTGGACTCCCTGCGCGCCGCGATGGAGGACCGCCGCCGCGACCTGCTGAGCGACTACCTGGCCAACGACGGCGAGGACGCCTCCACCTTCCTCCTGCGCGACGCCCACCTCGACGCCTACCTGAAGGCGCAGGAGACCTACGACCGCGCGCTGGAGGCCCTGGCCGGGTCCAAGGATTTCGCGGGCCGGGGCGCGGCCGGCGCGCTGGACGCCCTGTACGACGTGCGCGCCTCGCTGGCGCGCGCCTACGACCGGACCCGCTACGGCCGGGGCATGGAGGCCTTGAACGCGCTGATCATGCTGGAGGAGTCGCGCCTGCGCGCCGCGCGCTGGTCGGGCCGCCCGCCGTCGCAGGTGGACCCCATCGCCGAGGCCCTGCAGACCCTGCGCGACACCCGCTCGCGCTGGCTGGACGCCAAGGGCAAGAACGATCTGGAGCCGGTCTACGCGGTCACCCCGGTCAAGGACGGCCGCCGCACCTGGAGCGTGGACCGGTGGCTGACCGGCGCCGACGTGGCCGCAATGACGAAGACCGGCGCGATCGTCGCGCGCGACGGCCGCCTGTTCGTCGCGGCCACCGGCGACGAGGTGGTCGGCGGCGTGGACACCGCGCGCGCCTTGCGCGACGGCTCGGCCAAGGCCCTGACCGACGCGCGGGCGCAGGGCCGGCTCGACAAGCTGATGCGGTCGCCCAAGGTGGACTTCGTCGCCCTCGGCGGGCCGGACGCCAAGACCGACGGCTACTCGTTCGCTCAGGTCTTCGGCGAGAAAGGCCTGTACCGCGACGGGCGCCTGTTCTTCTTCGCGGCCCCGGACCCGAAGGACCCGTCCCTGCCCCAGCGGGCCCTGAACCCGCTGGAGGCGCTGGCCCTGCCGCCGGAGAAGGTGGTCGTCGAGGTCTACGGCGGCGGGGAGGCCCTGCCGCGCGACCGCTTCGACACCCTGCAGAGCCTGCGCGAGTCGGCGCTGGCCAAGGACTTCCGCGTCCTGCTCTTCTCGCCGTCCGGCGCCGAGACGCTGGCGCGGCGCGAGCGCGACTTCGCCGACGCCCAGGAGCGGCGCGGCTGGCTGGAGGTCAAGCTCAACAGCTTCGGCTTCGCGCGCGACGCCGACGGGCGCGTCGTCCAGCTCTACCGCACGCGCGACGACTTCGACGCCGAGTGGAAGGCGTTCAAGAACGCGAAGTCCGACAGATC
>JAJXTZ010000084.1 GCA_021783355.1 bacterium | reverse complement strand
CGGGGGCCGCGCGGGCTCCGGGGCCGGGGCCGCCGCCGGGACCTCGCCGGCGAACCCCGCGCGCGACAGGACGCCGAACGCCTCGTCGCTGAGCGGCGTGGGGACCGGGGGCCGGGCGTCCGCCGTCAGCGCGTCGGCCAGCTCCTCCACGCGCCGGGCGAACTCGGACTCCGGCGCCAGCTCCGACGCCGTCACCCGGCGGTACTCGGCGCGGCGCACGGCCGGGTCGCGCGGCAGCCACGCCAGCACGGACGTTCCCAGGCGCGCGGCGAAGCGCGACACCGCGCCGCGGTCGGCGTCCGGGTCGCGCAGGTTGGCGACCAGACCGGCGAGCACCGCGCCGTTGGCCGAATAGTTCCGGATCGCGCGCGCGATATTGTTGGCCGCGTACAGGGACATCAGCTCCTCGGAGGTCACGACGACGATCTTGTCGGCCATCCCCTCGCGCAGGGGAGCGGCGAACCCGCCGCAGACCACGTCGCCCAGCACGTCGAAGATCGCCGCGTCGTAGCGGCCGGGACGCAGGAAGCCGGCCTCCTCCAGCATCTCGATCATCCGGGAGATGCCGCGGCCGGCGCAGCCGATCCCAGGCTCCGGGCCGCCGGCCTCCACGCAGTCCACGCCCAGGCGCCCGCGCACGACCAGCCCCTCGACGCCGCCGCGCCCCGAGTCCATGAACGCCGAGTGCTCGATCGCGGTGCGGATCGGCGCGCCCTCGGTCAGCGCCGTGGTCGTGTCGTGCTTGGGGTCGCAGCCGACCAGCAGGACGCGCAGCCCGCGGCGCGCGTAGACCGCAGCCAGGTTCGAGGAGAAGGTGGACTTGCCGATGCCGCCCTTGCCGAAGATCGCGATGCGGTTCATGAGCCCTTCCCGGCCGCGGCGACGGCCTTCTTGCGGACCGGGACGAATTCGTCCCAGCCGAACAGCTCCGGGTACTCGCGCCACGGCCCCTCGCAGACGTCGTGCCAGTCGCACTCGGCGCAGCGCGGGCCGCGGGCCTTGCCCTCGTCCACGCGCGCGCGCGTGTAGTCGGGGATCACGCAGTCGGCGTCGTAGATGCGGGTGTCGGGGATGATGCGCTCGGCCACGTAGTCCTCGTAGCCCGACATCCGGCAGTACGGGATGGCCTCCGTCATCACGGTCCGTCCCGCGGCGATCCCGACGTCCAGCGCCTTCTTCACGTACGGCTCGATCAGGGTCTTGCGCGCGGCCAGCCAGCGCTGGTTCTCGCCCGCGCGGCCGCTCATGTGCATGTACGCGAACTGGAACTGGTCGGCGCCGAGCGCGACCAGCAGGCGCGCCAGGTCCGGCAGGTCGCGGTAGTTGGTCTTGGTGATCACCGAGTTGGTGATCACGCGCTGGCCGAGCGTCTTCAGCAGGCGGATCCCGGACACGGTCTGCAGGAAGGCGCCCGGCGCGCCGGTGAGGAAGTCGTGGATCTTGGGCGTGGAGCCGTGCAGCGACGGCCCGAACTCGTTGACGCCGGCGTCGATCAGCCTCCGGCAGAAGGCCTCGTAGCAGAAGGTGCGCCCGTTGCTCTGCACCTGGATCAGCGCGTAGCCGAGCTCCCGCGCGCGCCGCGCGATCGCGACGATCTCCTTGTGCAGGGTCGGCTCCCCGCCGGTGATCACCACGCCGGTCGCGCCGCCGGCCCGCCCCTCCTCCAGCGCGCGGTACAGCTCGGCCGGCTCCTTGGCCGGCAGGCGCTCGCGCTTGTCGCCCTGCACGCAGAAGTGGCAGTAGTTGTTGCAGCGGAACCCCACCTTCAGGTCGACGCGTCGGCTCATGCGCCCTCCGTCCCCCGCACGCGCGCCGCCACGGCCGCCGCCGGAATCGGCAGCGGGCAGAGCTCGTCGGAGGAATAGTAGACGTCCATCTGGTAGAGCCCCGCGCAGAGCGGCTCGAGCGCGCAGTCCGTCCGGCAGCGCGGCGCCTTGCCGTAGGTCCAGGAGCTGGTCCCCTGCGTGCGCCGGCCCTTCTCGTCCAGGAAGTAGATGTCGCGCCCCTCGTCCTTGACGAACTTGCGCGTCTCCGTCGAGAAGTGGGCGAAGTCGGACATGTAGCACAGCGGCACGCGCTCCACGCGGAAGCTGCGCCCCGCCGCGGCCAGCCAGGTCATCGCCAGGTGCAGCTCGACCTCGAACGAGCGCAGCGTCGGCACGAGCCGCGGGTTCAGCGAGGCCGCGTTCATCATCGGGTCCATGTTGTTCCAGACGAAGTGAGTGAGGAACGGGAAGCGCTCCGTCAGCACGCGCGGCGTCAGGCTCAGGTGGCCGGCGTTGAGGCTGTTGATCACCGTGTTCACGTCCACGCGCACGCCCAGCTTCCCGGCGTTCTCCAGCGCGCGCAGGATGTTGGGCAGGGAGCTCGGATTGCCGGTCAGCTCGGCCTGCACCTCGGGCTTGGCGGAGTGGACCGACACGTGCATGTGTTCGAGGCCGGCGTCGGCCAGGGCCTTCAGGTAGCCGGGCTTGGCCGCGCGCTGGCCGTTGGTGATCAGGCGGGCGGGCAGGCCCTTGCGGCGCGCGTAGGCCACGAGGTCGGGCAGGCGGTCGAAGAGCGTGGGCTCGCCGCCGGTGAAGATCACGCCCGCCGCCTTCTGGGCGGCGAACGAGTCCACCAGCGCCGTCGCCTCCTCCCAGGAGATCACGCGTCCGTTCTCCGGGTTCGAGCAGAACAGGCATTTCTGGTTGCAGACGCGGGTGACCTGGAGATAGGCGAGCGCGGCCATCAGCGCGCCTCCGCGGGCGCCAGTTCGGCGTCGCCGAAGAGCTTCAGGTAGCGGTCGAACACCCCCGCGCACTCGCCGCGTGCCGCGCAGGAGCGGCACGCCGCCGGCCGGCGCCGGCCGCGGCCCGCGTCCCGGCTGAGGAAGCCGCGCAGGGCCGGCCGGCCGCCGACGGAGCGCCGCTCGACGGTGACGCGCGGCGAGAAGTGCGCGTCGTTGGAGAGCTCGCGGCGCCCGCCGAGCGCGCACAGCGGCAGCCCGAAGAAGCGCAGCGCCGTCCCGCCGCCCGCGAAGGGCCGCGCCAGCGCGGGCACGCGCTCGCGCCACGCCCCGAGCGGCACGGCCAGGTCGCGGTACGCGCGCGCGGCGCGGCCCTCGGGCGCGGCGTTGGACACCAGGCAGTGGCGGACCTCGGGGCGCGAGCGCAGGAGGCCCAGAGTGTCCGCGAGGCTCTCCCAGTTCCGGCGCGTGACGACGGTGTTGGTCAGGAGGAAGACCTCCCGGCCGTGGCGCCGGACGTTCTCCAGCGCCTTCATCGCCCGCGCGAAGGAGCCCGGCGTCCCGGCGCACGCGTCGTGGACGGCGGCGTCGGGGCCGTGCACGGAGAGGCAGAGCTCGTCGACGCGCGGCAGGACCCGCCGCGCGTACTCCTCCTCGGCGAAGCGCCCGCCGTTGGTCGTCAGGTAGGTCGCGTAGCCCAGGCGCCGGGCCGCGGCCAGCGCCGCGGGCAGGAGCGGATGGGCCGACGGCTCCCCCCCGGTGAAGGTCACGTGGTCGAACCCGGCGCGGCGGCGCTCGAGCAGCACGGCCGCCACCTCCTCGCCGCGCGGCGGGGACCTCCGCCAGCGCGCCATGCGCCCGCTCTCCGAGCAGAACGCGCAGCGCTGGCCGCAGGCGTACGAGAGGTGCAGCTCCAGGCGGCGGGGAGGCGCGCTCATCCCACGATGTCGGACCACGAGTCGCACGCCTCCACCAAGCGCCGCAGCGCCGGTTCCCGCTGCGCGCGGGCCCAGATCCTCTCCGCCGCGGCGCGGTTGACCGCGCCGTCGCAGAGCAGGACGTTGGCCTGCCAGGAGCGGCGGAAGCCCTCCGCGTCGGTTCCGGCGGCCTCCATGTAGGCCGCGCCGTAGGCGCGGTCGAGGACGACCACCCGCCGGCGGCAGGCCGGGCAGGCGGACCCGTCCGCCGCGCAGGCGCGGAACTCGGCCTTGAAGCCGGAGTCCAGGCGGCCGACGGAGAACTCGGCGGCCCGCGCGCCGAAGCGGAACGGGTTTAACGAGAGCGCCCCGTCGGGCCAGGCGACGAGACGGTAGGTCAGCGGGCAGTGCGTGCCGTGCGCGTCGCTGTAGTCGTAATGAGGCGTCGTCCCGGTCCAGCGCTTGAGGCCGGCGCCCAGGGCCTGCAGGACGAAGGGTTCGCCCCCGCGCGCGGCGGCGACCGCGTCGCCCACCACGCCCGCGTACTCCCGGGCCAGGCTCTCCGCCTGCCGCGCCGTCCACGGCACCCCGAACACCGCGCAGAGGTTGAAGTTGCGCGCCCCGCGTCCGAGGAGGTAGCGCACGTCGGCGCGCAGGCGGTGCGCGCGCTCCGGGTGCACCGCCACGGTCACCAGGAGGCGCGACGGCGGCAGGCGGGCGACCAGCGCCGCCAAGCCCTTCTGCACGCGCGCCCAGCTGCCCCGGCCGTCCGCGGAGCGCCGGTACGCGTCGTGCCCGTCCGGCTCGCCGCCGGCGGTGATCACGACGCGAACGTCGTCGGCCTCGAGGAAGTCCAGCGCCGCCGCGGTCAGCGCGGCGCCGTTGGTCAGCACGTTGAGGCGCAGGCGCGTCCCGCTCCGGCGCGCGCGCGCCCGGGCTTCGTCGGCCAGGGCGCGCACGCGCGCCAGGCGCAGCAGGGGCTCGCCCCCGGTGAACGTCAGGTCCTTGCGCGCCGCGGGCGCGGCGAAGAGCAAGTCCAGGGCCCGCGCCGCCAGCCCCTCGCCCATCTCCTCGCCGGGGTCGTGACGCAGGCAGTACGTGCAGGCCAGGTCGCAGCGCAGGGTCAGCATCAGCTCCAGCGCGTCCACGGGCGGCCCGGCCAGTGCGCGCGCGCTCACGCGGGCTCCAGCTCCCCGAGGTCCCCGGGGCGGGTCCTCAGGTGCTCGTCGAAGGTGCCCACGCAGCGGTCGCGCCCGCCGCATTCCGAACAAATCCCGGGCTTGAAGAAGGCCTGGTGCAGCAGGTACAGCTTAATCGAGTCCGCGACCGCGTCGGCGGGCCCCGAGGCCCGGCCCTGGACGCGCCGCGCCACGCAGGCCGGGAAGCCGGTCAGCGAGTCCACCTTCCCGGTCAGGGCCGCGCGCAGTTCGGCGTAGCTCGGCGCGGCGTCGGCGTAGGAGGAGTTCATGCCGGCCGGATCCTTCGGGCGCAGCGGATGGATGCTGAACGGCCAGCCGCGGCCGCGCGCCAGGCGCTCGAGGGCGGGCAGGTCCGCCAGGTTCGCGCGGCAGGCGTTGGCGTGCACGAAGACCCGCGCGCCCGCCGCGGCCGCGGCGTCCAGGCCGCGCAAGGTCGCCGCGAAGCTCCCCGGGGCGCGCGTCACGGCGTCGTGCACCGCGGCCGTCGAGCCGTGGAGGGCCGCGGCGTAGGAGGTCACCCCCGCGTCGGCCAGGACCGGGGCGAGCGCCTCCAGGCGCGTCGCGGAGGTCATCACCTCCAGTTCGTCGAACCCGCGTCCGCGGCACAGCCGCGCGACCTCGGCGATGCGGGGATGGGCGAGCGGCTCGTTGCCGACCAGCGCGAGGCGGCGCCGGCCCGGGACCCCGCCGGCCAGGAGACCGTCCAGCTCGCGCAGGGACTGGAAATCCTCCGCCGCCTTTTTGCGGCAGAACAGGCAGTCCAAGTCGCAGCCGCCGCGCAGGAACAGGAACATCCGGTCGAGCCACGGCATCCGCTCCTTGATGAAACGGTCCTGCTCCGGCAGACCCGCCCCCACCACGCCGCGGCGCACGGCCAGATCCTCGGCCCCGTCGCGCGGGTCGAAGCCGCCGCCCAGCGCGCGCGCGACGCGGCGGCCCAGCGCCACGGTCTCCAGCCACAGGCGCCCCTCCTCGGACCCGGGGGCGAACGCCGCCCGCGCGCGTTCCAATTGTTCCCGCGGAGAGGCCGCGACCTCGTCGCGCGGCGGCAGGCTCCCCAGGCGGCCCAGCTCCTGGACCCGGCGCAGCGACGGGAAGGCCTTCTCCAGGAACACCGCGTTGTCCAGCCAGACCCGCCCTCGCTCGTCGACCAGGATGTTGTTCTTCAGCAGCAGGGGCTCGATCTCGCCGCGCGCGTTGGTGAACTCGAGGTCCCCCGCGCCGCGCACCGCCTCCGCCAGCCGCCTGACGAAGGCCCCGGCCGCCGCCTCGCTCCAGCCCGCGCCCAGGCGGTAGGAGACCTGCACCCGCGTCGCGCCCAGGGCCGCCAGCGCCGCCAGGCGCTCGGGCATGGTCTCGGTCTCGTCGGGGCCGACCACGCAGTTGACCGTGTGCGCGACGCCGGCGGCGCGCAGCCGGGCCAGCGCGGCGGCCGCGGCGTCGTACGCCTTCCGGTCCGGGCCGAAGCGCGCGCCGCAGTGCTCGAAGCCGCCGTCCAGGCCGAGCAGGACCGTCGCCCGGATCTCCGCCAGCCAGCGCGCGTCGGCGGCGGTCAGCGGCAGGCCGCTGGCCGCGACGAAGACGGACACCACGCGGCCGCCGGCGCGCGCGCGGGCGTACCGGACCGTCTCGTCCAGCCAGGCCCGGCGCCGCAGCGGCTCGCCGCCCATGAAGCCCAGTTCCAACTCCGGGGCCTTCGAGGTCAGCAGCCAGTCCGCGGCCCGGCGCGCGACGGCCCGCGTCATCTCCGGGCCTGAGCGGACGACGGGGCAGTACGCGCAGTCCAGGGCGCACCGCCGCGACGCCATCAGGAGCAGGGCCTGGCGCTCAGGCATCGGCGGTCTCCTCCGGGGCCGGGACCAGCGGCACGGCCGGGCCCGGGCACAGACCCCGCTCGACCATGCGGTCGAAGAAGGCGTTGGACAGCTGGCCCATGCGCAGGCCGCTCTCCACGACGGCCTGCTCCGGCGTCCCGCGCACAGCCTCGCGCATCCGGCGCCACAGCTCGGCGCGGTCCACGCGCAGCTGCTCGAACTCCGTCATCTCCTCGAGACGGCCCAGGCGCACGATCGGGACGACGCTCGGCAGAAGCTTCTCCAGCGACGGGATCACGCTGCCGGTGTAGACCGTCCCGTCCGTGTCCACGTTCGGCGTCGGGCTGACGATCATCGGCTCGTCGCGGCCGACCGGGTTCAGGACGAACGGCTTGATGCCGCGGCGCCGGGCCTCCTCCAGGAAGCTCCGGATGCCGCGGAAATAGGCGACCGCACACTCGTCGGTCCAGTCCGTCCCCATGCGGCTGCCGAAGCTGATCGCCCCCACGCCCGCGTCGAGCAGGCGCAGCGCGTTGCGCTCGGTGTCGTCCGCGTGCTCGGGCGTGACCGTCATGTTGACCAGGTACGGGGCGCCGCTGCGCGCGATCTTGCCGATCTGCTCGAAGGCCGAGCCGAACTTGGTGCCGCCCGTCCGCAGCGGGCGCTGGTCGTCCTGCGTGTCCGCGTCGCCGTCGAAGCTCAGGATCCAGACCACCCCGACCGCGTCGAGCTTCGCGCGCAGGGCGTCGGTCAGCGCGAAGGTGTTGGTCGTGACGATGAAACCGACGGTCTTGCCGGCCCGCTTCGCCGCGGCGCGCGCGTAGGAGACGCCCTCCATCACCAGGTCCATGCGCAGCAGGGGCTCGCCGCCGAAGAATTGGATCTTGACCTCGGGATGGCGCGCCGTCATCAGCAGGTCGACCGCCTTGCGGAGCGTGTCCTTGGTCATCGCCGGCCGGGTGCGGTCGAACTGGCAGTAGACGCAGTCGAGCTGGCAGGCCCGCGTCACCATGATCAGCAGCTGGCGGTGCTCGTGATAGGGATTGATGTTCATGCGCGCCCCGCCGCGAGGGACCGCCCCGGCCAGCGCCTCTGCAGCGCCAGCCCGGTCTTGATGTTGTCCAGGATGATCCGCGCCCCCCCCGAGCCGGGAGGATACGCGGCCAGCAGGCGCTCCAGGCACTTCCTCGGCTCCGGCTCCAGCGCGTCCACGTCGGGCGCGTCGTCGAGGTGCCCGAGCCGGAGCGTCTCGCGCAGGCGCGGCAGGGCCGCCTCCAGGAACACCGCGCCGTCCCAGTACAGGGCGCCGTCGGCGTCCACCAGGATCTCGTTCTTCAGCATCACCGGCTCGCTGTCGGAGACGCGGTTGACCAGCTCGGCGCCGCCTCGGGCCTCGTAGCGGTCCAGCGCCGCGAGCAGGTCGCGCCGCGCGGCGTCGCCCCAGAGCGTCCCCACCTGGTAGCCGAACTGGATGCGCCGCGCGCCCAGGTCCTCCAGCGCGAGCAGGTCCGCGTCGAAGGCCGCCGCGCGCGCCGGCGTCGCCACGGCGTTCGCGTGGTAGGGGACCCGCGACGCGTTCAGACGCCGCAAGGCGGCTTCCATCGCGCCCTGCGCCCGGGTCCGGCCGCCGGCCAGGCGCGCGCGGTTGGCTTCGTGCGGGCCGTCCAGGCTCAGGTGCACGCGGCCGCCGGCGCCGCTCAAGAAGGCGATCTTCTCCTCGTCGAGCAGCAGGCCGTTCGTCGTCAGGTTGACCGTCAGCTCCCGCCCCGCGCGCCCGGCCCGCGCGCGCTCGGCGGCCGCGCGCACCAGATCCCAGGCAAGCAGGGGCTCGCCGCCGAAGAAGTTCAGCAGCAGGCGCGGCGCCCGCGAGGAGAGGAGGAGATCCACCCCGCGCGCGGCCGTCCGCGCGTCCATGCGCCGCGCTCCGAGCCGGACGCGGCAGTACGAGCAGCGCAGCTGGCACTCATAGGTCGTCATCAGCATCACCGAACGCATGCCCTCACGCATCGGCGCGCCTCCGCGGGAAGTGTCCATCCCCGTAGAAGTAGAAGCAGCCGCGACACGCGGGCAGCAGGCGCGCGGCGACGCGGCGACGCAGCGCGCGCGCGGCGGGGCCGTCCCAGATCTCGTCGAAGCCCGCCTCCGCGACGCTGCCCAGGCTCAGGTCCGGGCAGGCCCACACCTCGCCGTTGGGCAGGACGTTGACCTGGCGCCACGGTCCGTCGCACCAGGACTCGCCCATCGGCTCGCGCTCGCCCGAGTAGTAGCGCCGCAGGGCGTCGGCCCCGCGCAGGTCCACGCTGAACGCCGCGTTCGGCCAGCGCCGGCGCACCCGCGCCAGCGACGCGTCGAAGGCCTGGAAGTCCATGTCGCGCGGCGCATAGCCGTAGCCGCGCCACAGCCCCGCGTCGCGCCCGAACTCGTCGCGCAGGACCGCCTCCTGGGCGCGCAAGGTCTCGGGCCGGTTGAAGATCAGATGCTGGATGTAGATCTCGTCGAAGTCCGCCCCCTCGCGCTCCAGCGACTCCACGACGCGCTCCAGCGCCCCGGCGTTCGAGTCGAACACCTCGCAGAGCAGGCGCAGGCGCGGCCGGCCGCCGGCGCGGCGGCGCGCCCCGGCCAGGCGGCGCAGCCCCGCGATCATCGCCTCCCAATGACCGGCCGGCCCCGGACGCAGCTCCGCCCTCAGGTCCGGCGGCGTCGCGACCGAGACGTTGACCTGGTCGAAGAGGTCGCAGACCTCCTCGGCGCGGCCGGCGAGCATCGTGCCGTTCGTGGTCAGGGCGGCCGTGAGCCCGCGCTCGCGCAGTCGCCGCGCCAGCGGCCGCCAGCGCCGCGACATCAGCGGCTCGCCGCCGGTCAGCGTCACCATCCGCGCCCCGCGCCGCGCGACCGCGTCGAGGAAGTCCAGGAGCTTCGGCAGCGGGGCCAGCCGGGAACTGCGGTCCAAGTAGCCGGCGTCGTGGCAGGCGCCGCCCTCCCCCCACAGCGAGCACGCGCGGCAGCGCAGATTGCAGCCCATCGTGAGCATCAGATAGACCTCGGCGGGGCGGCCGCCCGCGTACGGGTCGCCGCGCAGGCCGGCCTCGGCCAGGCGCGCGGCCAGCGCGGGACGGTCGGTGAGCTCGCCGAGAGGCTCACCCATGGCGCGCCTCCGTGCCCCAGAAGCGGTCCAGGCGCCGTCCCAGGTCCAGGTTGTCGGCCACGAGCCGGCGCTCGCCCGGAGAGACCGCCGCCAGCAGGCGCTCCAGCTGCGCGCGCGGCCCGCGGCCCGCGACCGGCAGGCGCCGCGCGTCCCGGATCGGGCCGCGGGCGAAGGCGGCGCGCAGGCCGGGGAGCGCCGTCTCCAGCACGGTCCAGCAGCCCACCGACAGCTCCCCGTCCGCGTCCAGGACGATCTGCCCGTCGAGCAGCACCGGCTCCGGGCCGCCGCGACGATTGAGCACGTCCGCGCCGCCCGAGGCGCAGAGCTCGTCGGCCCGCCGCAGCGCCCGCTCGAGAGCCTCGGCGCCCTCGCCGCCCCACAGCGCGCCCAGCGCGTAGGCGAACTGGAAGCGGCGCACGCCGCGCGAGAGCAGGAACTCCACGCCCCGCGCGAGGGATTGCGCCGACTCCGGCCTCACGGTCAAGTTGACCGTGCACGCGGCGCCGGACTCCAGCAGCCCGTCGAGGTGGCGCAGCAGGACCTCCCACGGGTACGGGCCGCCGGACGCGAGGGGGCGCTGGCGCGACTGCACGGCCAGGTCTCCGTCCAGGCTGGCCATGACCTCCAAGCCGAGGTCCGCGAGCTCGCGCGCGCGCGCCGGCGTCAGCGGCAGCAGCGAGGTGGTCACGCTCTGGGTCAGGCGTCGTCCGCGCGCGTCGGCCAGCCGCCGCGCCCACGCGGCGGTCTCGCGCACCAGCCCGTACTCGAGCAGCGGCTCGCCGCCGAAGTACTGCAGCTCGAGCGGCCCCTCCTCGCGCAGCAGCAGGTCCGCGCCGCGGCGCAGGTCCGCGCGGGAGATCGTCCCCGCGCCGGGGCGGTCCATCGCGCAGGACACGCAGGCGAACGGGCAGGCCCGCGTCACCAGCGCGATCAGGCTCAGCGCGCGGTCAGAGCGCACGAAGCTCCCCCTCGCCGTGGCGCGCCAGGTAGTCGGCCCAGACCCCGTCGCAGAGCGGCCGGCGCGCGCAGTCCGCGCAGGCCCTCCCGAAGGACAGCCGCGTCCGGCGCCGCGCCCGGCAGGACACGGGCTCCGCGGCCCCGGAGGCCGTCTCGTCGTAAAGCGCGCGCGGCTCGTGCCGCGGGGCCTCGGCGCCGTCCCACAGGCAGGGCGGCAGGCCGAACACCGACAGCTCCAGCCCGGCGGCGCGGGCCGCCGGCGCGGCCGCCGCGGCCGCGGCCGCGAAATCCTTCAGGCGCGCGCAGTCCTCCAGCGGCAGGCCGCCCCAGCCCGGCGGCGGCTCCCGGTGGATCAGCAGCGCGCGGCGCGCGCCCTCGGCGGCCAGACGCCGGACCCACTCGGCCAAGCCCCCCAGGTCCCCGAGCGACGGCTGGAGCCAGGCCTCGATCTCGCCGCCCCGGCGGCGCCAGTTCCTCAGGCCCAGCTTGGACTGCGCCAGCGCGCCGGGAACTCGCGCGCGGGCGTCGTGCCGGGCCGCGTCCGGCGAGAAGAGCGGGACGACCGCCTCGCGCAGGTCCTTGCGCTCGCGCAGGCGCGCCGCCAGGCGCTCGTCGGCCAGCGGACGCGCCGTCGTGTACAGGGACGGGCCGTGAAGCTCCAGGGCCTCGGCTTCGTCCAGGCGGGCGTCCAGGTCCGCGAGCAGCAGGGACTCGCCGGCGCCCAGGACCGCCCGCGCCGCGCGCCGCGCCGCCGCGAGCAGCGCCGCGGCCAGCGCCCCCGCC
>JAJXTZ010000259.1 GCA_021783355.1 bacterium | reverse complement strand
GACCGCCTCCAGCCGCCGGACGGCGCCGCTGCGCGCGCCGGCGCGCCCGCCGCGGACCCCGGCCGCGCCCTCTTCGACGGGAGCCTGCGCACCCGGTCCGGTTCCGTCTTCCGCCCCTCGACCGCCTACGGCCAGGAGGTCCCCGGCGGCGTCGCCTTCGTCCGCGCCGAGCCCTCCCCCGCCGCGCCGGTCAGGCCGGTCCCCGGCACCCAGGGCCTCTACGGCCAGGCCCTTCTCGAGCGTCTCGGCCAGATCTCGGCCCGCGGCCAGGTCAAACACGAATACCACGAGGCCTCCCGGTACCTGTTCGGGACGGCCGACAACCACACCCTGCACGGCGTGCGCGGCGTGGCCGACGCCTACTCCGGCCTCTTCATCTCCGGCACCAGCCCGGAGGCGCGCGACTACGCGGAGACGGGCGACCCCGCCCACGACGGCGCGCACGGCCGCCAGACGATGAACGTGGAGCACGTCTTCCCGCAGACCTATTTCGACCGCGACCTGCCGATGCGCTCCGACCTGCACCACCTGATGGCCACCTTCGAGCGCCCCAACGAGATGCGCGGCCACCTGCCGTTCGGGACCGTCAAGAACCAGACCGACTACCGCAACGACGCGGGCGCCAAGCGCGACTCGGATTTCTTCGAGCCCCCGGACTTCACCAAGGGCCGCGTGGCCCGCGCCCTGCTGTACTTCTACGCGCGCTACCGCGAAGCCCCGTTCTTCGACGCCCGCGCCGCCGCGTTCTGGAACAAGCAGGTCGACACCGTCCTGGACTGGAACCGCCGCTTTCCCCCCACCGTCGAGGAGCGCACGCGCAACGACCAGGTCGAGGCCTGGCAGGGCAACCGCAACCCCTTCGTGGACGACGCCGGCCTGGCCGACCGCCTCGGCGCCGACGCCCTGCGCGACGGGCGCTTCGCCGCCCGCGGCGGCGCCCCCCGGCCCGTCGCGCTGGAGAGCGCCCCCGCCCCGGTCCGCCGTTCGGACAAGAAGCGCGGCGGCAAGAAGCGCGCGCAGAGCAAGGGCTACCGGCGCGGCGCGCGCGCCCCGCAGTTCGGCTTCCGCCGCTGATTCGGCCCGCCGAAGCGGCCCGGCCCCGGCGCCGCGATCGACCGGCGGCCTAGGCGCGGCTGCGGGAGAAGACGAAGAGCGCGGCCGAGGACAGGACCGCGCACGCCGCGCCCAGCCAGAACGGGGCGGCCGGGCTCACGCGGACCCACAGCTCGCCCGCCAGCACGCTGGCCGAGAAGCCCAGCGCCCCGGCGACGGCCTGGAACACCCCGTGAGCGGTGCCGCGGTTGCCCTCCTCGCTGAACTGCGAGACGACCGCGCGCAAGGAGCCCTCCACCAGGGCCGCGTGCAGGCCGTAGAGCGCGAAGAGAGGCCACAGCCCCGACGGACCGGAGAGCGCGAAGCCCAGGTAGCACAGCGCGTACACGGCGAAGCCGGCCGCGACCGTGCGCCGGCGCCCGAGACGGTCCGCGCGCCGCCCGACCCACGGCGCGAGGCTCGCGTTGACCAGGTTGTAGAGGACGTAGGCCAGTATCACCAGGCTCTCGGCCAGGCCGCTCTGCCGCGCCTTCAATAGAAGGAAGGAGTCCGACGAGTTGCCCAGCGCGAAGACCCCGTAGATCGCGAGGAAGCTCCAGAAGGACCGCGTCAGCGCCGGGCGCGGGCCCGGGGCGGGCGCCGGGACGGGCGCGGGAGCCGCGCCGGCGGGCCGCGCCTCGCGCACGAAGAGGACGACGACCGCCACCGAGGCCAGCGCGGGAACGGTCGCGACGGCGAAGATCCCGCGGTGCCCCAGGCCCCAGCCCTCCATCAGCCACAGCGCCAAGAGCGGCCCCAGCACCGCGCCGGCCGTGTCCATCGCGCGGTGCAGGCCGAACGCGCCGGCCCAATGCTCCTTCTCCACCGACGACGCGATCAGCGCGTCGCGCGCCGTGCCGCGCAGGCCCTTGCCGGTGCGGTCCAGCACGCGCACGAAGACCACCAGCGGCCAGGTGCCGGCCAGCGCCAGCAGGGGCTTGGCCAGCGCCGAGAGCGAGTAGCCGAGGAGCACCGTGGGCTTGCGCCGCCCGGCGCGGTCGCTCCACCAGCCGCCGACCGCGCGGAAGGCGCTGGCGGCCAGCTCCGCGCTGCCGTCCACCAGGCCGACCGCCGTGGCGGGCGCGCCGAGCGTGACCGTGAGGAAGAGGGGCAGGATCGGGGCGATCATCTCGCCGGCGACGTCGGCGAAGAAGCTGACCGTGCCCAGCCAGACGACGTTGCGGCGGGTCCCGTCCGTCATGCCGGGATTGTAGCGGTTCGCGCGGGTCAGCGCTCGGAGGCGCGGGCCAGGTCCGCCAGCCGGGCGGCGCGGTCCGCGCCGAAGACGCCGGCCCAGTCGCGGTACGCGCTCCAGGCCAGGTAGCGCAGGTGCGCGAGGTCCCCGGTCCGGCCCGCGTCCTCGGCCGCCTTCGCGCGCGCGCCCAGCACGACCAGCGCGTCGGCCAGCGCGCGGACCTCGGGCGCGTCCGGCGCGTAGGCCGCGAACGGGAACAGCCAGCCCTGCGGCGCGCGCTCCGCGC
>JAJXTZ010000083.1 GCA_021783355.1 bacterium | reverse complement strand
GACCGGCGTGGGCGCGCTCCTCGCCGCCGCGGCCGGCGCCGCCGGGGGCGCCGGGGGCGCCGGCGGAGTCTCCAGGCGCGCCGGTCGCGGGGACCGCGCGCCGTCGAAGAGCGCGTCGCCGGCGAAGGCGCCGGTGGCGCCGAACAGGAGCAGGGCCGCGAGGAGGCGGTTCAACGGAAGAGACCCTTGAGGAGGTCGTTCTCCTTGCCGCCGCCCGCGGACTTGCCCAGCGCGTCCTTCAGGAGCTTGTCCAGGCCCGCGCGCTGGGCGTCCAGCGGGCCCAGCACCGAGGCGGAGAGCCCGCCCGTCGCGGGGCTCACGGCCTTGAGCTTGTCCTGGTAGAGCGCGTCCACCTTGGCCTGCAGGGCGGCGCGCTGGGAGTCCAGCCCCGCCGACAGGGACTTGCGCATGGCTCCGGCCAGCAGCTCGCCCAGGTTCGACGAGAAGGAGAGGTTGAGGGCGTTCTCCCGGCCGGAGATCCCCACCTTGGCCTGGAAGGAGTCCACGGACTTGAGCGCCGCCGCGACGGCGGCGGCCGCCGGGCCGGAGCCCGCGGCGGGCTCCACGCGCACGCCGGAGGCGCGGACCAGGACCTGCCCGTCCCACTCGTCCCGGACGGACTTGAGCCGGCCCGAGGCGGAGGCCGTGCCGCGCGCGAGGGTCCCGCCCAGGGAGGCGTCGCCCAGCGTCGCTCCGGCCAGCGGCAGTCCCGCGGCGGAGAAGGAGACGCCGATCGCGACCGGGTCGTCCTGCTGGTCCAGCCGGGCGGTCACCGTCAGGCTGCGGCCGCCGGAGGCGGTCCCGGAGAGGTCCAGCACGGCCGGCTTGCCGTAGAGCGTGGGGTTGGAGGTCACGCCGCGCAGGGTGCCCTTGAAGTCGAGCGGGCCCTGGGCGCCGCCGTCCAGGGATCCGGAGAGCTCCGCCTGCTCCAGGAGGAACTGCGGCATCGTCCCGGGCTCCGGGAACTCGATGTCCGCGCCCGCGCCGCGTTTGGGCTGGGGCGGGACCGCGGCCTTGCGCGCCGCCGCCTTCTCCTTGGCCCAGCGCAGCCAGCGCAGGGCGGTGTTCAGGCGCGCGGCGGCGGCGTCGCCCAGCAGGCGCCGGGTGAGGTCCGCCGAGTCCAGCGAGGGCAGGCCCGCCTGGGCCAGCAGGGAGGACGCATCCTGGCGTCGAAGTTCGCCGGCGCGCTTGAGGTCGTCCTGAACCTCGGCCAGCTCCCGGCGCGCCAGGGCGCGCTGGGCGTCCGAGCGCGCGATCAGCTCCTTGATCTTCTTCTGCGCGTCCTGGGCCTTGGCGATCTTGGCCAGGATGTCGGCCGGGGAACTGCCGCCGCGGCCCAGGGCCTTGAGCTCCTCGCCCACGGCCTTGGCCTCGTCGGCGATCGCCTTGGTCTCGCCGGCCTTCCCGGCCCACTCCTTCTGGATCTCCTCGGCGCGCACCTTGGCCTCGTCGAGTTTCTTGAGGCTCTGGAGCTTGGCCGCGTCCACCTGGGCCGCGGCGTTCGCCTTCACGCCTCCGGCCGCCGCCGCGGCGGCGGCGCCGGCGGGAGCCAGCGAGTCCTTGATCCTCTTCTCCAGCGCCGACGGCGGTCCGGCCTTGGGCAGCGCCCCGCTGGTCGCGCGGGCGACGCCGAAGCGCAGTCCGGTCACGGAGGCTCGCCGGATCACCGCCTTGCCGCGCAGGGCCTGGCCCACGTCGAACTGGAACAGGGCCCGGGAGAACTGGACCGCGTTCTTCATGGGCGCGGAGCGGTCGGCCACGGCGACGCCGTCGAGCTCCAGCGTGCCCGCGAGCCACTGGGTGCGCGCGGAGGCGATCTCCACCTTGGCCCCGGCCGCGGACTGGCCCGCGGCGATCAGGCCGCGCTTGAGGAGCGGGTCGAAGAAGGCCCAGACGAGGAGCCACAGGAGCAGGCCGCCGCCCAGCAGGGAGAACAGCGGCCCCTTCTTGAGCCAGCTCACGCGAGCCACCTCTCGTACTTCTGGACGAAGGCCAGTCCCTTCAGCGCGCGCACCAGCGGCGTGGCCTCCACGCGCGCGCGCAGGTGCGACTGGTAGTACGCGGCGCCGCGCAGGCCGGCCCGGTACAACGGGTAGTACAGGACCGCTCCCAGCACGACGCCGCCCAGGACCACGGTGTTGTTGAAGCGGGTCAGCGGGACGATCGGCAGGTTATAAAGGTAGGTCCAGAGCCCGCGCAGGGGCGCGGCGGTCAGCAGGGCCAGGCCGACGCGGTGCGCGAGGCCGTCCAGCGCGAAGCCCACCGGGGTGAACAGCGCCGCGGAGATGAACGCCGCGCGCTTGTCCACGCGGAACAGGAAGAACAGCAGGAAGAAGACCGCGGCGAAGAGATTGCCCTTGGGCACCAGGCCCAGGGCCGCCCCCAGCGCGAAGCCCGCCGCCAAGTGCCTGGGCTCCTTGCCGCCGTGGAGCGCCAGGATCATATCCTTGACGAGACGCAGCGGGTTCATGGCCCGCCCATCATACCACTCTTTGGGCCGCGGGGAGCGTCAGCGCGGGGCGCGCACGGGGATGAACATGGTGGTGCAGCGCCGGGAGGCGGCCTCGTCGAGCCAGCGGTACGAGCGCCACGCGCAGCCGTCGCTGCAGGCGTAGAAGGACTGGGCGGCGCCGCCGGTCCGCGCCTTGGTCACCACCTCGATGTGGCCGTGCTTGGGGCTGAAGCCCATGCAGCCCCGGTTGTAGACGATGGTGGTGCCGACCGGCAGGGGGCGCGTGCGCGGGTCCAGCGTGGACAAGCCGGTCCGGCGCATTACGGCGGGCTCGTTCTTCAGGGCGGCGAACTGGTACGCGCTGGCGCCGGCCACGCCGGGGGGCCAGTAGTAGCCGAAGCGCTTGCGGGCGTTCGCGTCGCTGGGGCCGCGGAACAGGCCGCTGGCCATCATCGCGTCGGCCACGTACTCGTAGCAGCGGTGCGTGAAGCCGATGGCGCGGCCCATCACGTCGCGCGCCAGGCGCGCCGCGCGCGAGGCGTCCAGGACCGAGCTCCAGTCCGAGCCCGCCGCCGGCGCGGGCGGCGCGGGGGGCGGCGGCGTCAGCGACAGGTCGTCGGGCCGCGCGGAGGAGAAGCGGGTGTACCGGATCGGGGAGCGGGGCGGGTACTGGAAGGCGGCCGGCGCGAACGCGGCGGCCCCCGCGGGGCGGGCCCCGTCGAAGAGGACCCGTCCCGCGTCCACGGGCGCGGCGCCGGAGGGCGCGGCGGCGGCGTCCAAGAGCGGGGCGGCGGCCGGAGGCGGCGTCAGGCGCAGGCCCGCGCCGGGGGCCTTCGCGGGCGCGGCGGTCCGCTTGGCGGGACGAGCGGAGGCGGAGGCGCCGTCCTTCAGGTCGCAGCCGGCGGCGACGAAGGCGAGAGCGGCGAGGACGAGGGGCCAGCGCCTCATGACCGGAGTGTAGCCCCGGGGCCGCGATCGCGCCTGGGGCGAAAGTCCTAGGGGGCTTGACATCGAACAGAAGTTCGACTATCCTTGTGTTCGCGCCGGCCGAGGGCGCCCGGAGGAGGAGACATGACCAAGGACCCGACGCTGACCCCCAGACAGCAGCAGATCCTCGACCTGCTGCGCAATTTCACCGCGGACCACGGCTACCCGCCCACCGTGCGCGAGCTGGGCCGCCTGGCGGGCGTCAGCTCTCCCGACACCGTCCAATACCATTTGGACAAGCTCCGCGAGAAAGGCCTTCTGGAGGAGGCGCACGGCCGCTCGCGCGCCGCGCAGATCGCCGCCGGCGAACGCGTGGCGCTGATCCCCATCCTGGGCCGCGTCCCCGCCGGGCCCGCCTCCGGCGCCTACGCCGAGCCCCTGGGCCACGTCCCCGCCGCCGTGGAGCGCGGCGACGCCTCGGGCCTGTTCGCGCTGAAGGTCAAGGGCGACTCCATGGAGTCCACCCTGTGGAACGGAGACACCGTGGTGGTGCGCTGGCAGGAGACCGCGTCCTCCAACGACGTGGTCGTCGTGCGCTACGACGACGGCGAGGCCACCGTCAAGCGCCTGAAGCTCAAGCCCTCCGGCCTGGTCCTGGTCCCCGACAACCCCAAGTACGACCCCTTTCCGATCGGGCAGGGCCGCATCGCGGGCAAGGTCATCTCGCTGATCCGCAAGCTGTAGCCGCGGCGCGCGTCCGGGCGTCGGCTTTTTACCGTACAATAATGACATGCCGCGCGCCGCCGCCCTCCTGGCCGCCTGCCTGCTCGCCGCGCCCGCCGCCGCCGCGCCGTCCTTCGAGGCCCTGGCGCGCGATCCCGGCCGCGCGCTGGCCGCGGGGCCGGCCGGCTTCCGGGACTTTCCGGAGGCGGGACCGCTCCTTCCGGCCGACAAGATCTTCGTGCCCTCCCATCCGCGGGCGCTGGCGCCTCTGGTGGTGGCCCTGCACGGCTGCCAGCAGGACGCGGCGGCGCTGGCCGCGATCACCCGGTGGAACGCCCTGGCCGAGGCGAAGGGCTTCTTCGTCCTCTATCCCAGCCAGCAGTGGGGGCGCAACGGCTACAACTGCTGGAACTGGTACCTGCCGGCCGACCAGGTCGCGGGCCTGGGCGAGACGGCGGAGGTGGCGGCCGCGGTGCGCGCGGCCGAGGCGCGCTTCCCGGTGGACCCGTCGCGCGTGTTCGTGACCGGGCTCTCCGCGGGCGGCTCCCTGGCGGCGGACCTGCTGGCCTGCGAGCCGCGCCTGTTCGCCGCGGGGGCGGTCCACTCCGGCGTCTCCATCGGCGTGGCGGAGGACGCGGTCGCGGCCTTCGCGGTGATGAAGAACGGACCGCTGGGTCCCGCGCGCGCGCCCGGCGTCTGCGACCCCGCCGCCTTCCCGGGCGACCTGCTCATCGTCCAGGGTTCGGCCGACGCGGCCGTCAACCCCGCCAACGCGGACCGCCTCGCCGCGGACTTCGCCCCGCGCGGCGCCGTCCTGACGCGGACCCGCGTCCGTCCCGGCGCGAACGGGAGCTACGGCTACGAGGTCCGGGACTTCGCCGCGCCGGGAAGCCGCCGGCGCGTGCGCGAGATCCTGGTGGACGGCCTGGCCCACGCCTGGAGCGGCGGCGCCCCGGGCGCCGCGAGCGATCCGCGGGGACCGGACGCCACCGCGCTGATGTGGGGGTTCTTCTCCCGATGAAAAAAGGCGAGTCCCATTTGAAGGAGGAGCTCCGGCTCAAGGACGAGGAGCTCGCCCGCCTGCGCCGCCAACTGGACGCGGCGCGGGAGCGCTACTTCGACCTCTACGACTTGGCCCCGGCCGGGATCTTCACCCTCGACGAGGGCGGGGCGATCATCGAGACCAACCTCACGCTGGCGCGCATGCTCGGCCTGGAGAAGGACGACCTGCTCCGGCGTCCCTTCGCGGATCTCGTCCATCCCGACGACCGGGCGCGGTTCGCCGGCCATTGCGGGGAGGCCTCCGATCAACGGGTCCCGCCGCCCGTGGACCTGCGCGTGCGCGGCGTCGGGGGAGAGCATTTCTGGGCGCGGCTGGAGTCGCGGCTGGGCAACGACCTGGAGGGGCGTCTGCTGCGCCGCGGCGTCCTCTTCGACGTGAGCGAGCGCGTGCGCGCCCAGGAGGACCTGCGGCGCCTGCGCGTGGCCGTGGACCAGGCGCACGACGGGCTGGCCTTCGCCGACATGGAGGGGCGCATCCTGTTCGTCAACGCCACGTGGGCGCGCGAGCACGGCTACTCCAAGAAGGATCTGATCGGCAAGCCCCTCTCCGTCTTCCACACCCCGGAGCAGCTGGAGCGCGAGGTCCGCCCGTTCAACAAGAAGGTGCTGGAGCTCGGCTCCTGGACGGGAGAGGTCGGCCACGTGCACCGCAACGGGAGCGTCTTCGTGCGCTGGATGTCCACCGTCCTGCTCCACGACGACGACGACAAGGTGATGGGCTTCCTGGGGATGACCGTGGACCTGAGCGAGCGGCAGGCGCTCCTGCAGGCCGTCCCCGACGTGGTCTACCGCCTGGACGCGGACATGCGCCTGTCGGAATGGAACCAGGCCCTGGAGCGGATCTCCGGCTACTCGTCCGAGGAGATACGGGGCAGGAGCGCCCTGGACTTCTTCAAGTCCGACCGGAGCGCCGCCGAGAGCGGCATCCGGGAGACCGTGGAGACGGGGCGGACCTTCCGCCAGGCGCGGCTTCTGACCCGCTCCGGCGAGGAGATCCCTTTCTCCTGGAGCGGCTGCGCCGTGCGCGCCGCCGACGGCCGCCTCGCGGGCCTGGTCGGCGTCGGCCGCGACCTGCGCGGCCTCCCGCCCTCTCCGGAGGACGGCGGGCGGACCCCGCGTCCCTGACGCGGGCATTCCTCGAGACGGACGGAGACGACGATGACATGCAACGTGGGCGGGGCGGACCGGGTCGCGCGCGTGGCGGCCGGGGCCGCGATCCTGGGGGCGGGGGCGTACTTCCGCAGCTGGTGGGGGCTCGTCGGCCTGGTCCCGCTGACGACGGCGGCGCTGGGCTGGTGCCCGGCCTACCTCCCGTTCGGCTTCAGCACCCGCCGCAAGTAGGCGGCCGCGCGTCAGCGCGCGCGCAGGCCGAAACGGAAGGACGCCGGCGCCGCGCCCGCGGCGCGGACCCCGGCTAGGCGCGCTTCCAGAGCTTCCAGCGACTCCGGCGCGAGGAGCGCGCGCGGCCCCCATCTCCTCGTGCGCGGCGAAGTGGCGGCCGTCGGCCGCGAGCGCGTCGGCCCGGTCCAGCAGGGCCTGCAGATCCGCGCTCAGCGCGAGCGGTCCGGGAGCTTCTTGACCAGGACGAAGAGCGCGCCGCCGTCCCACTGGTAGCGCGCGGTGGTCTCGGCCTGGGGGCCGTGACCGGCGTAGATGTCCACGCGGCCCGGCCCCTGGATGGCGCCGCCGGTGTCCAGCGCGAACGCGTAGCGCTCCGTCGGGAAGCGCCCGAGCAGGCGTCCGTTCTTGTCGGCTTGCGGGCAGACCGTGGAGAAGTAGAGCAGGACGCCCAGCGGCACCACGCCCGGGTCCACGGCCACCGTCCGCGCGGGGACCAGGGGCTCTCCCGCCGCGCCCGCGGGCTCGCCGCCGGGCGGCAGGGCGGCGAGCTCGAAGAAGGTGTAGCGCGGGTTGCGCGACAGGATCCAGGACACCGCGTCCGGATTCTTGCGCAGGTAGTCGTGCAGCTTGGTGTGCGTCAGCTCGCCGGGCTTGAACACCCCGGCGCGCACCAGCGCCAGGCCCACCGAGCCGAACGGGAGGCCGTTGGTGCCCGCGTAGCGCGCGAGGACCTCGCGGCCGTTCCTCAGGCGCAGGAGGCCGGAGCCTTGGATGTGGAGGTCGAGCGCCTCCAGCCGGTCCTTGAGCCAGGCGATCTCCAGGCCGCGCCCGGCCAGAGCTTTGCGCCGGTCGATGTCCTCGCGCGTGAAGTACGGCGACACGCGCCCGTCGCGTCCCACGCGCCCCAGCAGCGCCGACGGCTCCGTGCTGGAGAGGTCCAGCCCGAACGCGCCCAGGTCCACCTCCACCATGTCCGGGGGGCGGCGGTAGAGCGGATACGGGTAGCCCTTGGCCCGGCGCAGGCTCGCGGGCAGGACCGGCTCGTAGTACGACGAGAAGATCACGCGCCCCTGGCCGTCGAGCCCCACGGAGCGGAACGCGTCGAAGGTCTCGCGCACGCGCGCCGCCAGCTCGTCCTGGGTCTTGGCGGCGCGGGCGATCGCGATCATCGCGCGCGCCGAGTCGATCAGCGCGGCCGGCGCGTAGGAGCGCCCGGCGATGGCCAGGGACTTGTTGGGCGGCAGGGTCTTCAGGTAGGCGATCGCCTCCTTCGCGGCCTGGATCAGCTGGGCGCGGCCCTTGAAGCTCTCCTTGAAGTCGGGCAGGGCGGAGCTCGGGACCGGGACCAGGGCCGCGGCCGTGGAGGCGGCCACCGCCGGCGGCTGGGCGGCGGCGGGCGCGACGGCCGGCGACAGGGCGAGCAGGGCCAGGAGGAAGGTCATCGCGGGGATTCTACCAAACGACCGGGGGCGCTCAGCCCTTCGGGCGGAAGCTCTTGACCAGGGCCTCGAAGACGGGCAGCGTGGTCAGGTACTCCCCGTCGGGGGCGGAGTGCGTCAGGCGGTAGAAGCCGCCCTTGACCGGCAGGAGGACCACGTCGTCGCGCAGCTGATAGAGGACCGTGCGCCCGTTGAGGGAGCGGAAGGGCTTGGTCTCGTGGTAGCGGTACAGCGTGAGCCCGTCCTCCGTCGTCTTGACGACCGGCCCCGCGTCGGCGCCCTCGGGTCCGGCCTCCTTCAGGTACTGCGCGGCGCTGGTGAAGGAGTCGGCCTTCCCGGGGTAGCGCAGGATCGAGATCGAGTGCGAGTACGGACGCGGCCCGTCGGGGTCCAGGAAGGTGACCGCCGGCCCCCACGCGCTTTCCTCGTCGGTCCGCCATCGCGCCGGAGCGCGGCAGCCGTACGCCCCGTCGGCCGGGCGGTAGTCGATCATCGTGACGCCGGCGGCCGAGCCGTCCGCCTTCGGCGGAGACGGGGTCCCCGGACGGCGGCAGGCGGCGGCGAGGGCGAGCAGGGCGGCGGCGAGGACGAAGGTCTTCATCAGGAGGGCCCCTTCTGGGCGAGGATCTCGGCCAGCAGGGCCGGGTCGCGGGCGTCGCGGGCGTAGCGCTCGGCCTTGGCGAGGGCGACGCCGAAGTCGATGCGGTCCGTCGCGGCGCGGGCCTCGGCCAGGAAGCGCCGGGCCAGCAGGCGGGCGGAGGACGCGCGCGCCGCCTTCACCGCGGCGGCGTCGGCGGCCAGGCGCGCGTCGGAGTCGGCGCGCGCGTCCGCCAGCGCCCGCTCGGCGCGCGTCATCGCGAGCAGGTCCAGGGCCTTGATCTTCTGCTGCTCCCCGGTGGAGACCCGGCGGGCGCGGATCTCTGCCAGCCGGCGGCGCGCCACCTCCTGCGCCTCGGGGATGTCCATCGCCTGGACCGGGGCGAGGGCCGCGTAGCGGGCCCTGAGCGCCTGGGACCAGGCCGTCGGGTCGCGCATCATCGCGCGATAGTCGTCGAGCTCCGCGTCGTCGACGACCGAGTCCGGCTCGTGCTCCAGCTTGGACTGCAGGTAGAGGTTTTTCATGGTCCACGCCTCCTGCTCGTAGTCGAGGAGGAGCGAGTCGGGCAGGACCCCGCGGGACATCTCCCGCATGGCCCCGTCGCGGCGGTCCTGCCAGGCGTGGACCAGTTCGTGAAAGATCACCGCGTCGTTGCGCGCCGCGAAGCCCGCGACCAGGTCCGGACGCGCGTTCAGATAGGCGATCAGCGCCGCGCGCGAGGACAGCGAGCGCCGCAGCGCGACGCGGTCCTTGGGCGGCACCGCTCCGGTGGCCGCGTCGAGCAGGCTCTCGCGGTCCAGCACGACCACGCCGCGGCGGTACTCGTAGGCCGCCGCGGCGCCGCCGGCGTCCTCCACCACGATCGGCGGCAGGTCGGGCTTGCCGCCGGGGCCGGCGAGCTTGGCCAGCAGGGAGCGCCCGTACGGGTCCCGGCCCAGGGTCGCGGCGGCCGCGGCGCGCAGGGAGTTCCCGAGAGCCTGCTCGCCGATGCTGAGGTACGGCAGCCGCGGGCGCGGGCCGGGGACCCCGGCGCGCACCGGAGCGGCGGCGGCGCGGGCGTCGGCCAGCGTGCGCGAGGCGTCGAAGTACGCGGCCGCGTCGGCCAGCGCGCCGTCGGTCACGGCCCGAAGGTCGGCCAGGCTGGAGCCGGCGTCCAAGGCCTTGACCACGGAGTCCGGCAGGTCGCCCTTGAGCGCCTCGACCCGGGCGCGGCCCTCGGGCGTCAGCGGCCCGCCGGCAAGGAGCACGCTGAGGCGTTCCAGGGCCAGGCGCTGGGCGGACAGGCCCAGGCGCGCCACGGCTTCCTTTAGTTGGGGGTCGCTCAGGGGGGCGCGCGTCTTGGGGTCCAGGACGGCCCCGTCGTCCCGCAGCCCGTAGCCGAGGCTGCGCAGCCCGTCCTGCGCTGCGGCGTCCAGGCCCGCGCGGCGCCAGTCCGCGGGCGGCGCGGGAGCGGCGGGCGCCGCGGAGGCGGCCGTCCCGGGAAGGGCGGCGGCGGTCAGCAGGGCGGCGAGGAGAAGGGAGCGCATAAGATCGTCGCCGATAGAATAAAGAGAACGGGCGCCGGCGTCAAGGGGCCCCGGGCCCGGATCCTCGACGGCGGCGTCGTCGGGAAATCTTGCAATCCTCGACGGAAATTGCTATACTGTTTGACAAGATTCCACCACGAAACGCTAAAAGACGGCAAAAGATGGACAACCCCCGCCCGTCCTGAGGTGCCATGTACCTGAAATCGATCGACATCTGCGGCTACAAGTCCTTCGCGCTGAAGACCCACATCGACTTGGAGCCCGGCATCACGGGCGTCATCGGCCCCAACGGCTGCGGCAAGTCCAACGTGATGGAGTCGGTGCGCTGGTGCCTGGGCGAGATGTCGTGGAAGTCCCTGCGCGCGGACTCGATGACGGACGTGATCTTCGCGGGCACCGCCAAGCGCCCGCCGCTGTCCATGGCCGAGGTCACGCTGACCTTCGACAACGCCAACTCCCTCCTGCCGGTCCAGTACTCCGAGGTCACGATCACCCGGCGCCTGTTCCGCTCCGGCGAGTCGCAGTACTTCATGAACAAGACCCAGTGCCGCCTGCGCGACATCCGCGAGATGTTCCTGGACACGGGCCTGGGCGGGGACGGCTACGCGATCATCGACCAGGGCGGCGTGGACCAGATGATCCGCTCCAAGCCCGAGGACCGGCGCGCGTTCTTCGACGAGGCCGCCGGCGTGGCCAAGTACAACGCCCGCCGCGAGGAGGCCCTGCGCAAGCTCGACCGGGTGGACATGGACCTGGGGCGCCTGCAGGACTCGGTGGCGCTGATCGAGGAGCAGGTCAAGAAGCTGGACTCCGACGCGCGCAAGGCCAAGCTTTACGCGAAGTACAAGGAAGAGCTGTCCGCGATGGAGGGCGCGCACATCCTGGAGCAGGCGTCCGCCATCGAGGCCGAGCTCGCGTCCATGCAGGAGCGCATCGGCCCCGTCGAGCAGCTGCTCGGCGAGCGCCGCTCGCAGATCGGCGCCGAGGGCGCCAACCTGGCCGCGCTGAACCTGGAGAAGACCGGCGAGCAGAACCGCCTGATCGAGGCCAACCGGAAGGTCGCCGAGACCAAGACGGAGATCGGCCGCCTGGAGGAGCGCCTGCGCGGCGCCGGCAGCGCGATGGAGGCGATGGACGCCCGCGCCGAGTCCTGCCGCGCCGAGTCCGCCGCCGCCGCCGCGCGCGCCGCGTTCCTGGCCCCGGAGCGCGAGTCGGTCGCCGCCGCGATCGCCGCCGCCGAGTCGTCGCTCGCCGAGGCCAAGGCCCGCGCCGAGGCCGCCGCCGAGGAGCTGGCCGCCATCGAGGCCCGCGCGTCCGAGGCGCAGTCGCGCCGCGACGCGCTGGCCGCCGAGGCGCGGGCCAAGGCCCAGGAGTCCTACGAGCTGGGCCGGACCCTCTCCGGCGCCGAGTCCGATTTCGCGCGCGCCGAGGTCCGCGCGCGCTCCGCCTTGCGCAGCCTGGAGCGCGACGAGACCGCCGCCGCCGAGGCCCGCGGGCGCATCGCCGAGGCCCGCGCCGAGCTGGAGGCCGTGGAGGCGACCGCCGCCGAGGCCGCCGCCG
>JAJXTZ010000258.1 GCA_021783355.1 bacterium | reverse complement strand
CTTGAGGCCCCCCGGGCCGTCGGCCGCGACGATCGCGAAGGCCGCCAACGCGGTCTCGTCGAACGGCCGGTCCCAGCGCTCCAGGGCGGCGGAGAGCGCGTCCAGGGTGACGGGCTTGGCCACGAAGTCGTCCATGCCCGCCTCCAGGCAGCGCAGGCGGTCCGGCTCCGTCGCGTTGGCGGTGATCGCGACGATCGGCACCCGCCGGTGCCCGGACTCCAGGCGGCGGATCTCCACGGCGGTCTGATAGCCGTCCAACCCGGGCATCTGGCAGTCGAGGAGGACCGCGCCGAAGTCCGCCTCGCGCAGGGCGCTCAGCCCGGCGGCGCCGTCGGCGACGGCGACGCAAGGGCAGCCCAGGCGCTCGAGCTGGCGGACCAGCAGACGGCGGTTGATCTCGTTGTCCTCCACGACGAGGACGCGCAGCCGGTCGCGCGGACCGGAGGGGCGGGAGGGCGGCGGCGCGGTGCGCTTCAGGGGGGAGTCGTCCCGGGCGCGGTCGAGCTTCACCCTCACCCAGAAGCGCGAGCCCCGTCCGGGCTCGCTGTCGAAGCCGATCTCGCCACCCATAAGCTCGACCAGGCTCTTGCTGATGGCCAGGCCCAGGCCGGTGCCGCCGTAGCGCCTCGTCGTGGACCCGTCGCCCTGCGTGAACGGGGAGAAAACCTTGTCGGCCTGGCCGCGCGGGATGCCGATGCCGGTGTCGGCGACGAAGAACTCGAGGGTCGCGGAGGCCGGGCTGCCGGCCAGCGCGCGGATGCCGGCAGAGACCTCGCCGCGCTCCGTGAACTTGACGGCGTTGGCGAGGAGGTTCATCAGGACCTGGCGCAGGCGGGTCGGGTCCCCGAGGAGGTCCCAGTCCGCGGCAGGGCCCGGGTCCAGCCGCAGGATCAGCCCCTTCTCGGCCGCGCGCGGCGCGACGAGCGCCGCGGCGTCGGCCAGGATCTCTCCGGGCTTCAGGCGCGTGCGCTCGACGGTCATGCGCCCGGCCTCGATCTTGGAGAAATCCAGCACCCCGTCCACCATCTCGAGGAGCGCGCGGGCGGCCCGCGCCAGGGTCTCGGCGTGCTCGCGCTGCTCCCCGCTCAGTTCCCCGGACCGCAGCAGCTCCGCCGAGCCGATGACCGCGTTCAGCGGGGTGCGCAGCTCGTGGCTGACGTTGGCGAGGAAGCGGGTCTTCACCCGCGCGGTCTCCACCGCCTCGTCGCGCGCCTGGGCGAGGGCGCGCACGCCCTCGAAGTGCAGGGTCAGGTCGCGGGTGGTGATGGTGCGCCCGGCGACCTCGCCGCCGATCAGGTACGGGCGGGAGATGCGCTCGAACACGCGCCCGTCCTTCAGGCGGATCAGGTGGCGCGTCTCGCCCTCGTCGGGGTCGTGGTAGCTCTCCGTGGCGATCGCCTGGAAGCTCGCCGGGTCCTCGGTGAGGTTCAGGGCGAACTCCAGCATCTTCATCACGTCGCCGGTCTTCATGACCTCATCGGTCAGGCCCCACATGTCCACGAAGCGGCGGTTGTAGGTGACCGCGCGCACGGCGCGGTCCACGACGAGGATGCCGTCGGCGCTGGCGTCGAGCGTCGCGCGCGCGATGGACAAGGCCTCCTCCAGCCGGTCGCGCGAGACGACCGTCCGCGACAACGCGTGCCCCATGCGGTTGAAGGCCTCGGCCATCGCGCCGAGCTCGTCGCGCGACTCCACGGGGACCTGCGCGCCGTAATCCCCCGACGCCACCCGGGCGGTGGCCGCCGCGATCGTGCGCACGGGACGCAGGACCACGCGCAGCAGGGCGAGGGACAGGGTCAGCGCCAGCAGGCAGAACCCCACCGTCATCCCGGCCATGATGGCGGCCACGCGCCGCGCCGACTCCAGCGTCTCGGCGAGGGACAGGCCCAGGCGCAGGGTCCCCAGGCGCTTGCGGGGCCCTCCGGACAAGAGGAAGTCATCGTCCGCGCGCCAGATCGGTGCGGCCAGGATCAGCAGCGGGCCGCTCGGGCCGCGCTCACGGCCGAAGACCGTGCGCGCGGACTCCAGCGCCTCGCGGGTCTCCGGGTCGTCGCGCCGCCGGCCGGTCTCCAGCACGTTGGTGTTGGCGACCACTCGCCCGTCCGGGGAAAGGGCCTCCGCGAAGACCGCGCCGGAGAAGGCCTGCGCGGCCTGCAGGCTCTCAAGGAGCGCGCTCTCGCCGCCGGCCGCCATCTTCGGGGCCAGTTTCGCGGCGAAGTCCTCCGCCTGCGGCGTCAGGCGGCGGCCCATCTCGCGCACCATGATGGACTCGGTCGCGCTGCGGCCGACGACGGCGACGATGGCGGCGAACGCCACCGCCAGCGGAGCGGAGACCACGAGGACCTTGGTCTGAAGCCTCACCGGATCACCTCGTCCACGCCTTTCGCGCGTCGCATGTCCAGGCCCACGCGCGCGGCCTCCGCGGCGTTGACCTCGACGCGCAGGCCCGCGGGATGCAGGCGCCGCCGCAGCGGCTCGCCGCGCTCCTGCGCCCGCAGGGCCTCGGCCGCCGCGCGCCCGGCCTCGCGGAACGGGGCGGCCAGCGTGGCCGTGGCTCCCAGGCGCGCGAGGCCCTCCGTCGGCGCCAG
>JAJXTZ010000082.1 GCA_021783355.1 bacterium | reverse complement strand
AGCGCGCGGCGCCGGGGGCGGCCTCGCGGCGCGCCGCGCCGAAGAGCTTGGCCTCCAGGATGAAGCGCGAGGGCAGGTTCGCGTAGACCTGGCCGAACAGGCGGCGGGTGGCCGCGTAGGTCATGTACAGGCGCTCGCGCGCGCGCGTGATGCCCACGTAGCACAGGCGGCGCTCCTCCTCCAGGTCGTCGGGGGTGGCGTTGCCGCCGCCGATGGGGAAGAGCCCCTCTTCCAGGCCGGTCAGGAAGACGACCGGGTACTCCAGGCCCTTGGCCAGGTGCATGGTCATCAGCGTGACGGCCGGGGCGTTCTGGTCGTAGCCGTCCAGGTCGGTCTGCAGGGTGATGTCGGCCAGGTAGCGGCCCAGCTCGCTGGTCCGGCCGGCCTCCTTCTCGCGCTCGTCGTACTCCTTGACGGCGTTCAGGAGCTCCTGGAGGTTGGCCAGGCGCCCGGCGGCCTCGGGGTCGGTCTCCAGCTCCGACTCGATCCAGGGCCAATAGCCGGTGGCCTCCAGGATCAGGGCCATCGCGCCGCCGGCGGGCATGGCCGCGGCTTGGTCGCTCAGGCGCGCGAAGGTCTGAGTCATCTCGTCGATTGCGCCGTGGGCGCGCGCGCTCAGCCCCTCGATCTGGCCGTGCGCCCAGAACGCGTCCCAGAGGGTCAGGCCGTGCGCGGCGGCGTGGCCCTCGACCAAGTCCAGGCTCTTGGCGCCCAGGCCGCGCGGCGGGCAGTTGATGATGCGCGACAGCGACACGGAGTCGCCGCGGTTGACCACGACGCGGGCGTAGGCCAGCGCGTCCTTGATCTCCTTGCGCTCGTAGAAGCGGACCGCGCCGACGATCTTGTAGGGCATGCGCGCGCGGCGCATCGCCTCCTCGAAAGAGCGCGACTGCGCGTTGGTGCGGTAGAAGATCGCGGCGTCCTTCAGCGAGCGGCCGGCCTCGATCTCGTCCTGGATGCGGCGCACGACCCAGGCCGCCTCCTCGCCCTCGTTGGGCAGCTCCTGGACGCGGATCTCGTCGCCGGCGGCGGCCTCGGTCCACAGGTTCTTGGGCTTGCGCGTCTTGTTGTTGTGGATGACTAGGCCCGCGGCCTCCAGGATGCGCGCGGTGGAGCGGTAGTTGCGCTCGAGCGTGACCACCTTCGCGTTCGGAAAGTCGCGCTCGAACTCCAGGATGTTGCGGATGTTGGCGCCGCGCCAGGAGTAGATCGACTGGTCGTCGTCGCCGACGACGCAGACGTTCTTGTGCTTCGCGGCCAGGGTCTTCGTCAGGATGTACTGGGCGTGGTTCGTGTCCTGGTACTCGTCAACCATCAGGTGCGAGAACTCGGTCTGCCACTTCTCGCGCGTCTCCGGCTTGTCGCGCAGCAGCTGGCAGACGCGCATCAGCAGATCGCCGAAGTCCAGCGCCCCGGCCTGCTCCAGCTTGCGCTGGTAGATCCGATAGATCTTGGCCGCGGTCTGGCGCGACTGGTCGATGGAGGTCATCGCGTGGATCTCGTAGGATCCCGCGTCGAGCAGGTCGTCCTTCGCGCGCGAGATCAGGCTCGCGTACAGACCCGCCTTGCTCTTCTGGTCCTCGAGCCCCAGCTCCTTCATCGCCTCGACGATCAGCTTCTTCTGGTCGGAGGCGTCGTAGATCGTGAAGTACTTGGGGAGCCCCAGGTCCTGATGATGCTGGCGCAGCAGCTTGGCGCCGAAGGCGTGGAACGTGGACACCCAGACCCGCGCGCCGTGACCGGGGGCCAGCTCCTCGATGCGCTTGCGCATCTCGGCGGCGGCCTTGTTGGTGAAGGTGACCGCCAGGATCTTCTCCGGCGGCGTGCCGGTCTCGATGAGGCGCGCCACGCGGTAGGTGATGACGCGCGTCTTGCCGGTGCCCGCGCCGGCCAGCACCAGCAGGGGTCCCTCCAGCTGGGTGGCCCCGGCCTTCTGTTCCGGATTGAGCTTGTCGAGATCGATGGGCATGGTGGTCGTCCGCCGTCGGGCGGTGGAGTCCTATTTTACCAAAATGCCGTCGGCAATACCGTCGAAGGGCGGCGTGCGATGCCCTCTTTTTGGTCCGTTGCTTTCGAGGCGCTTTTCGCCCTGAAAATCCGTGATTATCACCGGTCTTGTCGCCTCAAAAGCGACGGTCCGAAATCGGGACGCTTGTGCGGCGCGCAGGTCACGCCGATGCATCGTCCGAATCGCTGCCTGAAGGGAAACCGTTTCCATGAGCCCCCGCGGGATTCCTCCCGCGGGGCTCTCTCGTCGCGCGGCGGAGGTCAGCGCGCGGCGGCGGCCGTGGGGGCGTAGAGGCCGTTCACGTAGTCCTTGACCATGCGCGAGGCGCCGTACTTCGGCGCGACGGAACGGATGGACTCCTTCATCAGCTTGACCCAGCCGCGCGGGATCAGCAGGTCGTCGCGGTCGTAGTACAGCGGGATGACCTTCCGCTCGAGGGTCGCGTAGATGTCCTCGGCGTCGGCCTGATCGGCCTCCGGCCCCGCGCCGCGGCCGCCGGGCTGGCCGATGGGCCAGCCGTTGGCGCCGTTGTAGCCCTCCTCCCACCAGCCGTCCAGGACCGAAAAGTTGGGCACGCCGTTGGCCCCGGCCTTCTGGCCGGAGGTGCCGCAGGCCTCCAGCGGCGCCAGCGGGTTGTTGAGCCACATGTCCACGCCCTGGACCAGGTAGCGCGCCACGTGCATGTCGTAATCCTCCACGAAGGCGATGCGGCCGCCGAACGCGGGGTCCTTGGCCAGGCGGTAGATCTGCTGGATCAGCATCTTGCCGCCGTCGTCGGCCGGGTGGGCCTTGCCGGCGAAGACCAGCTGGACGGGCCGCCACGGGTCGAAGAGCATCTTCTTCAAGCGCTCGATGTCGTGCAGGATCAGCGTCGCGCGCTTGTAGCCGGCGAAGCGCCGCGCGAAGCCGATCGTCAGCGCCGAGTGGTCGAGCAGCGCGCCGCCGGCCAGGGCCTGCGACGGGTCGCTCTTCTCGGTCATCCACTTGGCGCGCGCGCGCGCGCGCATCATCTGCAGCAGCTGGCTCTTGTTGCGGTTGTGCTGGAGCCAGAGGACCTCGTCCGGGATGGCGGCGACCTTCGACCACAGCGCGGGGTCGTCCTGGCGCTCGCGCCAGTCCTCGCCCAGATAGCGGTCGTAGACGGCCCCGATCTCCTGCTGGACCCAGGTGGCCAGATGCACGCCGTTGGTCACGTGGGAGATGGGCACCTCGTCCACCGGGCGCGAGGGCCATAGTGACTTCCACATCTCGCGGCTGACCTGGCCGTGGCGCCGGCTGACGGCGTTGCGGCGGCCGGCCATCTTCAGCGCCAGCGCGGTCATGTTCCAGCCCGAGTGGCCGGGCACGCGCGCGAAGTCCAGGAACTGCTCGCGCTCCACGCCCAGCTGGGGCCAATAAGAGGAGAAGTACTCGCTGATCATCTCCTCGGCGAACACGTCGTGGCCGGCCTCCACGGGGGTGTGCGTGGTGAACACGGCGCCGTCGGCCACCTCGCGCAGGGCCTCGTCCAGGGGCTTGCCCGCGGAGACCTTCTCCCGCGCCAGCTCCAGGAACAGGAACGAGGAGTGTCCCTCGTTGGCGTGGAAGATGGCGGGGTGCACGCCCAGGGCGCGCAGCATGCGCACGCCGCCGATGCCCAGGATGATCTCCTGGCGCAGGCGCATCGTGCGGTCGCCGCCGTACAGGCGGCCGGAGATCTCGCGGTCGTGGGGCGAGTTGCCGTCCACGTTGGTGTCCATCAAGTAGAGCGGCACGCGGCCCACCTGGACCTTCCAGACCGCCACCTTGACCATCCCGCGCCCCAGCGGGATGTCCAGCAGCATGCGCCCGCCGCTGGGCCCCAGCACGGGGCGGATCGGCGAGGCGTCCCAGTCCGCCTGCTCGTAGACGTTCTGCTGCCAGCCGTCGGAGGAGATCTTCTGCTGGACGTAGCCCTGCGGGTACATGAAGCCCACGCCGATCAGCGGCACGCCCAGGTCCGAGGCGGCCTTGCAGTGGTCGCCGGCGAGGATCCCCAGGCCGCCGGAGTAGATGCGCAGGGAGTTGTGCACGCCGAACTCGGCCGAGAAATAGCCGACGGTGACGCCCTTGAGCTCCGGGTGGGCCTTGGAGAACCAGGTGTCGTTTCCGGCCATGTAGGCGTCGAAGGCGGCGATCACGGCGTCGTAGCGGGACAGGAAGCCCTTGTCCGCCATCCGGGCGTCCAGCACGACCTTCGGGCAGGCGCGGAGCATGCGCACCGGGTTGTGGTGGGTGTCCGCCCACAGCGTGCGGTCGATCTCCTTGAAAAGGGCGCGAGCCTCCGGGTGCCAGCTCCACCAGAGGTTGTAGGCGAGATCCTTCAGGCGGGCGACGCGCTCCGGCAGGTTCCAGTCGTGATACGAGTCGGTGGTGACCATAGAAGGCGATTGTACCTTTTCTCGGCTCGACGGGCCAGGGCTTGACGCCGGAGGCCGTCCGCACTATCCTCTCGTCGTGAGAACCGCGCTGCTGACCCTCCTCCTGGCCCTGCCCGCCGCCGCCCAGGACGCCCCGGGCCTGCCGGCCATGCTGGCGCGCTCGCGCATCGACGCCCTGCCGGTCGCCGCGCGCGCGGAGCTGCACAAGATGTTCCTGGCCTACCGCGACGAGGTCTCCAAGCGCCTGGACCAAGGCTGGGAGCCGGGGGCGCTCAACGACGCGGTGATCGAGGGCGACGACCAGTCCTTCCTGCCCGCGCGCCAGTTGGAGCAGGCGCTCGCGGCGCGCAAGAAGGAGGCCGCGGCCCTGCGCGCCGCGCTGGCCCGGACCAGCCGCGACGACCCGGCCTACGGCCGCCTGCTGGCCTCCATCCGCGCCAAGGACGCCGAGGCGTCCGCCGCGCGGCGGCGGCTGGCGCGGGACAAGGGCGTCTGTCGCGACTGGTCGGACGACGTCTGGTCGACGCTGAACGGCATGGACCTGCGGGACTGGTCGGTGCAGGACCAGGCGCGCCGGGCGCGGCCCTACCACACGGCGGCCGTGGCCTGCACCGTCGATGGGGATCCGCCGGTGTGCCTGGCCTTCGACCCGTGGACGGACGGCAAGCCGGGCGTCTACGCGTTCGACGCCTGGGACGCCAAGACCGAGGGCGGACGCCTGCCGCCCGACTACTTCCTCCACGACCTGCCGGAGAAGGCGCCGTGAGCGGCGGTCCGGGCCTGGCGCTCCAGGCGCGCCTGGCGGAGGCCTGCCGCTGGGACGACCTGACCCGGCGCCACGAGAGCGATCCCTGGGCCTACCTGCGCCGCAAGCTGGAGGAGGCGGAGTCCCCGTTGAGCGCCTACAAGACCGAGCTCCTCGCCCGCGCCGGACACGCCCTGCTGGCCGACCTCGCCCGGCCGATGCTGCCGCCCGGGGCGCTGCAGCGGCACAAGGAGACCTTCGAGGCCCTGCTCCCCGCGAGCCAGTACGCGGACCTGGCCTTCCACCTGGACCCGCGCACCGCGCCGGAGGCGCGCCTGGACGGGGCGCGCGCCCTCCTGGCCGCGGCCCGCGCGCCCACGCTTTTCGAGCTGGAGGCCCTGCCCCCGGAGCGGCGGCCGAAGTCCTGGGAAAAGCGGGTGGCGGAGATCTCGACGCGCCTGCGCCTGGAGCCCGTCGCGCGCCTGGCCGAGCGCGAGCTCGACGAGCGGCGGCGCGCCTTGCTGGCGCGGCGCCTGCGCGCGCGCCTCGGGGAATACCTGTCGGTCACGCGCTCGGAGGGCGGGGTCCGCGAGGATGTCTCGCCGTTCATGCTGGCGCGGGTGGAGGCGGCCTGCGCGGCGGTCCTGCGCGTGCTGGCCCGGCGCGTTTAGGACGGGCGCGCCCGTCGGAGAACTGCTAAAATGACGGCATGACGCTGCGCATCGGCTCCCTGGAGCTTCCCTCCCGCATCATCCAGTCTCCCCTGGCCGCGTGCTCGGACCTGCCGTTCCGTCTGATCGCGCGCGAGAAGGGCCTGGGCTATTGCTTCCTGGAGATGGTCTCCGCGCAGTCGCTGACTCGCGACAACGGCAAGACCTTGCGCCTCCTCCAGAGCACGCCCGAGGACCGGCCGCTGGGCGCCCAGCTCCTCGGCTGCGACCCCGGCGTCATGGCCGAGGCCGCGCGCGTCATCGAGGACAAGGGCTTCGATACCCTGGACCTCAACCTCGGCTGCCCGGTGAAGAAGGTGGTCGGCAACGGGGAAGGCTCGGCCCTGCTGGCCGACCCGGACAAGGCCGAGCGCGTCTTCGCCGCCGTGCGCCGGGCGGTCAAACGCATCCCGGTGACGGTCAAGATGCGCAAGGGCTTCAAGGACGAGTCCGGCGACGAGGCCGTGGAGCTCGCGCGCCGCGCCGAGGCCCAGGGCTTGGCCGCGGTCACCGTCCACGGCCGCACTCAGGCCCAGCAGTACGCGGGCAAGGCGGACTGGGCGGCCATCGGCAAGGTCAAGCGCGCGGTCAAGATCCCGGTGATCGGCAACGGCGACGTGCTCACCCCCGAGGACGCGCGCCGCGCCTTCGCGCTGTCCGGCTGCGACGGACTGATGATCGGCCGCGGCGGGCTGGGCAACCCCTGGATCTACCGCAACCTCGACGGCGCGCTGTCGGGCTCGGGAGACGCGCCGCACGTCCCGAGTACGGCCGAGCGCGAGGAGACCCTGCTCAAGCACTTCGCGCTGGAGCGCGCGCACCTGGGCGACCGGCTGGCCGCCCTCAACATGCGCCGCATCTGCGTCTGGTACACCGGCGGCCTGCCCGGCAACAAGGCCGTGCGCGTGGCAATCTGCTCCACCATGGACTGCGCCGAGATCGAGCGCCTGATCCGCGAGTTCTTCGACGCCTTGCCCGCCGACGCGCCCGCTCCCCAGGCGCCGGTGCTGCTCGCCGAGTGACCATGCGCCAAGCCCCGTTCTCCGCGGCGGCCTTCGTCGTCAGCGAGAGCGACCCCGCGCGCCTGCCCTTCTACGCCGCGGAGATCGCCTTCGTGGGCCGCTCCAACGTGGGCAAGTCCAGCCTGATCAACGCCCTGCTCAAGAAAGACCTGGCCAAGACCTCGGGCACGCCGGGCCGCACCCGCACCATCAATCTCTTCTCCGTTTCGCCCGCGGCGGCGCTGGTGGACCTGCCCGGCTACGGCTTCGCCAAAGGCCCCGCCGAGCAGCGCGCCGCCTGGAGCGGCATGATCGAGAGCTACCTGCGCCGCCGCCCCGGCCTGCGCCGCGTCTTCGTCCTCATCGACGCGAAGGTCGGCCCCACGGCGCTCGACCGCAGCATGGCCGAGTGGCTCGGCGCCGCGCGCCTGCCCTGGAGCGCCGTCGCGACCAAGGCCGACCAGGTCAAGCCCTCCCAGTCCGCCGCCCGCCGCCGCGACGCCGCCCACGCCCTGCGCCTCCGGCCCGACGAGATCGCCTGGGTCAGCGCGGCCGAGCGCCTGGGGATCGACGCCCTGCGCGCCGAGGCCGCGAAGCTCCTCGGCGAAGCCTGACGGAAGTCCCCGCCCTTGCCCCGCCGCCGCGGCGCGCTACCAGGCCAGTTCTTGGCCGTCGCGGACGAAGACCGCGGTGCGCGCGTCGCTCAGCACGGCGTCGGCGACGGTCTTGCCGGCGAGCTCGGGGGAGCGCGGGGCGGTCTCGCCGCCCATGCGGGTGCGGACCCAGCCGGGGCACAGGGACACGACGGCCACGCCCGCGGGCTTGAGCTCCGAGGCGAGGGTCAGGGTCAGCGCGTTCAGCGCGGCCTTGGAGACGCGGTAGGCGGCGGAGCCCGCGTCCATCGACGACAGCGCGCCCATGCCCGACGAGACGTTGACGATGCGGCCGCGGCCTTTCTTCGCCATCGCCGGGGCGAAGGCGCGGCACATCCGCCAGGCGCCCAGCAGATTGGCGGCCAGGACGGCGGAGATCTCCGTGTCGGTGGTTTCCAGGGCGTTGGCCCTGGAATAGACGCCGGCGTTGTTGACCAGCGCGTCCAGCGCGCCGAACTCCTTCTCGACGCGGGTCTTGAGCGCGTCCGCGCCGGCGGGGTCGGTCACGTCCAGCGCCACGGCCTCCGCGTCCGCGCCGATCCCGGCGGCGGCGCGCCGGCCGTCCTCCAGATCGCGCGCGCCGAGCAGGACGCGGGCGCCGCGCGCCGCCAGCGCGCGGCAGGCCTCCAGGCCGATGCCGCGGTTGCCGCCGGTGACCAGGACGACGGGGGCGCGCCCGCTCACAGGCCGCGGGTGGACTCGAAGAGATGCTGCGGATCGGCGCCGGAGCGGTAGCGGGCCTCCAGCCACAGGCGGCCGCACAGGTACTTCAGCGGACCGCGGGAGCGCAGGCGACGCGCGGCCGCGTGGATGACCTCGGGGAGGAGCACGATCCGGCCGTGGCCGGCCAGGCGCTTGCTGAACTCGTAGTCCTCCAGCACCGGATGGTGCGGGAAGCCGCCGGCGGCCTTGTAGATCTCGGGCGTGGTGCACAGGCCGTGGTCGGCTCCGACCAGGCCCGAGCGCACGCGCGCGTTGGACCAGGCCGACAGCAGGCGCAGGCCCAGGCCGTCGCCGTAGTCCACCGAGAAGCCCGCCGCCGCCACCGGCGCCGTCTGCGACGACAGCCAGAAATGCTCCAGGGCCTGCTGCCAGTTGCCCGGCGGCTGGGTGTCGGCGCGCAGGAAGAACAGGAGGTCCCCGGTGGCTTTCTGGGCGCCGGCGTCCCACTGCGCGCCGCGGCTGGGCGTCTCCTGGCGGATCAGCTCGTCCACCCAATCCTCGGCCGCGTCGGCCGTGGCGTCGTCGGATCCGCCGTCCACGAAGATCAGCTCGGTGGGGCTCGTCGAAGAGATCTGGCGCAGGCGCTTGAGGGCCGAGGCGATCTGCGGGCCCTCGTTGTGCGCGGCGACGATCACGGAGAACTTCACGGCCGCAGCGGCCGGAACGCCAGCCCGGTGGCGATCTTGGGGAAGAAGTAGGTGGATTTCTGCGGCAGCAGGCCCACGGCCTTGGCCGCGCGGCGGACCTGCGCCACGGTGAAGGGCTTGACCAGGACCGCCGAGCCGCGCAGCGCGGCGGCGCGGCGCGCGGCCAGCGCCGCGTCGGGCGTGTAGCTCATCTGGTCCGGGCGGACCTTGGCCAGCAGGTGGCGCGCCAGCCACTCGACGGCAAGGCCGCTGCGGCAGCCGCGGGGCTCGGGCTCGCCCAGCCAGAAGCCGCGGTCGCACAGGCCGAACGCGTACGGGTTCTTCGAGCGGGCCAGCGCGGCCTCCAGGGCCTTCACGGATGAAAAGCGCCGCAGCGCCGCCGACGAGCGCGCGCGCTCCAGCAGCGGGACCGCCGCCGCGCGGTGCGTGGGCAGGACCGCCAGGCCCGGGTCCTCCTCGGGGACCAGGTAGGCCAGGACCGCCTCGGCGCCCGGGGCGCGGGTGCGCCGGTAATGGACGCGGCTGACCTCGTAGCGGTGGTGGCCGTCGGCGATCAGCATCGGCCGCGGCGCCAGCGCCTTGGTCAGCGCCGCCGTCAGCGCGGGCGCGTCCGCGCGCCACATCCGGTAGGCGACGCCCGCGTGCGAGGTCCCGCGCGCGACGGGCTTGCCCCGCCGCGCCGCGGCCAGCGCCGCGCGCGCCGCGCCCGACGGGTCCGGGAACACGCCGAAGATCGGGCTGACGTTGACGCCCACGGTCCGGAGCATGCGCAGGCGGTCCGCCTTGGGCTTGGCGAGCGTGCGCTCGTGCGGCACGATGGCGCGCGCGGCCTTGGGCCCGGCGCCCAGCGCCGCCAGGAAGCCCCGGCGCACGCGCGCGCGGCCGTTGAGGCGGAAGGTCTCCTCCACCGCGTAGAACGCCGGGCGCGGGTCCACGGCCAGCGTCCCGTCCTCGAGCCAGGCTTTCCAGGTCCGCGCCGCGCGCGCGTAGCGCGCCGCGCCCTCGCCCTGGGGCAGCTCCAGGTGCACCGCGTTGCGGCGGCGGCGGCGCAGGCCGCGCGCCAGCTCCGGCGGGATCACGTCGTAGGGCGGGCACAGCGCCTCGCGCAGGGAAGCGGACGCGTAGCGCGCGCCGCGAAAGGGTCTGGCGTCGGCCATAGGCGGGCATCATCCCGGTTTTGCGCGCGCGTTGTCAAGGCGCTCCCCAGGCGGTAGAATCTTCGCGCATGCGAACTCTCGTCTTCGGCGGCAGCTTCGACCCGCCCCACCGCGGCCACGCCGCGCTGTTGAACGCCGCGGTCGAGCGCGTGCGCCCGGACCGGATCCTGATCGTCCCGGCCTACCACGCCCCGCTCAAGGGGACGCCGTCCGCCCCCGCCGCCGACCGCGCCGAGTTGGCCCGCCTGGGCGTGCTCGCGCGCCTGCCCGCGCGCCGGCGCAAGGCCGCGCGGCTAGACCTCTCCGAACTCCGCGCCCGGCGCCGCGTCTACACCGTGGAGACCCTGGCGCGCCTGAAGTCCCTGGAGCCGGGCGCCGAGCTCCACTTCGTCTGCGGCCAGGACGCCGCCGCCTCGTTCCCGCGCTGGAAGGACCCCGCGCGCCTGCGCCGCCTGGCCGTCTGGTGGTACGGCGCCAGGCCCGGCGCGGCGGCGAAGCCCCCCGCGTTCTTCAAGCGCCTGCCCGGGGGCTTCCCGGACCTCGCGTCCACCGAGCTGCGCGCCGCCCTGGCCCTGGGGCAGGACTGCTCCGACGCCCTGCTCCCGGAGGTCGCCGCCCGGATCGAGGCGCGCGGCCTGTATGGGACCGGACTCCTGAAACGATTGCGCGAGACCCTCAAGCCCGGCCGCTACGCCCACACCCTGAACGTGGCCGCCCTGGCCGAGGCCCTGGCCCGCCGCCACGGCGCCGACCCGGACAAGGCCCGCCTGGCCGGGCTCCTGCACGACGCCGGCCGGCGCTTCCCGCCGCCCCTGCTGGCGGAGTACGCGCGCCGGCGGCGCCTGAAGGTCCCGGAGGCCGCGCTGACCGCCGCCCTGGAGCCGATGCTCCTGCACGCCCACGCCTCCGAGGACCTGGCCCGGCGCGAGTTCGGCGTGACGGACGCGGAGGTCCTCTCCGCGATCCGCAAGCACACCCTGGGCGACCGGACGATGGGCCTCCTCGACAAGGTCGTCTACGTCGCCGACGCCTGCTCCGCCGACCGCTCCCATCCCGGCGCGCGGCGGACGCGCGAGCTGGCCTTCGCGGACCTGGACGCCGCCTTCGAGCGCTGCCTGGCCGACAAGCTGTCCCACGCCCTGGAGCGCCGCGCCTGGCTGCACCCCCTGACCATCGAACTATGGAATTCCCTCGCCGCGCGGTGACCGTCGAGAGGGCGCTCGGCGCCCTCGCGCTGGCCGCCGCGCTGGGCGCGGCGTGGGCCCTGCGCGCCTCGCCGCTCTCCGCGCGCCTGCGCGACGGGCGGCCGTGGCTGGCCTGGGTGGAGGCGAGCCAGACCGGGACGACGGCCCCGCCCGAGTTCCTGCTGGCCGTCTATTCCCCGGCCGACCGCCGCCTGGTCCTGCTCGACGCCCCGGGGACCCTGCGCGTGGACGGCCGGCGCACCCTGGACCAGGCCTACCGCCGCGCCCTGCGCGCCGGGGGCGGGCCGGACGCCGCCGCGGCCGTCGCGGAGGCCCTGGCCGAGGCGCGCCTGGACGCGCTGACCCCGCAGCCCCTGCCGCCGTCGTCTGCGCGCCTGAAGGTGGCCCTGCCGCCGCTGGCCGACGAGGACGAGCCGGCCGTGGAGACCGCCCGCGCCCT
>JAJXTZ010000257.1 GCA_021783355.1 bacterium | reverse complement strand
CCCCGCCGCCCCCGCCGCGGCGGCCGCCGCCTCCCCCGCCCCGACCGCTCCGGCCGCGACCGAGCCGTCCGGTCGGGGAGCGCCGCTTTCACGCGCCGCTGGAAAGCGGTCCCCGGCGTCCGGCGACGCGCTCTTCGACGGCTCGCGCCCCATCAGCGTGCTGACGGCCGGCTCCGAAGCCGTCCCGTTCATCAAGACCGGCGGCTTGGCCGACGTGGTGGACGCGGTCTCGCGGGGTCTGGCCGCGCGCGGCCACCGCGTGCTGCTGGTCCTGCCCAAGTACCGCTCGCTGAAGACCGCCGGCGCCGACTTCCGGCCCGCCGGAGAGGTCTCCGTGCCCATCGGCGGCCGTCTGGAGACGGCCAAGCTCTGGGCGGCGACGGTGGACGGCGTCCGGGTCGTCCTCCTCGACCACCCCGGCTACTACGACCGCGAGGGCGGCCCCTACCAGGGCGCGGCCTCGTCCTACAGCGACGACGACAACGAGGAGCGCTTCGGCTTCTACGCCCGAGCCGCGCTGGAGGCCGCCAAGGCCCTGGGCTTCCGGCCCGACGTCGTCCACGCGCACGACTGGCAGGCCGCCCTGGTGCCCGCCTTCCTGAAGACCGCCTACGCCGCCGACCCGTTCTTCGCCGCGACCAAGACCGCCGTCACCATCCACAACCTGGCCTTCCAGGGCCTGTACCCGGCGGAGGCCGCGCACAAGCTCGGCTTCCCGCTCAAGTACCTGCGGCCCGGCGAGCCTCTCGAATATTGGGGCCGCGTCAGCTTTTTGAAGGCGGGCCTGGTCCTCGCCGACGCGGTGACCACGGTGAGCCCCGCCTACGCCCGCGAGATCCTCGGCGACGAATTCGGCATGGGCATGAACGGCGTCCTCAACGCCCGCCCGGACGGCGTGCGCGGCATCCTCAACGGCCTGGACATGACCATGTGGGACCCGGCCGCGGACCCGGTCGCCGCGCGGAACTACTCGGCCGCCGACGCCGCCGAGGGCAAGGCCGCCAACAAGGCCTGGATCCAGGAGCGCCTCGGCCTCGCCGCCGACCCATCGGCGCCGGTCTTCGCCGTGGCCTCGCGGCTGGCGGCGCAAAAGGGCATCGACGTGATCCTGGACGCGATCGACGAGATCGTGGCCCGCGGCGCGCAAGTGATCGTGACCGGCTCCGGCGACAAGCCGCTGGAGGAGGCGCTGGCGGCCGCGGTCGCGCGCCACCCGGGCCGCGTCGCCTCGCATCCGTTCGACGAGCACTTCGTGCGCGCGGTGTACGCCGCGGCCGATTTCCTGCTCATGCCCTCGCGCTTCGAGCCCTGCGGCCTGTCCCAGTTGATCGCCCAGCGCTACGGCACGATCCCGCTGGTCACGCGCACCGGCGGCCTGGCGGACACGGTGACCGACCTGCGCGTCGACGCCGCCCGCGGCGACGGCATCGTCCTGCGCGAGCTGAGCGTCCTGGGACTGGTCGAGGCCGTGGAGGCGGCGATCGCCGGCTACCGCGACCCCGGGGCGCTGACCGCGGCCCGCGCCACCGCGATGGCCAAGGACTCCTCCTGGGGCCCGGCGCTGGACGCGTACGAGGCGCTGTACCGCGGGCTGACCGGCGCCGACAGCGCCAAGCGCTGAGCCAGCGCCGCCCCCGAATCCGGCGACAGCGCCAGCTCCACCAGCTCCGCCAAGGACGCCCGCCGCGAGGGCTCCACCGCGCGGTAGTCGCGCGCGATGCGCTCGCCGGCCGCCGCCAACGCCGACGCCGCGCTCCAGCCCCCGGTCCGGCGCGCGCGCCAGCCTTCGCGCCGCCGCTCCTCCAGCGTCAGGACCCCGGCCTCCTCCAGCCGCAGCAGCGCGCGCGTGAGGGCCTCCGGATCCTCTCCCGGCAGGGCGATCTCCGCGCCGCCCGGGACGCAAGGGTCCCCGGCCGCCAGCAGGGCCAGCTCCGCGTCGCGGCGCTCGACCGCCGCGCCCGGGAAGGAGGCCAGGTGCATGCCGTACGCGCGCGAGACGTCGTCGCCGCCGTCGCGGCCCAGGGACGAGAGCTCCGCGCGCAGGTCCTCCAGATCCAGCGCCGCCCAGCGCCGTGCGCGGCGCGCGGACGCGCATTGCAGGACGAGCCAGCAGGCCGCGGGCCGCCCGTCGCGCCCGGCGCGCCCCGCCTGCTGATAGTATTCCTCCAGGCTCGCCGGCAGCCCCAGGTGGACGACGAAGCGCGCGTCGGCTCGGTCCACGCCCAGGCCGAAGGCGCGCGTGGCGCAGAGCAGTCCGCGGCGCCCGGAGAGGAAGTCATCGGCGGCGCGGCGCTTCTCGGCGTCCCAGGCGGCCGGGTCCGATCCCGCCGGAGCGCGCCCGGTGAACGCGGCGGCGTCCAGCCCGTCGGCCTCGCGCAGTTCCGCGGCCACCGCGGCCGCGCCGAGCGGCCCGTCCACGCGCGGGCAGAACACCAGTCCCGGGCCGTCCCTCCCCTCCGGGAGCACCCGCGTCAGCAGCTCGCGCAGGCGCACGCGGTGGTCGGCCGCGGCGCTGAGCCACACGCGGAAGGAGAGGTTGGTCCGCGCCGCCCCGGCGCGCACGCGGACGGGCGCGGACAGCCCCAGCACGCGCTCGG
>JAJXTZ010000081.1 GCA_021783355.1 bacterium | reverse complement strand
CTCATGGCGTGATTATGTCATATGACGTACGACTTGTCCATGTGACGTGGATAAGCTGTGAATGGCGACGATATGCGTCGTGGCTTTCCGTATATGTCATATGTGACGGCATAAAACATCGTCATAAGACATATACGACGAACAAAGGACGCGGGCCGGTGAATGCCCTGTGCACAACCCCCTGCCTGCCCGCGGGGGCGCCCAGCTGGGGGCTCGCCCCTTCCGGGAGAACGGCCGGGTCCGAGGGTGGCGACGGAGGCGGGGGCTGGCCGGGACCGGGGCGGAGGTCGTCAGAATGGACGCCGGGACCGGAACGAGGCCCCCCCCAAAGCCCCGGCGAAATGGCCGTGTCAGGATGGGCGTGAGGGCGGTTTTTGGGGCGAGTGTCCTTCGGCGCGGCCGGGAGGGTGCTTAGAAGCGGCCGACGGCTTCGAAGGAGTACTTGCGGGCGACGCTCTTGCCCGGATCCGTGGAGACGCCGGACTTGAAGTAGGCCATGCCCGCGTTGAGGCTGAGGCTGTCGCGGATCGGGTAGCGCAGGTGGACATCCCATTCCATGCCCAGGGTCTTGGGGCCGGTGGCGATGCGCTCGGCCTGGTACAGGAAGTAGTCCAGGTCCAGGGTGAAGCCGCGGTAGGCGGGAGGGGTGTAGCCCGCGCCGACCACCACCAGGCCGCTGGCTCCGGCGGGCAGGCCGCTCTTGGTGGAGGTCGAATAGTTCCCCCCATAGGCGTCGTAGGCGGTGGCGCCGTAGAAATCGCCGAAGCCGGCGCGCTCCAGGCCGTCGTAGCGGTGGCCGTGCGACGGGTAGAAGGCCTCGTCGCGGGTGGCGGTGCCGGTGTCGTCGCCGGTGCCCCGGGCCACGGAGACGCGCGCGATGCCCTGGCCGGCGTGGTAGAGGCCCTGCTTCCATTTCATGCGCACCACCTGGGCGTTGCCGTTGTAGGTGATGTGGTTGGGGGCGGGCGTCGCGCCGGTGGGCGTGGCGACGCCCTTCTCCAGGGCCGCCTCGCCGTCGAAGACCAGCGGCCCGTAGCTGATCTGATAGCGCAGGCTGGAGAAGCTGCGCAGGGCCTTGGAGACGCGGCAGCCGGCGGCCTCGGGGTCGCCGGCGTAGGTGCAGCCGTAGACGAGCTGGTTGGAGGCGTCGCGCTCGAAGAGCTGGTTCAGCTGCCAGGTGCCCTCGGTGGGCAGGTCGAACGAGGCGCCGAAGAGGGTCAGGCTGTTGGGCGCGGAGGCCTGGGGGTTCTTGTCCTGGAAGACGAAGGCTTGGACCTTCATCCCGGCCCAAGGCAGCTCGCCGCGCAGGAGGGCGCCGGTCAGGCCGGCGCCGTCGTCGTCGAGGAGGAGGCCGCTGCCCAGGCGGAAGGTCTGGCGGCCGAGGACGGCGGTCAGGGGCAGGCCCCACAGGCGGTCCACGCGCAGGTAGGCGTTCTCCAGGAACGGGGTCAGGTCCGTGCGCGGGTAGTAGGCGGCGGCCCGGTCCAGGGGGCTGGCGATGGCGACCGAGGAGCCGGAGACGCCCAGCGCGCGCAGGCGCAGGCCCACGTCCATCGTGGTCTCCTCCCCCCCGCGCGACTCCTCCAGCGCGATCTTGCGCACGGCGACGCCCAGGCGCGCGTCGTTGGTCAGGTAGGCGTGGTTGTCGCGCGCCCCGCCCAGGTTCAGGTTCTCGTAGGACAGGGCCTTCATCCCGTACGAGGCGGTCACGTCCAGGCTCGCGGCCCGTGCGGAGGGCGCGGCGAGGGCGAGAGCGAGGCAGGCGGCCGGCGCGAGCGCGAGAGGGCGGCGCATCGGGCGTCATCCTAGCAAAAAAAGAACCCCCCGGCCGTGAAGGCCGGGGGGTCTTCTGCGGTTCTAAGTGGTCCTTAGAACTTGACGGAGAAGTCCGTGTAGCCCAGCGTCGCCGGGCTGTTGACGCCCTGCGTCGCCTTGACGAAGTTCCCCGGCTGGAACGTGCCGACGCCGGCGCTGACCGAGACGTTCTCGGAGTGAGCCCAGGTCAGGTCCAGATCGTACTCGTTGCCGATGAACTTGTTGCCGGCCGCGGCGGCCGACAGGTTGTTCGCGGTCTGATGGCGGAGGTTCCACCACGACAGGCCCGCGGTCAGCTTGGTGAGCATCGCCGGGGTCAGCTTCACGCCCGCGCCGAAGACCACGCGGTCCGCGAGGGTGTTGGTGCCCAGCGAGGTGTTCGCGTTGTTGAGCACCGCGCTGGAACCGGCCGCGAAGCGCCCGTAGATGCTGCCCGGGCGGTAGTCGCCGGCGATGGCCGTGAAGGTGTGGTTGGCCGCGCCGCCGCTGCCCACGCCGCCCTCGGCCCAGCCCGTCAGGGCGCCGACGTTGCTCAGGTCGAGCTTGTAGCCCAGGTCCGCCAGGCCCGCCCAACCGGAGTAGTTCGTGTTGCCCGTCACGCCGTTGGGACGCAGCTCGCCGAAGTCCTTGGCGACCTCCGCCTTGGCCCACGCGCCGCCCATCGTGGCCTTGCCCTTCAGGCCGACCACGTACAGGTTGTCGGGCGAGCGGACGTTCTGCGTGTTCGCGCCGGCGATGGAGTTCACGGTCGTGCGGTGATAGCCGTACACGGACGCGGACACGCCGTCCATGGGCTTGATCATCGCCTTGAGACCCTGGAGGTTGACGTTCGCGTTGTCGTTGGTGCCGACCGCGCTGCCCGTCAGCTTGGCGACGAGGGCGGTCACGCCGACCTTCTCGCCGTTCCAGTCGAAGCGGCCGCCATCCAGCGCCGTCACCGGCAGGCCGTACAGCGCCATCTTCGGGCCGTAGTAGATCACGAGGTCGCCGGCGTCGCCGTAGAACTGGCGGCCGATCGTGGTGTCCAGGGCGCCGAACAGCTTGTCGATCTTCAGGTAGGCCTGCTCGACGGTCACGGCGGTCTGGATGCCGTTGAGGTTCTCGGACGCGGTGCCGTACGCCCGGTTGTTCTTGTTCAGGGTCACCTTGGCGTGAACGTCGTCCAGCAAGTCCCAGTCCGCGTTCAGCATCACGCGAGTCTGGGCGGTGCCCAGGTGGTCGTACTTGGCGGTGTCGAGGTCCGTCGCGTTGTTCGCGGAGACGGCGTCCACCTCGAGCGATCCGTTGAGCTTGAGGTTCTTCAGCATCTCGGCGTGAGCGCCGGCCGGAAGGAACAGGGCCAGCGCCAGCGTCGATCCCAGGAGCTTCTTCATGGGCTGTGTAATCCTCCTTGTTGTTTCGTAAGACCCGCTTGTCCGCGGGGTACTACTCGTGCAGCACCCCGCGTGCGCCGCGGGACCTACGTACCGCGAGGAGCGCCAGTCCGCGCTCTTTGCGCCCGCACATGACGGCACGGTGACGGGCGGCCCAATTTAGCAAAGGTGTTGCGTACTGTCAACACTCCTGCCGCGGCGGTTCAGCCGCGTTCAGGGGTGGAGCGTGCTATTGGGTGTTATTTGGTGACGGACTTCAGGCGCCCGGCCGCCCAGTCGCCCCAGGGAGTGCCCCGGTACTCCAGGGCGATCTTCTGCAGGGTGGCCTCGGCGGCGTCGGTCTGGCCGGCGGCCAGCTGGCAGCGCGCCTGGCTGGCGCGCACCTGGGCGGCCAGGAGGTGGTCCGGGTGCGCGTCGAGGAAGGATTGGGCGGCGGACGCGCACTCCGCGTTCTTGCCGGCGGCTTCCAGGGTCATCACCTTGTCGGCCTCGGCGAAGGGCTTGAGGGCGTCGGGAGACTGCTCGGCGGCGTCCTGGTAGGCGGCCAGGGCCTTGTCGTACTCCCCGCGCGGATAAAGGAGGTCCCCCTCCAGAAGGCGGCCCAGGCCGGCCGCGGCGGGGCTGCCCCCCGCGCTCTCCAGCTGGGTCAGGGCCGCCTCGGCGTCCTGCGGGCGGCCGGAGTAGGCCAGGAGCTCGGCCTCGGAGAGCTTGTTCCAGGCGGCGTCGGCGCGGGCGCGGCGGCCGTAGATCACGGCGGCGCCCAGCAGGCCCGCGGCCACGACACCGAGCAGCGTCCAGCCCGCGGGGCGGCGGTTGACGATGAGCCAGTCGACGGTCTCCTCGACGGCGTCCTTGAACTCGTCGCGCGCGGCTTCGGACTGCTTGGACCAGTGCTTCTTGTCGTTGATAGCCATGGGGGTGGCCTATATTACTAGAAATCTGCCCCGAGAGGGAATCGAACCCCCATCTTCTCCTTAGGACGGAGTAGCTCTATCCATTGAGCTATCGGGGCGTCTGGCGCGGATCCGGCGGAGATCAGTAGGAGACGAGGGCGTGGACGCCGCGCCCGGGGAGCTTCTTGCGGCCGTCCAGGAAGCCCAACTCGATCAGGAACGCCGAGCCGACGACGTCGCCTCCGATCGCCTCCAAAAGCTGGAAGGCCGCCGCGGCCGTGCCGCCGGTGGCCAGCACGTCGTCGACGAGCAGGACCTTGGTCCCCGCCGGGAAGGCGTCCGCGTGGGCCTCGATGGAGTCGGTGCCGTACTCCAGGGCGTAGTTGGCGGACTTGACCGCGCGCGGGAGCTTCCCCTTCTTGCGGATGGGCACCACGCCGGCGCCCAGGCGATAGGCGATCGGGGTGGCCAGCAGGAAGCCGCGGGACTCGATGCCGGCGACCACCTGCACGCCCTTGCCCACGAACGGCTCGGCCAGGCGGTCGATCGCGGCCGCGAAGGCCTTGGCGTCGGCCAGGAGCGGGGTGATGTCCTTGAAGACGATCCCCTTCTTGGGGAAGTCGGGGACGTCGTGGATGTGCTTCTTGAAGTCCATCATTTCCCCTTCTTTCCGGGCTTGACCGGGGCGGTGAACATCAGCTTGCGCGGCTGGCGCCGGATCAGCTGCGGGCCGGTCGGGGCGGTCTTGCGGCCCGCCGGGATGATCTGGCCCAGGATGTCGGTCTTGAGCTTGGGCTGGTGGAAGCCGGGCTGCAGGTTCATCGGCCCGCGGCGGCCGACGGTCTCCTCCAGCTCGATCAACCCCATGCGGTTGGCCACGCGGCGCAGGCGCAGGAGCGCGCGCTCCTCGATCTGCCGGATGCGCTCGCGCGACAGGCGCAGGCGCCGGCCCACCTCCTCCAGCGTCATGGGGGTCTGCCCGGTCAGGCCGTGGCGGAACTCCAGGATCATGCGCTCGCGGTCGCCGATCTCGCGCAGGGCCTGGTGCAGCTCGTCGTGGAGCTTGAGCACCCCGATCACGTTCTCGGGCGACTGCGCGGCAGTCTCCGCGATCATGTCCTCGACGGTGATGTTGTCGTCCTCGGAGTCGATCGGGGACTCCAGCGAGCCCATGCCCTTGGCGGCCTCGGCCGCGTCCAGCACGCCCCGCACTTGGCGCGCCGTCCAGTGCATCGCGCGCGCCATCTCGGCCAGCGACGGGTCGCGGCCGAGCTTGGCGTGCATCTTCTCCCACATCTTCAGCCACTTGCGCAGGGCCTCCCACGCGTGCGGCGGGATGCGGATGGTCTTGGACTGCTCCTCGACCGCGCGCCGGATCGACTGCTCGATCCAGTACGACGCGTAGGTGGAGAAGCGGTAGCCCTTCTTCGGCTCGAATTTGTCGATCGAGTGCATCAGGCCGAGGTTGCCCTCCTCGACCAGGTCCATGAAATCGATGCCCTGGCGATGGTACTTCTTGGCGATTGGAACGACGAGGCGGAGGTTGGCCTCCATGATCCGGGACTTGGCGGCGGCGTCCCCCTTCTTGGCCTTCTTCCAAAGCGCGTGCATCTCCTCGCGGCTGACCTGCGCGAGCTTTTGGATGCCCTTGAAGTACTGGCTGATGGTGTCGGTCGACGGTTCCATCGCTCTCCTTGTGGTTGACGCCTTAACGCCTGATGTCGAATCCGTCCCCGCCGTGCGGGGCGGCCGGCCGCTGCTCGATCGAGTCCACGCGCGCCCCGGGGCAGCCGCCGCGCAGCCGCCGGACGAACTCGTCCAGCGCCGCCGCGCGCCCCTCGGCCTCGGCCTCGACCGTCCCGTCCTCCCGGTTGCGCACCCAGCCGGCCAGGCCGAGCGACGCGGCCGTCTCCCGGGCGAACCACCGAAAGCCCACCCCTTGCACGCGGCCGCGCACCCGCAGGTGTCGACGCGTCAAGGGGTCGGTCAAGGCCATTCTAGTGGATTCGTCAAGCCGCGCGCAAGAGGCTCGTCTCCGCGCCGTCCCGGAACGCGGACGGGACGCCCCCGCTGGGAGCGTCCCGTCGTTCGCGTCCGGAAGAACTGGTCGGGGTACTCAGGCTTGAACTGAGAACCTCTTGGTCCCGAACCAAGCGCTCTGCCAATTGAGCTATACCCCGTGCGTCACGAGTTGTCCGCGCCTGGGGTCGGGGACACAGGAATCGAACCTGTAGCCTCTCCCACCCCAAGGGAGCGCTCTACCATTGAGCCAGTCCCCGACCTCAGGCGCGGCGCGCCGGCGCCGGTCACCGGCCGAACTCGTCGAGCAACATTTTAATCTCTTTTTTGACCTCGCGCAAGAGCTTCATTGACGGTCCGGCGTCGGCGGCAGGCCCCGCGGCCGGCGCCCCGGGCGCCGCGCCCCCCCGCCGCCGCTCGAGAAGCGCCCGCCGGGCCCCGGCCACCGTCATCTTGCGGCGGTGGATCAGGTCCTTGATCTCGAGGACCAGTTCCAGGTCCTCGCGCGTGTAGCGCCGGTGCCCGCCCGGGCGCCGCGCCGGCCGCAGGTCGCCGAAGCGCGACTCCCAGTAGCGCAGTGTGTGCGGCGGCACCTGCGCCAGGCGCGCGGCCTCGCGCATCGTGAAGAACTCGCGGTCGGGGACGAACGGCAGTTCCACGGCTCTACGCCTCGACCCTGCGGGCTCGGCGCCGCGGCACGGAGGAAGGGCTCATGGCCTCTAGTCCAGGAGGTTCTTCGACGCCTTGAAGCGGACCCCGCGGCGCGCCGGCACCGAGACCTGCGCGCCGGTCTTCGGGTTGCGGCCGGTGCGCGGCTGGCGCGACTTCACGCGGAATGTGCCGAAGTTGGAGATCACGACCTTCTCCCCGCGGTTCAAGGCCCCGCGCAAGGACTCGAAGGTGGTCTCCACCGCCAGCGCGGCCTCGCCCTTCGTCGTCAGGACCTTCGCGACCGACTTGATGATGTCGAGGCGGTTCATTTCTCGTCCTCCTCCTGCGGGGGCTGCTTGGGCTTGGGCGGCTCCTTCGGCGCCGGCGTGTCTCCGGGCTTGGCCTTGAGGTCCTTGAAGATGTCCTCGGGGCGCAGGCTCTTGAGCTCCTCCTTGAACTTGCCGACCTCCTCCTCGGAGATCGGCTTGTTCAGGGTCTGGCAGCGCGCGAACACCGACTCGTCGACGAAGATCGGGCAGCCCGCGCGCACGGCGATCGCGATGGCGTCGGACGGGCGGCTGTCGAGGACCTCGGCCTTCTTGCCGTCGGTGACGGTGACGCGGGCGTAGAAGGTGTTCTCCTTGATGTCGCTGACCGTGACCCGCGAGACCTCCCAGCCCAGCTGCTTGATCGCCGAGAGGAGCAGGTCGTGCGTCAGCGGGCGGGGCAGGACGATCCCGGAGAAGCGGATCGCGATCGCCTGGCCTTCGGCGATGCCGATCCAAATCGGGAGCAGGCGGCTGCCGCCGATCTCCTCCAGGAAGATGATGCACTCGTTGACGGTGGTGGCCAGCGAGTAGATGCGGACCTCCTTGGCCCCCGGAGTCCGCGGCTTCTCCTTGTCCCTGTCGTCGCCGCCTCCGCTCTTGCCCGTCTCTTTCTTGGCCATGATGTCTCCCCGTCAGCGGAATCCCAGCGCCTTGAGCACGCCCCGCGCCGGCGCCCCGCGCGTCGCCGCGTGGATCGCCGCGATCAGCGGCGCCTTCACCTTGCGCCGGCGGCAGAGCGCCCGGGCGGCCGCCGCGGCCTCCACGCCCTCCACCACCGTCGGGATCTCCGCGAGCGCGCGCCGGGGCGCGACCCCGCGGCCCAGCTTCTCGCCGAACGCCCGGTTGCGCGATTCCCCGGAGGTGCCGGTGGCGATCAGGTCGCCCAGTCCCGCGGGGCCGTAGACGGTATCCGCGCGCCCGCCGCTGGCGCGGATCAGCCGCCCCATCTCCTCCAGCCCGCGGACCAGCAGGGCCGCCTTGGTGTTGGCGCCCGCGCCCAGCCCGTCCAGGATGCCCGCGCCGATCGCGATCGCGTTCTTGAGGCTGCCGCCGAGCTCGACGCCGGCGCGGTCCGGCCACGGCGTCACGGTCAGGGCCCCGCCCGCGAAGAGGCGCGCCACCTCCCGCGCCTTCGCGCCGGAGGGGCCGCCGAGCATCAGCGTCGTGGGCACCCCGCGCGCGACCTCGCGCGCGAAGCTGGGCCCGGAGAGGGTCCACACCCGGCCCCGCAGGGACGGGAGCTCGCGCGCGACCACGCCGCCCATCGTGGCCAGCGAGCCGCGCTCCACGCCCTTGGAGGCGTTGACCGCGACGGCTCCGCGCGCGGGGCGCGCCGCGGCCCGCAAGGCGCGCGCCGTCCGGGCCATGGCCGAGGAGGGCAGCACGAAGACCAGGACCCCGGCCCCGCCCGCCGCGGCCGCCAGGTCGGAGGTGACCCGGACCGAGTCGTCCAAGCGGAAGCCCGGGATGTGCGGGTGGCGGCGCGTGCGCTGCAGCGACTCCGCCAGAGACGGCACGAACTCCCACAGACGCACGCGCGCGCCGTTCTGCGCGAGCTGCTGGGCCAGGACCACGCCCCACATCCCCCCGCCGAGGACGCAGGCGTCGGGCTTACGCGGACGGGCCATGGATGCCGTGCTCCCGGTTCTGCAGGAGCCTGCGGATGTTGGGGATGTGCTTGTAGACGATCATTGCGCAGGCTGCGGCGGCGGCGGCGATGTCGGCCGGGGGCGCGCCCAGCGCCGCGGCCGCCAGGGGCAGGACCGCCGCGCCGGCCAGCGAGCCCACCGAGATGTGGCCGGAGACCTGGACCGCGACGAGGAAGCCGACCATCGCGGCCGCCATCGGCAGGGGCAGCAGGGCCAGGAACACGCCGGCCGAGGTGGCCACGCCCTTGCCGCCCTTGAAGCCGAGGAAGACGGTCCAGTTGTGTCCGACGACCGCGGCCGCGCCGACGGCGATCGCCAGGGCCGGGTGCGCGGGGAACGCCAGCTGGCACAGGCGCACCGGCACGAAGCCCTTCGCGGCGTCCACCAGCAGGGTGATCCCGCCCGCCAGCGCTCCCGCGTTGCGATAGACGTTCGCGGTGCCCGGATTGCCCGACCCGCGCGTGCGGATGTCGTAGCCTTTCAGGCGCTTGACGACCAGGTACCCCGTCGGGATGCCGCCGGAGAGGTAGCCGAGGGTCAGCAGTCCGGCGAGGCGGAAATCTCCCATGAATTCCAGCTGAATCCTAGCATTCGGCCAGCAGGGCCTGCAAACGCTTCCAATTCTCCTCGGTGACGCGGAGGCGGTAGCGCGTCGCGTGCCCGCGGTTCTCGCGCCCCAGGACCTGCGCGCTCTCGTAGAGACGTGCGGCCGCCGCGGACTTGTCGAGCGGCACGTCGAGCTCGCGCTTGAGCCAGCGCGAGGCGAGCGCGGCCTCCACGCGGCGCAGGACCTCGTCCACGCCGTCTCCCGTGGCGGCGGAGAGCAGGACCGCGTCCGGGTGGCGCCGGGCCAGGTCCGCGCGCGCGGCGGGCGCGAGACGGTCGGCCTTGTTGAAGGCCTCCACGCGCGGCAGGTCCGCCGTGTCGAGCTCGGCCAAGGTCGCGGCGACCGAGTCGCGCTGGCGCTCGAGCTCCGGCGACGAGGCGTCGTTGACGACGAGCAGGACGTCGGCGGCTTCGACCTCCTCGAGGGTCGAGCGGAAGGCCGCGATCAGGGTGGTGGGCAGGCGCTGGATGAAGCCGACGGTGTCGGTCGCGACGGCCCAGCCCCCCTCCGGCAGGCGCACGCGCCGCGCGGTCGGGTCGAGCGTGGCGAAGAGCTTGTCGTCGGCGTAGACGGCGCGGTCCCGCTCGAGGCCCGTGAGGACGTTCAGCAAGGTGGACTTGCCGACGTTCGTGTAGCCGACCAGCGCCACCTGCGGGACCGGCACGCCCGCGCGGCGCTCGCGGCGCAGGCGGCGGGCGGAGCGCACGCGCTCCAGGTCGCGCTCCAGGTGCGCGACACGGCGCGAGATGTGCCGGCGCTCGTACTCGAGCTTGCGCTCGCCGGGGCCGCGCGTGCCGATGCCGCCCACCTGCTGGCTGAACGAGCGCCACGCGCCGGTCAGGCGCGGCAGCATGTACGACAGCTGGGCCAGCTCGACCTGCAGGCGGCCCTCGCTGGTGCGCGCGCGGCCCGCGAAGATGTCCAGGATCAGGCGCGTGCGGTCCACGATCTTGATCTTGGGCAGGGCCTTCTCCAGGTTCTTCTGCTGCCCGGGCGAGAGCTCCATGTCGAAGATCGCCGTGCCCGCGCGCAGGCCCGCGCACATTCCGGCGAGCTCGGCGATCTTGCCGCCGCCGATCAGCGTGCCCGGGTTCAGGCGCGCCAACGCCTGCGTGGTCTCGCCGACCACCAGCGCCCCGGCCGTCTCGGCTAGGCGCCGGAGCTCGTCGAGGCTGGAGCGGATCAGCGCGGTCCGCGTCTTCAGGCCGACGCCGACCAGCACGGCGCGCTCCACCGGCGCGCGGGTGTCCTGGGCCCTCACCGGAGCAGGACCTCCGGCATCCCGGCCAGGAGCAGGCGGCGCCAGCGCGCGGCCGTCGGCGCGAGCAGGGCGTCGAGCGGGGCGTGGTCGTCGGTCATCTCGGGGGCCCGGGCCAGCGCCTCCGGCGACGGCGACAGCTCGCGCGCGAGCATGGCCGCGACGGCGGCCCGCGCCCGAGGCGGGGCCGCCGAGGCCGGCGCGTCGAGAGGCCCGTCGGACGCGAACAGAAGCACGTTGGCCAGGCCGTCGCGCGGCGCGGAGGCCTCGAAGGCGCGCGCGTTCGGGAACGCCGCGCGCAGGGTCTTCAGCGTCGCCCGCCAGGGCCGGCCGTCGGGCCCCTCCACCGCGGTCACCAGGTTCACCGCCAGGACCCCGCCGGGGACGAGCGCCTCGCGCATCCGCGCGAACGCCTCGCGCGTGAAGAGGTGCGCGGGCGGGGACTCCGCGCTGAAGGCGTCCAGGACGATCAGGTCCCAGGGCCCGCCGCCCCCGCGCTCCAGCGCCACGCGCGCGTCGCCGACGGTCACGCGCCCGTTGGGCGCGTAGCCGAACCAGTCCTTCGCCGCGCGCAGGATGACGGGGTCGAGCTCCACGGCGTCCACCGTGAGGCCGCGGCGCTGGAGCGCGCCCGGCAGGAGCCCGGCGCCCAGGCCCAGCGCGAGCGCGCGCCGCGCGCGCGGGCGCAGGGCGCGCGCCCACTCGAGGGCGCGGTCGTACTCGGCGGCGCTCGCGCCGGTGGCGCGGTCCATGTCCGACTGCAGGGTCCCGTCGACGAGCAGGTAGCGCTCCGGTCCGGCGTCGACGACCTGCACGCGTCCGTACAGGGACTCGACGCTCTCCCGGACGGCGGCGGCGGGCGCGGGCCCGGACGCGCGCACCGCCAGGACCAGCGCCGCGGCGGCCGCGGCGAGTTGGGCCAGCGGGACGCGGCGCGCCGACAGCCGGGAACCCCAGGCGCCGAGCGCGATCAGCGCGGCGGCGGCGCGCGGCCGGATGCGCGAGGCCGGCCACAGCGGCACCAGCACGAACCCGGTCAGCGCCGCGCCGACCACGCTGCCCGCCGTCGAGATCGCCCAGGCGTCGCCGGAGCGGCGTCCCGCGTCGGCCGCGCCCGTGG
>JAJXTZ010000080.1 GCA_021783355.1 bacterium | reverse complement strand
GCCAGGCCCGCGGTGGGCAGCCGCGCGAGGTGGCGGGACACCTTGGACTGCGGGGCCTTCAGCGCGGCCATCAGCTCGGCCACGCAGAGCTCGTCCTGCGCCAGGAGGTGGAGCAGGCGCAGACGCGTGAAATCGGCGAAGGCGCGGAACATCGCATCGACGCGGCGCGTCATGACGGGACCAAGGATACCACTCGCGCAAGGAGGGCGCAAGGCCCGCCTCGTCGGAGCGCTTGACCAAAGTCATGGGCGCCGTTGCGAACGGATACATATCTGCTTGCACAAATATGTTGGGCCGAAGCGTTGCGCTGCAAAAGGTCGCGCGGAGCCCGGGTCTCTCTCTTCCCGGGCTCCGCGCGAGCCGGCGCAACGAACGGAGGATCGAATGGGGACGGGATCGCGACGCAAAGCCCGGGCCGCGGGTTGGGCGGCCGCCGCGCTGCTGACGGCGGCCGCGGCCGCGCCGGCGGGGGCGCAGGACGACGCGCTGGCCAAGAAGGTGGACGAGCTGACGCGCCAGGTCCAGGCGCTGAGCGCCAAGGAGGCCGCCGCGCCGGAGGCGGAGGACCCCAAGCCGCGGGCGTTCTCCTTCGGCGGGGACCTGCGCGTGCGCCACGACGTCCTGGTCGGCAAGATCCCGTCCTACACCCAGTTCCTGGGGACCTTCAGCGGCTCGACGCCGAACACGCAGGCGGTGCCGTCGCAGACGGTCCGCAACGACTCCCTGCTGACCTCGCGCCTGGGGCTGGACCTGCACGTCAGGCCGATGGACGGCGTCACGATGAAGGTCCGCCTCCTCGCCGACAAGACCTGGGGCATGGAGGACCAGGGGGCCACCCAGGCCGGCTACTTCGCCGATCGGCAGAACTCGTCCTTCGACGGGACGATGGGCCACGTGCCCGCGGACAACTCGCTGCGGGTGGACCAGGCCTACGCGACGGTCAAGGACCTGTTCGGCGCGCCGGTCTGGTTCTCCATCGGCCGCCGGCCGTCGACCGGGGGCGTGCCGACGAACATCCGCGACACCCGGGACGTCTCGGGCGGCGCGGGCACCCCGGGGCTGATGATCGACTACGCGTTCGACGGCGGCACCCTGGGCATGGCCCCCGAGATCGACGCGCTGCCCGGCTTCGAGTCCAAGGTCTGCTTCGGGCGCGGCTACGACTCGGGCTACATCAAGGGCGGCGTCGGCGACAAGGACACGAACATGCTCGGGGCGTCGGTGCTGGCCTACGAGACGCCGGACGCGCGCGTGGACCTGCAGTACGACCGCGCGTTCGGCATCTTCGACACGATCCCGGGGCCGGGCGTGAGGACCAACCTGGGCGACATCGAGCAGTACGGCGGCAGCCTGATCCGGGTGTTCCGCGGGCTGGGGCCGGGGGACCTGACCGTGTTCGGCTCCGGCGCGGCCAGCCGTTCCACGCCGAACTCCAACCGCTACAACGCGGGCTTCGGCTCGGGGAACCCGGGCCTGATGTGCGACGGCCCCGACTGCGCGCAGAAGACCGGCTACGCGTTCTACGCGGGCGCGCGCTACGACATCTCCCGGACGAAGACGAAGGTCGGGGCGGAGTTCAACCGGGGCTCCAAGGACTGGATCACCTTCGTGCCGGCCGGGGACGACGTGTGGACCAGCAAGCTGGGAACGCGCGGCAACGTCTACGAGGCGTACGCGGTGCAGGACCTCGGGCGGGCGCCGATCACGCGCGACGCGCGCGTGTTCTTCCGGCTGGGCTGGCAGTACTACGACTTCCAGTACACGGGCAGCAACTCCTGGGTGGGGACGCCGAAGCGCATCAAGGACCTGACCCCCGCCCAGATGCAGTTCATGACGGTGCTCAAGAGCGCCTACGACGTGTACACGACGTTCGAGGTGCGGTTCTAAAGCCGGATCGAATGAGCGCGGCACGCGCTCGGGAGGAGGATGAGATGAGGACATGGAAAGCGGTCGTCCTGGCGGCGCTGTGCGCGCTGTCCGGGGCCGCGGCTCCGGCCGCGGCGCGCGCCGAGTCGACGGCGGCGGCCAAGGCGGTGAAGGTGGTCGGCTATCTGGTCAAGCTGGACAAAGCGACGGACGGGAAGTCGGTCCTGGCGACCCTGCTGGTCAAGGGGAAGAAGGTGGTGGTGTCCGTCCAGGACGCGCTGACGCTGACGAAGTTCAAGATCGGCAAGATCCGCAAGGACGACGAGATCCGCTGCAAGTACGAGCCGGGCGCGGGCAAGGACGGCGCGAACCTGAGCGTCTCCTTCCTGAGGACCGCGGGATGCTGAGCGCCTCCCGGCGCCGGGGGAGGGCGGCCGCCGCGGCGGCCGCCCTCCTGGCCTCCCTCGCGGCGGCGGCGTCCGCCCAGACCGCGGACCACCGCAGGTTCGCGGCCCTGAAAGGGCCGTTCCAGGACGCGCGGGCGGTCTCGCGGGCGTGCCGGACCTGCCACAACGAGGCCGAGGCCCAGCTGGAGAAGACCACCCACTGGACCTGGGCCGCGGCCGAGAAAATCCCCGGCCATCCGGGGATCACGCGGCTGGGCAAGCGCAACGCCGTGAACAACTTCTGCATCGGCATCCAGGGCAACGAGGCGTCGTGCACCAAGTGCCACATCGGCTTCGGCCGCCCGGACAAGCATTTCGACTTCTCCAAGCACGACGCCGCCGACTGCCTGGTCTGCCACGACGGCACCGGCGACTACGTCAAGGCCGGCGGCGAGGGGGGCGGCGGCGGCGAGCCGGTGGACTACGCGCGCCTCGCGCAGGGCGTGGGGCCCACCAGCCTGAGGACCTGCGGCTCCTGCCATTTCAACGGCGGCGGCGGCGAGGGGGTCAAGCACGGAGACCTGGACGCGTCCCTGCTGGACGCGACCAAGGCCCTGGACGTGCACATGGCCAAGGACGGCATGGGCTTCACCTGCTCCACCTGCCACCGCGGCGACGAGGTCGGTCACGCGATCAAGGGGCGCCTGACGAGCGTGTCGGTCAGCAGCGCGGGCTTCGTGACCTGCGCGCAGTGCCACGGAAGCGCGCCGCACGGGATGGACTTCATCTTCCGCTCGGACCGCGAGCGCATCTCGTCGGCGCATTTCGCGCCGGGGCCCGAGCGCCTGTCGCCGTGGCAGTCGCTGAGGCGCAACTGGCACGCGCGCCGCATCGCCTGCCAGACCTGCCACATCCCGGAGTTCGCGCGCGGGGAGCCCACGAAGATGTGGTGGGACTGGTCCACCGCGGGCCGCCACCACCCGGACGGGCGGCCCGTGATCGAGTTCGCCGAGGACGGGACGATGTCGTATTGGGGCATCAAGGGGAGCTTCCGCTGGCAGAAGGACGTGGTCCCCGCCTACCGCTGGTGGGACGGACGCTCCGGCCGCTACTTGCTGGGAGACCGCTTCGACCCTTCGCGGGTCCTGGTCCTCAACCCGCCGCTCGGGGGCCCGGGCGACCCGGCCGCGAAGATCTGGCCGTTCAAGATCCACTCGGGCCGCCAGCCGTTCGACCCGGTCAACAAGATGCTGATCCAGCCCTACCTGGCCGGCAAGAAGGGGTCGGGGGCGTTCTGGGGCGACTACGACTGGGTCACGGCGTCGCGCATCGGCATGAAGGGCGCGGGGCTGCCGTTCAGCGGCAAGGTGGCCTTCGCGCGGACCGACATGTACTGGCCGGTGACGCACATGGTGGCCCAGGGCGCGCGCGGCCTGTCCTGCGCGGACTGCCACTCGCGCGACAGCCGCCTGGCCGGCGTGCCGGGGGTCTACCTGCCGGGCTACAGCCGCAGCCGCGCCCTGGACTTCCTGGGCTGGCTGTCGGCCGTTCTGTGCCTGCTGGGCGTCCTGCTCCACGGCGCGCTGCGCTGGCTGGGCGGCCGCGGGCACTTGGAAAGGATCCTGTCCCGGATCCGGAGGATGCGATGAGCCGAGTCTATCTGTTCAAGCGCTACGAGCGCTTCTGGCACTGGGCGCAGGTGGCGCTGGTCCTGACGCTGATCGTCACCGGCTTCGAGGTCCACGGCACCTGGCGGCTGGCCGGCTTCGAGGCGGCGGTGAAGCTGCACGAGGCCTGCGGGATGGCGCTGGTGGTGCTGACCCTGTTCACGATGTTCTGGCACGCGACGACCGGGGAGGTCAGGCACTTCATCCCCACGCGCAAGAACTTCGCCGAGCAGGTGCGCTTCTACACCGGCGGCATCTTCCGCCGCGAGCCGCACCCGGAGATCGCGACGCCGGAGAAGAAGTTCAACCCGGTCCAGCGGGCCGCGTACTTCGGCCTGCTGATCTTCGTGTTCCCGGTGCAGATCGCGGCGGGGGTGCTCTACCTGGGAACGCCGCTGTGGCCGGGGCTGATCGCGCGCCTGGGCGGCCTGCGGGAGATCGCGCTGGTGCACACGGCGGGGGCGTTCGCGATGATCAGCTTCCTGATCGTCCACCTGTACATGATCACCACGGGGCGCACGCTGGGCGCGAACCTGAAGGCGATGGTGACGGGCTGGGTCGCCGACTGACGCGGCGGCGCGGCCGGCCCGCGCGGCTCAGAGAGGCAGGGGCTGGGTGCAGTGCCCGCAGCGCGTGGCGCGCAGCGGCACGCTCATCAAGCACTCGGGGCAGCTCTTCTCGGTGGGAATCGCCGGGGGCGCGGGGAGCTCGCGCTTGAGGGCGTTCATGCCCTTGACCAGCATGAACACGGAGAAGGACACGATCGTGAAGTCCAGCACGGCGGTGATGAACGCCCCGTAGTTCAGCGTGACGGCCTTGGCCGCGCCGTCGGCGGCCTTGAGGACGATCTTGTGCTGGGTGAAGTCCACGCCGCCCGTCAGCACGCCCAGCGGCGGCATCAGCACGTCGTTGAGGAACGAGGTCACGATGCGCCCGAACGCGGCGCCGATGACCACGCCGACGGCCATGTCCACGACGTTGCCCCGCATCGCGAACTCTTTGAATTCCTTGAACACCTTCATCGCAGCCTCCGGGCGGGGTCAGAAGTTCGCGATCAGCGCGAACGCGGCGGTCTCGTCGTCCTTGCTGGTGCCGGGCGGCGGCAGGTTGCTGCGCTTCCAGAGGAACGAGGTCTTCACCGAGAAGTGCGCGCTCAGCGCGGTGGTCAGCGCGGTCTCGGTGGTGATGCGGCTGTCGCGCTTGTCGGCCAGGCTCTGCAGGAGCTCGGCGTCCTGCGTGAAGCGCGAGGTGGCCGTGAAGTCGTGCGCGTACTTGGCGTAGGCCCGGCCGGTGGCGACGCTGACGCGGCGGCTGCCGATGCGCTCCTCGTTGAGGTAGCCGGGCGCGGCCTCGGCGGTCAGCAGGTCCTTGGGGGTCCGCCAGAGTTCGCGGCCGACGCCGAGGGAGAACTCGTGGCGGTGGGCGACCTTGGCGAAGCGGTCCCGGCTCCACCGGTACTTCTCGAAGAGGTAGTCGCGCTCGTCCCACTTGCGCGAGACCTTCTCGCCGGCGTGGTACTGCTCGGCGGTCACCTGGCCGTCGCTCTTGGAGCCCAGTCCTCCGCCGCCGATCTCCAGTCGCGTCAGCGCGTCGAAGTCGTACGAGAAGGAGTCCTTCCCCGCGGTGGTCTGCGTGCGGCTGTTGCCGTTCGTGTTCACGAACGAGACCTCGGCGGAGTCGGTCCATTTCTTGGGGGCGGGCGCGGCGTCCGCGGCGAAGGCGGGCGCGGCCGCGGCGAGGCAGACGGCGGCAAGGGCGAACTTGGGCATGCCTGATTCTAGCGAATTGCGGGGAGGCGCGGAAGGCGCGCGGAGCCGGCCGGTTCCTCGCCCGGCGTCCGTCGTGGTAGGATGTGCGCATGAAGCGCCCGGCGCTCGTCCTCGCCCTCGTGACGGCCGCGTTCTGCGCCTGCGCCGGCCTTCGCGGACGGCGGACGCCGCCGGCGGCCCCCGGCCTCACCCGCGCGGACCGCGCCTTCCTGGACGACCTCCAGCGCCGCAGCCTGCGCTACTTCCTGGAGCAGGCCGACCCGGTCACGGGGCTGGTCCGCGACCGCGCGGCGTACGACGGCGGGCCGTCGCGCCGCGCCGGCGCTCGCGACGCGGCCAGCACGGCGGCCACGGGCTTCGGGCTGAGCGCGCTCTGCGTCGGGGTCGCGCGCGGGGACCTGCCCCGGGCGCAAGCCGTCGCGCGGGCGCGGCGCGTCTTGGCGTTCCTGCAGGAGAAGGCCCCGCAGGAGCGCGGCTTCTTCTACCACTTCCTGGACGCGCGCACCGGGGCGCGGATCTGGCGTTCGGAGGCCTCCTCGATCGACACGGCGCTCCTGCTGGCGGGCGCGCTGACCGCCAAGCAATGCCTCGGCGACGCGGAGGTCGCCGCGCGGGCCGACGCGCTCTACGCGCGCGTGGACTTCCCTTGGATGCTGAACGGCTCGCCGGACCTGCTGTCGATGGGCTGGACGCCGGAGGGAGGGTTCATCAAGGCGCGTTGGGACACTTACTCCGAGCACATGATCCTGGACCTGCTCGCGATCGGCTCGCCGACGCACCCGATCCCGGCCGCGGAGTGGGACGCGTGGAAGCGCCCGGTGGTGCGCGCCGGGGGGGAGACCTTCGTCGCCGGCGTTGCGCCGCTCTTCATCCACCAGTACTCCCAGGCCTACGCGGACTTCCGGGGGCTCTGCGACAGGCATGGGCTCGACTATTTCGAGAACTCGCGGCGGGCCACGCTGGCCCAGCGCGCGGCGATGGCGGCGGCGGGCAAGGACCCGTCGGGGCGCTGCGCCGGCTGGTCGGACGAGATCTGGGGGCTGACCTCGTCCGACGACTGCCGCGGCGGCTACGCGTCCTGGGGCGCGCCGCCGGTGGACCCGCGCGCGGACGGCACGGTGGTCCCGTCGGCGCCGGGCGGCTCCCTGATGTTCGCGCCGCGCGTCTGCCTGGACGCCCTGCGCGCGATGAAGGACCGCTTTCCGAAGGCGTACGGCCGCTACGGCTTCGCGGACTCGCTGCGTCCCGCCGACGGCTGCGTGGACCCGGACGCCTTGGGCATCGACCAGGGCATCACTTTGCTGTCGGCGGCGAACCTGCAGGGAGGGATCATATGGAAGGCCTTCATGAAGAACCCCGAGATCCGGCGCGCGATGGACGCCGTGGGCCTCAAGCCCTGCGCGGGGCCGCCGAAGCCGTGAGGACCCTGCTGGCCCTCCTGCTGGCGGCCGCTCCCGCCGCGGCGGCGCCGGGCGCCGGCGCGCGCGCGGAGTCCCTGCTGCGGCGCATGACGCTCTCGGAGAAGCTGGGCCAGCTCCAGCAGCTGGGCGGGCCCGTCGGGGGCGGCCCGGAGCTGGTCGAGCTCGCGGCCGAGGGCCGCCTGGGTTCCACGCTGAACGTGCGCGGGGCCAAGGCCCTGAACGCGATCCAGCGCGCGGCGGTGGAGCGCTCGCGCCTGAAGATCCCGGTCCTCTTCGGGTTCGACGTGATCCACGGCTACCGCACGGTGTTCCCGATCCCGCTCGGGCTGGCGAGCTCCTGGGACCCGGCCCTGGTGGAGCGCGCCGCGCGCCTGTCGGCGCGCGAGGCCTATGCGGACGGCCTGCGCTGGACCTTCTCGCCGATGGTGGACGTCGCGCGCGATCCCCGTTGGGGACGCGTCGCCGAGGGCGCGGGCGAGGATCCGTTCCTGGGCGCGGCGCTGGCGCGCGCCTACGTCCGCGGCTACCAGACCTCGGACCCGTCGGCGCCGGGAACGCTGGCCGCCTGCGCGAAGCACTGGGTCGGCTATGGGGCGGCGGAGGGCGGGCGGGACTACAACACCACCGAGATCTCCGAGCGCACGCTGCGCCAGGTCTACTTCCCGCCGTTCAAGGCCGCGCTGGACGCGGGGGCGCTGACCTTCATGAGCGCCTTCAACGACCTGGACGGGGTCCCCGCCTCGGAAAACCGCTTCACCCTGAACGAGGTCCTGCGCCGGGAGTGGGGCTTCCGCGGCTTCGTGGTCTCGGATTGGGACGCGGTGGCCCAGCTGATCGCGCACGGGGTCGCGGCCGACGGCGCGCAGGCCGCGCGCGAGGCCCTGACGGCGGGCGTGGACATGGAGATGGACAGCCGCCTCTACGGCGCGCACCTGCCCGCGCTGGTCAAGGCCGGCCGGGTCCCCTTGCGGACGGTGGACGAAGCCGTGCTGCGGGTCCTGCGCGTCAAGGAGGCGCTGGGACTGTTCGCGCATCCGTATGCCGACGAGACCGCGGCCGCGGGCCCGCCGGACGCCGCGGCCCGCGCTCAGGCGCGCGAAGCGGCGGTGCGCTCGCTGGTCCTCTTGAAGAACGACGGAACGCTTCCGTTCCCGAAAACGGTCCGCCGTGTGGCCGTGATCGGGCCCCTGGCCGACGACGCCGCCGCGGTGCTGGGCTCCTGGCGCGGCGACGGCCGCGACTCCGAGGCGGTCACGATCCTGGACGGCGTGCGCGCGGCCCTGCCGGGCGCGGCGGTGAGCGTCGCGACCGGCGTCGCCGTGACCGGCGGGACGGACGCCGGCATCGCGGCCGCCGCGGCGGCCGCGAAGGACGCGGACGCGGTGATCCTGGTCCTGGGCGAGTCCGGGGACATGAGCGGCGAGGCCTCCTCGCGCGCGCACCCGGACCTCCCCGGCCGCCAGCTGGTCCTGGCCGAGGCGGTGCTGGCCGAGGGGCGCCCCACGGCCGTGGTCCTGCTCAACGGCCGCCCGCTGATCGTCCCGGAGCTGGCCGCGCGCGCGCCGGCGCTCCTGGAGGCATGGCAGCCGGGCACGGAGGGCGGGGACGCGGTGGCCGACGCCCTGTTCGGCGACGCGGACCCCGGCGGCAAGCTGACGATGACCTTCCCGCGGGCCCTGGGCCAGGTCCCGCTGTACTACGACCACAAGAACACCGGCCGCCCGTTCGAGGCCGGCAACCACTACACCTCCAAGTACCTGGACGAGTCCAACGACCCGCTCTTCCCGTTCGGCTGGGGCCTGAGCTACACGACCTTCGCGCTGAGGGACCTGCGCCTGGCTCCCGCGCGCATCCGCCGCGGCGGCAGGACGACGGCGAGCGTGACGGTGACCAACACCGGCGCGCGCGCCGGCGACGAGGTGGTCCAGCTCTACCTGCACCGGACCGCGTCGAGCGTCACGCCCCCGGTGCGCCAGCTGGAAGGCTTCTCGCGCGTGAGCCTCAAGCCCGGCGAGAGCCGGACCGTGTCCTTCCCGCTGGGGCCCAAGGAGCTGGGCTTCGTGGGCGTCGACGAGAAGTGGACCGTCGAGCCGGGCCGGGTCGAGGTGTTCGCGTCCACCTGTTCCGTCGGCGGGCTGGAGGCGGGCCTGAGCGTCGCGCCTTAGGCGCCGCGGGCTTTGGCGCCGCCGCCGGGGGCGCGGCCCTCGACGGCGGCGGAGCGCAGCATCACGACGGCGGCGTAGACGACGACGGCGATCACCAGCCAGCGCACGGCCTGGAGCGGCAGGGACTTGACGATGTACGCGGCGACGAGCACCCCGGGGATGCCGCCCAGGGTCAGGCCCAGGGCCGGGGCCAGGCGGTAGCGGCGCAGGCGGATGAACCGGGCGCAGGCCACGGGCATCAGGAAGGCGCAGGAGCCCATCATGATGGGGAAGGCGGCCTTGGGGTTCATGCCCAGCAGGCTGACCAGGATCATGCACGGGGCGTAGGCCCCGATGCCCAGGGTCATCAGCGCGCCGAGCACGAAGTTCCCGGCGACGGCGATCGCGAGGCGCGCGCCGGAGAGGCCCAGCGCCGTGCCGCCGGCGGGGAACAGGCCCAGGTTGCCCATCAAGAAGAAGACCGCGGCCGCCAGCAGGGCGACGCCCATGCCGAGCTGGATGCGCCGCCGGGGCAGGCGCGCCACCACGCCCGCGCCCAGCCACGCCCCCAGGATGGCGGCGGCGAACATCAGGATCAGGGTCTTGGGGGCCACCTCGACGACGGCGATGAAGGCGAAGGCCTCCAGGAAGGTGGGGATGGCGTCGCCCACGTTCAGCGTGCCGGGGATGTCCTCGTCGGGGACCATCTTCAGCAGCTTGAAGACGGAGGTGGTGGGCGCGAAGGAGCCTATGCCCAGCGTGTCGAAGAAGTTGGACAGCAGCCCGACGAGGGCCTCCAGGGCGCTGGGGCGGCGCACGGGCCCCAGGTGCGGGTCGGCGGGGCCGCGCCGGGCGGCGCGGATGTCCGAGGCCCAGACGGCCACGAAGCCGAGCGCGAAGACGCCCAAGCCGCCGAGAAGGGCCCGGCGGGGGTCCAGCGTCACGCTAGCGCGCCGAGGCCTCGACGGGCTCGGCGAAGGTCCAGTCCGGCTGCTTCAGGCGCGTCTTCGGGTCGATCTTGAACTCGTGCTTGACCGGGTCGTAGTCCTTCAGCTTCGGGACCAGGTACTCGGGCGCGTTCACGGTCATGGCCGGGTCGGAGAACTCGGCGCGGAACGCGGCGATCGAGCCGGGCAGGAGGTTGACGCCCTCCTGCGGCAGGAAGCAGCGGTTCGTCTGCGGCGCGCCGACGACGCCGGCGAGCGCGCGGTCCAGCGGGTCGGCGTTGCCGGGGCGGCCCGCGCAGAGGTCGTCCAGCGCGATCGAGGCCTGGCGCAGGCCGGTCTTGCAGGCGATGCACTGGGAACAGGACTCGACGTACAGGAAGCGGATCATGCCCTGCATCACGCGCGGGATGCTGGTGGAGTCGTCGATGACGATGAAGCCGCAGGAGCCCAGGCCGGAGCCGGCCTTGGCCATCGGCCCGAACGCGGCCGGGGTGTCGAACTTGGCGGCCGGCAGGACCGGCGAGGTCACGCCGGAGTACATCGCCTTGAGCGTGCGGCCGGGCTTGGCGCCGCCGGCCAGCTCGAAGATGTCCTTCAGCGGCCGGCCGGACTCCATCTCGAAGATGCCCGGGCGCTGGACGTCGCCGCTGACGGTGACGATGATCGGTCCCGGGGTGTCGGGGCTGCCGATGGCCTTGAAGGACTCCGCGCCGTGGTGGAGGATGGCGGCCACGCGGGCGTGCGACTCGGCGTTGCTGACCAGCGCCGGGTTCGGGTTCAGGATGTCGGAGAACAGGCCTTTCTCGAAGGGCGGGTAGTGCATCTCGCGCGGCATCGGCGGATCGCCCTCGATGACCTGCAGCAGCGCGCGCTCCTCGCCGAACAGGTATTCCTCGGGGCCGGGAACGATGGTCAGCTCGACGCCGCCCATGATCCCCTTCGCGCGGAGCTCGCCCTCGGCCTTGGCCAGGCGGGCGAGCTCCTTCTCGAACGAGGCCTTCGCGGCGATGTACATCGCCTTCGCGCCGATCACGTGCGCCGCGATCAGCATGCCTTCCAGGGTCGCGTACGGGTTGTGGCGCAGCAGCCAGCGGTCCTTGAAAGTCCCCGGCTCGCCCTCGGCCGCGTTGCAGACCACGAAGCGCGTCGGGCAGGCGCTCGCCTTGACGGTCGCCCACTTGCGCGCGGTCGGGAAGCCCGCGCCGCCGCGGCCGCGCAGGCCGGACTTGAGCACCTCGTCCAGGACCGCCTGCGGCGACATCTCCCGGGCCTTGAGGACCGGCGAACGCCCGCCGTACTGCGCGAGGTACGCGTCGTAGGTCTCGTAGGGCTTCTCGGGGATGAGGTAGTGGGGCTTGTTCATTGAGGGCTCTCCAATAGGGCTTTCATTCGACTATTTCCGACGGGGGGCTGTCAAAAGCCCGACGGAGCGTCCGGCTCCGGCAGGCCGGCCTCCAGGCGGGCGGCGCGCTCGGCGAGCGCGTCCACGGCGGCGGCGGCGGCCCGGTCGCCGGGGGCGCGGGCGG
>JAJXTZ010000256.1 GCA_021783355.1 bacterium | reverse complement strand
GCCCGGGATGGAGGCGGGGGCGGCGGAGACCGGCAGGGCGAGGGCGCCCGGGACCGGGGAGGCGGTCAGCGGGGCGAAGCCGGCGCCGGACGGGAGGGCGGAGACGCCCGCCGGCAGGGAGACGCCCGCGCCGGCGGCGGCGGAGGCCGACCCGGCCGTCGCGGCCGAGCCCGCCGAGCCCAGGACGACCGCCGCGGCCGCGTAGGAGGACAGCCCGGGGGCCAGGGCGACCAGGACGGCCGCCAGCGTTCCCGCCAGGAGTCTGCGAAGCAGTCGCGGCGCTCGGCTCAAGCTCATCTTCCTCCCTATGATAACGGCCGGGCCCCTTCCGCGGATGGGCCCTCGGGTCCCGGGTCCGCCGGGCAAGGGGCCTAGTCCGCCTGGGCCCCCCGCGGGCGCGTCACTTCCTGGCGGTCTTGGCGGCCTTCGCCGCCCCGGCCTTCGCCTTCGGAGCCGCCTTCGCGGCCTTCCCGGCGGCCTTCGGGGCCGGCGGGGCGCCGTGGCGGCGGATGCGGTTCATCACGTTCTTGAGGAACTTGTCGAATTTCAGCCGCGACCAATCGTTGAGGGCGGGCTGGTAGGCGCCGGCGGTGTACAGGAACCGCAGGGCGACGTCGGCCACCTCGCGCGGCGTCCCCGTGCCGCCATAGGGCAGGGGCAGGCTCTTCCACATCCGGCGCACCAGCATGTCGTAGAGCTGGACCTGGGTGTCCTTCTCCAGGTTCTGCAGGGTCGGGACCTGGCCGGTCTTGAAGTCCACGATCGCGATGTCGAGCTTGCCGTCGGCGGTCTCCCGCGCGACGACGAAGTCGAAGATCAGGCGCAGGATGTCCCGGTGCTCCCGCTCCCCGCCCTTCTTGAAGCGGTCGATCACGAACATGTTCGGCAGCTCGGTGCCGACCGCGATCGGATACTCCTTGAGGACCTCGACCACGACGGCGTGCATCGCGCGCAGGCGCATCTCGACGGTCTCGTAATACCCGGCCAGGCTCTCGCCCGGGCGCGTCAGCAGGTTCTTGACGGTGCCGTCGGCCTCGTGCTCCCAGATCCGGCGCGCGACGGCCACCGTCTCCTCCGCGCCCGGCAGGACGCCGGTGTTCCGGTAGCGCCAGACCGTCCAGTTGAAGGCCGCGTGCATCACGTGGCCGGTCATCATGTACACGTTGCCGAAGTCTCCGGGACCGCGGTTGGGGTCCTGGACGAAGCTCTGGATCTTGGAGGCCGAGGCCGCCAGGTCGCCGGGCAGGTTCTCGCGGTAGGGCCCCAGGAGGGAGGCCAGCGCCGCGTCGGCCAGCGCCTCGCCGGAGGCGCCCGTGTGCGCGGCGGGCTGGACCGAGCCCGCGGTGGCCTTCAGCAGGGCCGCGTCGCGCGTGACGGTCATCATGTCGCTCGGATTGACGAAGAGGCCCTCGTGCTCGCGCAGCTGCTCCATCAAATGCGGGATGGCCGCGGCGAGGTCGCGGGGGCGCGCCGTCACCACGGGGCGGCCCTTGCGCTCCTCCGTCGACCAGCTCCAGGACTCGGGCGCCAGGCGCATCGCTCCCATCGCCTTCTCCAGGCGCGCGCGGAAGGCCGCGGCGTCGGCGCCCTTGTCCAGGACCGCCTCGAAGCGCGACGCCCCCGCCTCGACGGCGGACGCGCCCTGGGCGCGGGCCGCGAAGGACATGACCTCCAGCTCCTGCGGGGTGAAGCGCCGCGAGGGCAGGGCCCTGGCGAAGGAGCCGGAGTGGCCGGCCAGGCCGTTGCCGTCGTCGGACAGGATGAAGAGCTTGTAGCGCGAGACCAGGTCGCGCTGGCGCGGGGTCAGGCGGCGCGTCAGCAGCTCCTCGGCGGAGCCGGGGCCGGCGTTGGGCTTGTCGGAGAGGAGGACGAAGTACACGCCGGACTTCATCAGCTTGGACATGTCCTCGATCATCGGGTACGGCACTCCCTCGGGGAAGAGGCGCATGTCGAGCAGGACCACCTTGGGCAGCAGGTGGTGCAGGCCCTGAAGCGCGGCGGGGACCTCCACGGGGACGCGCGGCGCGGCGGGATAGGCGGACTCGTCGCGGTTCTCGGGAAGCGCGCGCGCCTCGCCGGCGGACAGGAAGCGCACGAGGCGGATCTCGGAGGACAGCGACACCGGCGTCGGCGCGCCGGGGCGGCGCTCCTGGCGCGCCTTCAGGTCCTCCACCAGGGCGCGGCGCAATTGGGACAGGCTCTTGCCGGCCATGCGCTGGGCGGTGAACAGGCCCTTGAAGTCGGCGCGGCGCAGCGCGCCGATGCGCGCGGTGCGGGCCTGGGTCACCTTGCTGACGAAGAGGGTCCGGCCCGACTTCAGCGCGATCAGCCCGCCGCGGCGGAACTTGCCCCAGTACCAGGCGCTGCCCTTGCTCTTGATGAGCGCCGCGTGGGCGTCGAGCTGCCCGCGCGCGACGCCGGCGCGGGTCTCGCGCGGCAGGTAGAGCTCCAGCATCTCAGGGGCGGCGTCCGCCGTGTCGGTCGGCAGGTCCTCGGGGACGACGGCCTCCTCGTCGGCCGGGGCGGCGGCGGCCCGGCGGGCGCTCGCGCCGTCGAAGGTCCGGCCCGCGGCGGCGGCCGGCAGGGCGCGCATCGCGCGCAGGGCGGA
>JAJXTZ010000079.1 GCA_021783355.1 bacterium | reverse complement strand
CGCGGCGCCTGCGGCCCCGCCGAAGGCCTGACGCGCATGTCCCTGGCGGGACTGGCCGAGCGCGTCTCCCCCGGCTCCCTGCTGACCTCGCCCGCCGACCTGGCGGTGTACTCCTACGACGGGACGCTGGAGCGCGCGCGCCCCGACGGGGTCCTGCTCGCCCGCGACGCGCAGGACGCGCGCCGCGCGGTGGCCTGGTGCGCGGAGCACGGGGTGCCCTGGGTGGCGCGCGGCGCGGGGACCAACCTGTCCGGCGGCTGCGTGCCGCTGCGCGGGGGGCTGGTGATCTCGCTGGCGCGCATGAACCGGGTGCTGTCAGTGGACGCCTCCGGGCGGACGGCCTGCGTGGAACCGGGCTGCGTCAACCTGGTCCTGCAGAAGGCGGTCGAGCCCCTGGGCCTCTTCTACGCGCCGGACCCGGCCTCCTTCCGGGTGTCCACGATCGGGGGCAACGCCGCCGAGAACGCGGGGGGGCCGCGCTGCCTCAAGTACGGGGTCACGACCAACCACGTGCTGGCGGCGGAGGCGGTCCTGCCCGACGGGAGCCTGGCGCGCTTCTCCCGGGAGGACGATGGGCCGGAACTGCTGAGCCTGCTGATCGGCGCGGAAGGGACGCTGGGCATCCTCACGCGGCTCTGGGTGCGCCTGACGCCGCTGCCCGAGGAGACGGTCACCCTGCTGGCGGGGTTCGCCTCCATCGACGCGGCGGCGGCCTGCGTCTCGGCGATCATCGCCTCCGGCGTCCTGCCGCGCTGCCTGGAGGCGATGGACCGCCCGACGGTCGAGTCGGTGGAGGCGGGGCGTCCCTTGGGCTACCCCAAGGACCCCGCGGTCCTCTTGATCGAGTTGGACGGGCCCCGGGACGAGGTCTTGCGCGACGCGGCGGAGGTGGAGCGGCTGTGCCGCGAGGGCGGCGCGACCTCGGTCCGCGCCGCCGCCGACGCGGCGGAGCGCGAGCGCCTCTGGGAGGGCCGCCGCGGGGCCTACGCGGCGCTGGCGCGCCTGGCGCCCAACGTGCTGGTGGAGGACGGGGTGGTCCCGCGCGACAAGCTCCCGGCGGTGGTGCGCCGCATCCAGGAGATCGCGGCGGCGCGCCGCGTGAAGGCCTACCTTCTTTTCCACGCCGGCGACGGGAACATCCACCCCAACATCGTCTTCGACGAGCGCGACGCCGAGGAGACCGCGCGGGTCAAGGCCGCGGGACGCGAGATGCTGGAGGCCTGCGTGGCGCTGGGCGGCTCCCTGTCCGGCGAGCACGGCATCGGCTCCGACAAGCGCGACGCGATGTCGAGCCTGTTCTCGCCCGAGACGCTGGCGCTGTTCCGCCGGGTCAAGGACGCCTTCGACCCCGGGGGCCTGGCCAACCCGGACAAGATCTTCCCCGCGCCGGGCACGCCCTCGTTGTTCTCCTTCGTCAAGCCTCCTCCGCCGCCGCTCTCCGAGCAGGCGCGCCTGCTCGCCGACAAGGTGCGCGAGGCGCCGGCGGGAGCCGCGTTCCGCGTGCGCGGGGCCTCCACGCGCCGGCCGGACGAGACGCCGGCCGGCGCCGTCGAGCTGCTGACCGCGGGGATGAACGCGGTGCTCGACCTGGACAAGCCCAACCTGACCTTGACCGCGGAGACGGGAATCTCGCTGCTGGAACTGCACCGGCGCCTGGAGAAGGAGGGCCTGTTCCTGCGCCTGCCCAAGAGCGGCGGGACGCTGGGCGGACTCCTGGCGACGCGGCCCTGGCCCGGGATCCGCGAGGACCTGCTCGGCCTGCGCGTCCTCTTGTCCACCGGCGAAGTCGTCGAGCTCGGCGGCAAGGTGGTCAAGAACGTGGCCGGCTACGACCTCCCGCGCCTGCTGCTGGGCGGTTGGGGGACCTTCGGCGTGATCCTGGAGGCCACCTTCAAGCTCCGCGCCCGCCGCGACGCGTCCGTCCCGGTCGCGGTCGACCCGGCGTCCCCGCCGTCCTCGTGGAGCCCGTGGGCCCTGAAGGCCCGCGCCGCGTTCGACCCGGGCGGGCGGATGAATCCCGAGCTGATCGCCTGACCCGGCCGGTCAGCCGTCCTTGACGATGCTCTTAAGGACGCGCAGGATCATCCCGCGCTTGCGCGGCGGGGCGTCCCGGAGCAGCGCGCTGACGGCGTGATCGAGCCCGGGTTCCGGCGTCCTGCGCGGCGCGATTCCTTTGAAGAGGTCGGCGACGGGGAGGCCGAGGGCGTCGGAGATGCGTTGAAGGGCGTTGAGCGCGATCTGGGTGCGGGCGTTCTCGATGCGGCTCAGGTGGCTCGTGTCGATGCCGGCGGCCGCGGCCAGTTGACCCTGGGTGAGGCGCCGGGCCTTGCGCTCCTCCTTGATCCTGCGGCCGACGAGCGCGTGGATGCTGGGGCGGGGATTGGTCACTGCCGTGAATTGTAGGCAAGCGGCCCCCTTATCAGGAACGGCGTATATGTCAAAATTAAAACTTGACATATACGCATAATCCGACTAAATTATCGGTCAGCCCCTCTCGGCGCTTCCTTGGGGCGGGGCCCATCCCGGTACTGACGGAGGTTTCAGATGAGAATGACGAAATCCGGTCGCGCGTCGTGGGCGTGCGCGTTCCTGCTGTCCGCGGCGGCGCTGGCCGCCCGACCCGCATCGGCCACGGTCAAGGCGGGAGATCAGACGGTCAAGGTCGGCGTCGGCGCGGCGGTGCCGCTCTCTCACGCGGACCTTTCCGCCGTCCAGGGGCCGAGCGACGCCTCCAGCGCGAGTACCGGCTTGGGTTTGGGCGGTCAGTACCTTTACCAGTTGACTCCCGCGTTCGGGTTCGGTGGGGAGTTCTCTTACGCGGATTACGGGAATCAGGGGACCGACCTCCCGACCCATTACCACATCACCTCCAGCTACAAGACCTGGGCGATGGAGGCCGTCGCCCGCTACGTGCTGATGCCCGACGCACGGGTCAATCCGTATTTCATCGCGGGACTGGGCCTCGGCTCCGTGTCGGCGAAGGCCGATACCAGCCCTGGCGCTGGCTACGTCTGGTCCAACACCGGCACCACCGAGTCGCGGCCCGACTTCGACGGAAGCGCGATGGGTCCTGAGTTCTCCGTCGGTCTCGGCGCGGACGCCGACCTCACCGACTCGCTGGTGGCCGGCCTCGACGCCCGCTGGCGTTTCATCAGCGTGAGCAAGACCTTCGACGATCAGACCTTCCCTGGCTACCAGGAGAAGATCTCCTCGGGCAATGGGCTCCAGATCGACGGAACGGTCGGCTGGAAGTTCGGGCGCTGAGCGTATCCCGTCCTCGCGCCTTCCCCGGCGTTCCCAGGCGCCGGGGAAGGCGTTGCTGGGCCGCGATAAAATTCAGGGGAGGTAAGTCATGAGAACAACGGCGATTCTGCTCTTGGCCGCGTTGACGATGTCCACCGGCTGCGCGAGTGTTTCCACGGACGAAGGCTGGATGAGAAGGATATAGCGAAGATCCAAGATCATGTGACGACAAAGACGGAGGTTCTGGCTCTTCTCGGCGAGCCCCAATCAAAGAACATCGGCGGCGGAAAAGAGACGTGGATCTATATGTTTATGGAAAATAAAGTGAGCATGAATCCGCTCGAGTTCGTCCCTGTTCTGGGGACGTTCATTTCATTGGTGACAAAGACGAAAGGCACGGCTCAAAGCCAGACGCTTTCTCTGGAACTCTCGAATGATGTCGTCGTCAAATGCAGCCTCGCCGCGTCCAGCGGACAATCCAGCAGTAGTTTCATGGGCGGGTCCAATGGCTCCAGCGAGAATGTGCAGTCGCCTTGTGGTGAGAGCTCGTCTACCGCGTCGGTTCGGACGAAATAGGTGATGGAACGGCATGGGCGGGGAGGAGACGGCTGACAAGAGGGAGGCCGAGTTCAAATCTCGGCTGGCGAAGAGGCTCTGATTGATGAAACTCAGCGGAGGTCCGAGATGCGGAAATTAGGCGTCGCGTCGATGGCGTTCCTTGCGCTCGCCGCCGGCTGCGCCAGCTTCACGAGATACGGAAGCCTCACCAATACCGCGCAGCAGCAGTATCAGGCGGGGCTGGTGGACGACGCCGTCTCGAACCTGGTCGCGGCGCTCAAGGTGAATCCTGGATACGCGCCCGCCGCCGCGCTCTTGAGGCAGGCGGCGCCGGAAGCTTACCAGAAACACGAGAAGGCCGCGGCGGATTTTGAATCCGCCAAGCAATGGGACGACGCCGTCGGAGCGTACGACCTATTGAGCGGGCTATCGGACGCGGTCGCCGGTCTCGGCGCCGGCTATCCGACGCGCGACGTCAAGGAAAAACGGGATCGTGCGGCGCGCTTGGGCGCCGGCGTTCACCTCCGCAAGGGCCGGGAGGACGAGAAGCACGCCAGGTTCGATGACGCAGCCGACGAGTTCCTCGCGGCCGACCGCCTGGTGCCGGGGTTCGAGGACGCGAAGACTTCGGCGGCGCGCGCCCATTACGAGGCGGGAAAATCGCTTTTCGGCAAGAAGCGCTTCAAAGATTCCGCGAAGGAATTCCATCTCGCGAGTTCGGTGGTTCCCGGCTACGAAGACTCGGAGGATTGGTTCCAGAAGGCGCGTCAGAAAGCCATCGTGAGGGTCGCGGTCATGCCCTTCGTCGACGATTCCGGGAGGAACCTGGGCGACGCCATGACCGACCGGATCGTTTCGCAAGTCATGTCGAAGAATCCGGATTTCGTCGAGTTCCTCACCCGCGACAATCTGGGCACTCTGCTTCAGGAAAAAGGGCTCAAGAGCACCGCTTTGGTCGACCATCAATCCGCCGTCAGGGTCGGCAAGCTCCTCGGCGTCGATTTCTTCGTGTACGGCAAGATCCTTTCGGCGCGGGAGTCGATGCCGGGCGAGAGCGTTCTGGGACCCTACGCCAACTCGATCAGACGGCACGTCTATGGGAACCCGAAGCAAGGAATCCCGGACCAGGACGTCATTCTGTCGGTCAGCTACACGATTCACAGCAAGTCCAGCTCCGCCGACATGACGGCGAGCTACCAGATCGTGGACGCCAAGACCGGCCTCATCGCGAGTTCCAAGACTCTCAGCGACAAATCGTCCGACCTGACGAAGTGGGTCATGTACGAGGGCGCCCAGGAGGCGATCCCGTCGAGCGCCTTCGACGGCACGACGCCGGACCGGCACGAACCCGCCGACCCGGAGAGCCTCATGGAGCAGGTGTCGGAGCGCCTCGGGAATACGCTGGCTTACGAGGTGTACGGGTATTTCGAATGACGCGGACAGCGGCGCTCGGAGTGCTCGTCCCGCTGGCTTTCGCCGCCTTGCGCGCCGCAGCGGCGGGGCTCACTGATGATGGAGCGGCGGTCGTTCCGCGCCGCTCGGGGAGGTGAATGGTGGAATACTGGGTCCGGGATCGAGACGGCACGGCAGTCCTTCTTGGCGCGACGGAAATAATACGGAAGGGCTGGGCTCGCCCCGGACGATTGCTGTGCCCGGCGAATGCTAACAAGCACACCGGCTGGAAGCCCATAGAGACTTTTCCGGAATTCGAGGCCGCTTTGAAGGACGCTGCCGCAAAAGCGCCGCCGGCATCTGCCGAGGTTCCGGCTGCGAAAGCGACGGCGGGAGACGCGGGCATGATTTTCTGCCCGACGTGCGGGCGGAAAATCTCCGAGGAAGCGGCGGCTTGCCCTGGATGCGGCCGGCCGATCCGAGGCGCAGCGCCCGCCTGGAGCGCCAAGGGAGTGCGGGATGCCCTCCGTCTTCTGGGCTGCGCGCTCGGGGGGGCAATCGGATTCCTGATGCGCCCGGCGGCTCCGCTCATCGGCCAGCTTCCGTTCGGCTACGTCGTGACTGGCGGAATCAGCCTCCAAGGCATGGATGTGATCCTCAGGCCATTGGCCGAACGGAGCTTCCTCTATTTGGCGGGAGGGGTGGTCGCGGGCGGCCTGGCGGGTGCGCTGGCGGCGCGGAGTATCTTTGCCCGCAATCTCGAACGGGCCCCCGCCGTCGACAGTTGGGCGACACGGCTGTGCCCGGAATGCAAGGCGGAAAACGACGCCGACTCAGACTTCTGCGATCAGTGTCGCACCCAGCTCTCGTGAGGCGGGGTACGCGAGAACGGGGTGGGTCGAGATGAGCCAGAAAAAAGGACGGGGATGCGGCCGGAGTTGGTTTGTGCCCGTTTTCCTGAGTCGAGGTCGAAAAGCCGGCCGGCTGCCTGTCGGCGCTGTTCGGAGGAAGGGGGAGCATCGTCTCCGAGCCCCAGCCGTGCATGATGTCGCGGTGTCAGCTGTGGGATTCATCGCACAGCAACTGCGGCCTTCTCACCCGGATGCGAGCTTGAGGCCGCGATTATCGGCGTTCTCGCTCGCGGTGGGACTGTTCGTCTTCTTTTCCTGCCCGCGGCCCGCGGCCGCGTGGGAGTCGTCCGCGTACGACAAGCTGTCAATCGGGCAGACGACGGAGGGGGAGACCGAGGCCATATTGGGGAAGCCGGACCGCTCGCGGAGGCCTTTCTTCTCTCCGGGAACCAAGCGCTGGGATTACTTCTCCACCACGCGCGCGGGGTTGCCCGGACGCACCATCGTCCTCGACTTCACCGACGGGCGGCTGGCGCGGAAGGGCGTCGTGCCCGATGGTGTCGAGGAGCGGCGGGGGTTCGTGCTGGATTTCGGGGTCGGGGCGGCTTCCGCGAAAACGACGGGGAGCCGTCGCGTCAACGCGAGTGAAACTGCTATCGGATTCTCCGCCGGGTGGGCTCCGCGCGATAGATTCGCCATCCTTCTCGATGTGCTCGGATGCACCGGATCAACGACGGAGCAGAACGTCGGGGGGCTGGGTCTCCGGTTCTTTCCGGTGATTCCGTGGTACGTCCAGGCCGATTATTTGGCCACCACGGAAGTAGTGTATGCGCCACCGCACAGCTACTTGGTCGACGGGAGGGGTTTCTCGGTCCGGACCGGCTACGAGCTCGGCTTTTCCCGCTGGGGGGCGCTCGTCCCGGAGTTGTTCCTGATGAGGACGCATTCGTGGGCGCCTGAAGCGGGCTCGCCTGCAGGGGCTGCGGCCGATCTGCGCAGTACGGTCTGGGGCGCCTTGATCAAATACGCTTGGTATCCGTAGCGCCGTGTCCTTGGAAGACGTCGCCGAGGCGCTGCGCGAGAGGGTCGCCCAGGCGATCGTCGACGAGTTGAACGGCGAGGTCTCGGCGGCCATGAGCGATGAGGAGGTCTCCCGGGCCGTTCGCGCGATCTCGCGGCGCGCCGTGGCTCTGGCTTTGGACCCGGTGGCCCAGACTGACCTCTGCCGGCGAATCGGCTATTGGCCGGCTTGCTTCCGGCGCGTCTCGACGCCGCCTGCGGGACGCCGCCAAGGAGGTGTTCGACGCGGCGAGCGAAGCCTAGGACCTTCTGGTCCGGCGGGCGCTCCCGGAGGACCGCGCGACCGTCTCGCGGCTTGAGAGCGCGCTTGAGAAGGCGGTCCGTGGCTGATCGTCCGAGTCGGGCGATTGGCCTGCGCGCGTCACGGTTGACGGCCCTCAACGGCGCCCAGGCGCCGGTCGTGGTCCGCGAGCTTGACTTGCATCTCCGTGATCGCCCGGCTGTGCAGGACGATCGCGTTGTTGGCGATTTCCGACTTCTTGGCGAAGTCGTCGATGGCGCCCATGATGCGGTCGGTGTTGCGGGTCATCTCGTCGCGCAAGGAAGACTCCACGCGGTCGAGGCGGGCGTTCGTGCCCACGATCTCAAGAGCCAATCGCCGGGTCGAGGCGGAGAGCTCGGAGCGGACGGCGGCAATTTCTCCTCTCAACTCGGACTTCGCGGCGGAAAGGTCGGACTTCACGTCGGAAAGATCGGACTTTACCGCGAAAAGATCGGCTTTCGTGGCCGGCTGGGACTCGGGATCCATGGTTCGATGATACCTCCTCTTTGAGGCGGCGGCCAGGGTCCAAAGTCCCAGCCGCTCTCCAAGGCATACGCGGCGGCCCCGTCGAAAGTTCCCGACGGGAGGGGCCTTCGGGCGCGGTATAATGGGCTCATGGCGGAACCGCTCGGGCGTCTGCTGACGGACCTCGGAGAGCGCACCGACTACGACGCGGTCAGCCAGTGCTCGCGCTGCGGCTACTGCGAGCAGGCCTGCCCCACCTACGTCGCCACCGGCCGCGAGGCGTACTCGCCGCGGGGGCGCAACCAGCTCCTGCGGCTGATGCTGGAAGGAAAGCTCGACGACCCGTCGGTCGCGGAGGAGGCGCTGTCCACCTGCCTTCTGTGCGGGGCCTGCACGACGGCCTGCTACGCCAAGGTGGCCGTGCCGGACCTGGTGCTGGAGGGGCGGCGCGCGCTGCGCCGCAGGCCCCACTGGCTCCTGCGGCGGGTCAGCCGGCTGCTCATCGAGGATCCCAAGGCGCTGTCGCGCCTCCTGAAACTGGGCTTTCTCCTTAAGCGGCTGGGGCTCTCGCGGCTGGGGCGGCCGTTGCTGCGCGCGGCGGGGCTCTCGCCGTTGGCGGCGATGGACGAGCATGTCGACGAGGCGCCGCGGCGCCTGCTGGACGACGAGCTCCCGGCCCTGCGCGCCGAAGGCGAGGGGGACGCGTGGGCGTATTTCGCGCCCTGCGGGCCGCGCTACCTGCTGCCGCGGGTGGGGACGGCCACCTGGCGGGTGCTGACCGCGCTGAAGGGCCGCGGCCGCTTCTTGGAGAACCACTGCTGCGGGCTGCTGGCGCACAACTACGGGGAGCTCGCGGACGCGCGGGAGCTGGCCAAGATCAACATCGCCAACGCGGAGGCCGACGGGGACGCGCCCATCGTGGCCGACTGCTCCTCCTGCGCGGCGTTCCTCAAGACCTACCCGCAGCTCTTCCTGCTCCCCTCGGACGCGCCATGGCGGCCGCGGGCGGAGGCCTTCGCGGCGCGGGTGCGCGACGCCTCGGAGCTGATCGGCGAGGAGGCGGACGCTCTGCCGGCGCTCCAGGACGCGGGGACCACCTGCCACCACGACTCCTGCCGGGCCTTGAACGGTCTGGGCCTGCGCGAGGAGCCGCGGCGCGCGGCGCGCGCGATCGCCGGCGAGTCCTGCAAGGAGATGCCGGGCGCGGACGCCTGCTGCGGCGGGGCCGGGGCCTTCGCGTTCGTCCACGAGGACCTGTCGGACGAGCTGCTGCGCCGCAAGACGGCGGGGGCGGCGCAGGCGCAGGCGCGCACGGTGACCGCCACCTCCACCTCCTGCCTGATCCAGCTTGCCCGGGGCTTCCGCAAATACTATCCTGAGGCCCGCGTCCTCCACCTCTCGGAGCTCGCCGCCGAAGCGCTCGACAACCGACATGGGACGCAGACAAGAGCTTGAGAAGAGACAGTCCCTCCTGGCCCGCTTCGGCCGGATGGTCGCGGCCGAGACCCACCTCGACAGCCTGCTGACCATCATCGCCGAGGAGGTCCGCAACATCCTGACGGCGGACCGCTGCTCGGTGTTCCTCGTGGACCCCTACAAGGGCGAGCTGTGGACCAAGATCGCGTTGGGCATGGAAGAGAAGATCCTGCGCATCCCGCTGGGGCAGGGCATCGCGGGCTTCGTCGCGAAGACGGGCTCCGCGGTCAACATCCGCGACGCGTACAGGGACACGCGCTTCGCGCAGGACCTCGACCGCATCACCGGCTACCAGACGCGCACCGTGCTGGCGGTGCCGCTGCGCGGGCGCGACGGCAAGGCACTCGGCGTATTCGAGGTCCTCAACAAGGGCAAGGGAGCCTTCACCGAGGAGGACGAGGGTCTCCTGCGCATCCTGGCCACGATGGCGGCCTCGTTCATCGAGAACGCGACGCTGTACGAGGACCTGCGCCGCTCGCACCTGGAGACGATCTACCGGATGGCGCTCGTGGCCGAGTACCGGGACCAGGAGGACACGGGGCGGCACCTGCGCCGGATGTCGCGCTTCTCCGGCATCCTGGCGCAAGGGGTGGGCCTCACCTTCACGGAGGCCGAGGACATCCGCTACGCGGCGCCGCTGCACGACATCGGCAAGGTGGCCATCCCCGACGCCATCCTGCGCAAGCCGGCCAAGCTCACTCCCGAGGAATTCGAGGAGATGAAGAAGCACACGGTCTACGGCGCGAAGATGCTGGCCAACGCGGAGAGCCGCTTGCTGAGGCTGGCCTCCAAGATCGCGGTCGGCCATCACGAGTGCTGGGACGGCTCCGGCTATCCCAACGGCCTCCAGGGGGAGCACATCCCCCTGGAGGCGCGCATCGTCACCGTGGCCGACGTGTTCGACGCGCTGTCCTCCAAGCGCGTGTACAAGGGCGAGTGGACGGTGGAGGACGCGCTGCAGTACATCGAGGAGCGCTCGGGCAAGCTCTTCGACCCCAAGGTGGTGGCGGCCCTGCGCGAGAAGTTCGGCGAGATCCTCCAGGCGCGCGAAGAGGAGAACCGCCGCATGGTGGAAGACGAGGCCGCGTCCATGCAGCAGCACTTCCCGCTGCGCGCGGTGGACGCCGACCATCTTCCCAAGCCGGCCTGATTCGTGCTAGAATCGTCGTCGAACCGCGGGCGTGGTTCAATGGTAGAATGGGTCCTTGCCAAGGATCAGACGGCGGTTCGATTCCGCTCGCCCGCTCCAGATTTCTCCGATAGAGCCCCCTCGATGATCATCGTGACGCGCCGCATCCTCGTGAGCGCGCCGAGGGATTCGGTCCGGGCGTACCTGTCCGACCTCAAGGCCCTGCCGTCCTACGACCCCAAGATCGCGGCGATCGAGGTGACCGAGGCCAGCGACGGCCTCTGGGCCGAGACGTCGGGCCGCTTCATGGGCCTGCCGTGGCGCGGCACCATCCGCTTCCAGCTCACCAAGGACGGCGGCTACCGCGGCGTGCTGGTGCAGGGCCCGCTCAAGAGCGCCGAGTCCTGGATGTCCGTGCGTCCGGTGGTGGGCGGCACGGTGGTGGAGCATGGCGAGACCTACGAGCTGCCGCTGCTCCTGCGCCCGCTGTCTCCGCTGGTCCGCCGCTGGGTGGACCAGAGCATGGACCTTCAGCTGGGCCTGGTGAAGGAAGGCGCCGAGGCCCTCAACCGCCGTCTCCAGCTCGAGCGCCTGGACGCCTGACCGACGCGCGCTCGGCCCGCCGCGTCAGCGGCCGTGGCACTTCTTGAACTTCTTGCCGGAGCCGCAGTGGCAGGGCTCGTTGCGGCCCGTGTCCGGGCCGGTCTTCACGAAGGTCTCGCCCGGGGCGGTGGGGGCGTCCTTGAACTCGCCCTTCTCGATGCGGTCCTGATTCTTCTCGATCCAGGCCTTGACCGCGGCCATGTCCTTCACGTCCACGCCGTCCTTCTGCATGTGCATGGCCAGCGTGCGCAGCTGCTTGAGGAACGCCGGGTCCTTCCACTTGCGCAGGAAGGCGCCCATCATCCCCTTGGCCTTGGGGTCGTTGGCCAGCTCCGGCGGCAGCTGCGGCATCCCGGGGATGCCGGGCAGGGACGGCGCGCCTCCTTCGGGCGCGGTCTCTTCGGCCTTCTTGAAGGGGTTTAGCTTCTTGATCCAGGAGGACATGGGGGCGGGGGACTCTCCGTAAAAGTGGCGGAAGGGGTGGGATTCGAACCCACGAGGGACTTGCATCCCTGGCAGTTTTCGAGACTGCTACCTTCAACCGCTCGGTCACCCTTCCGTGAACGGACGAAAATTTTTCAGCGGTTGATGGCTTATTTTAGCATACGCTCCGATGAAGCGATAGCGTCGGCAGAACAACGACAAACTGTTGCTACGCATGTTCGAGGCCGTCCCAAAAGATTCCCGCG
>JAJXTZ010000078.1 GCA_021783355.1 bacterium | reverse complement strand
CGCGGCGCTCGCGGCGGGGACGCTGCTGGCGGCCCTGCTGGCCCTGCACCTGGGCTGGCGCGCCTGGCAGAGCCGCTACGCGCTGGCCTTCCTGGCGCCGCTGGTCCCGCTGTGGGCGGAGGCCTTCGCGGCGCTCTGGCGCAAGAACCGCGCGGCGGCCGCGCTGGTCCTGGCGGCGGCGCTTCTGCCGGGGTTCGGGCGGGACCTGTCCTACGCGCGCTCGGGCTGGACGGCGCCGCGCGCGCAGCTGTGGCCGCGCACGGCGGCCTGGATCCGGGACCGCGCGCCGGCGGACGCGGCCTTCGTCTCCACGGAGCCGTATCTCCTGACGCTGGTCACCGGGCGCCCGGCGTATTTCCCGTCCGCGGCGCCGTCGCGCCGGGCCTGGCTGGCCGGCCTGCGCGCGAGCGGCGCGGCCTTCGTGCTGACGCGCGGGACCGGGCCGCGGGCCTTCCTGTCGCCGGGCGCCCGCTCGCTGCTGTCCGACTTCGACGATTGGGCGGTCCCGTCGCCGCCCCTGAGCCTGGTCTTCTCGGACGAGGCCGAGGGCACCGCCGTCCTGCGCCTGGCCCCGCCCGCCGGGAAATGAGGAGCCCCCCGTCCCGCGCGGGGACGAGGGGCTCCGGCGAAGCGGCTGCGGCTTAGCGGTTGACCAGGCTGACGGCGCTGGGCAAGCCCGCGCCCTGGCCCTCGGCCGGGACTCCCGGCAGCTTGGTCGCCGCCGCCTCCAGCCCCGCGCGCACCTGGTCCGGGGTGGCCCCGGGGTGCGTCGCGACGAAGAGGGCCGCCAGGCCCGAGACGTGGGGCGTGGCCATCGAGGTGCCCGAGAGGGTCTCGTAGCCGCCGCCCTTGTAGGTGGAGTACACGTCCACGCCCGGCGCGATCACAGCGACCTGCGGGCCGCGGCTGGAGAAATCCGCGAGCTGGTCGTTGGAGTCGGAGGCCGCCACCGCGATGGCGCCCGGGTAGGCCGCCGGGTAGCCGACGGCGCCGCCCGAGTTGCCCGCCGCCGCGATCAGGGTGACCCCGGCGTCGTGCATGGCCTTGACCATGTCGGCCAGGGCCTGGTTGCCCTGGCTGGCGCCCAGGCTCATGCTCGCGACCTGCATGTGGTGGTCGACGGCCCACTGCATGCCGGCGATCACGTCGTCGAAGGTGCCGGAGCCGTTGGCGTCCAGGACCTTCACGCCGTACAGGCCGGCCTTCGGCGCCACGCCGATCACGCCGGTCGCGTCGCCCACGGCGGCGATCGTGCCGGACACGTGCGAGCCGTGGCCGTTGTCGTCGTTGAAGTCGGCGGACTTGGCCACCGCGTTCCAGCCGCCCTTGATGTTGGCCTTCAGGTCCGGGTGGGTCCGGTCGATGCCGGTGTCGATGACGCAGACCTTCACGCCCTGCCCCTTCGACACGCTCCAGGCCTGAGGGGCCTGGACGCGGGCGATGCCCCACGGCACGCTCGGCGCCGCGGCGGGCCGCCGGGCGGCGCGCTTGGTCAGCGCCTGGAACGGCGCCGCGATCGACCGGACGCTCGGCAGGGCGAAGTCCACGCCGGGCGCGTCGGCCATCTGCAGCCAGTTGATCTTCGGGTCCGGGTCGATGCGGGAGACTTCGGACATCGCGGTCAGCTGGGTCTCGGCGACGCTGATGCGGTTGGATGGCGTCTCGATGACCACCGCGTGGATCAGCGGCAGCTCGCGGACGACCTTGGCCCCGGACCCCTCGGCCAGCGCGACGCGCTGCGCGGCGGGGACGGAGGCCGCGAACACGACGATGCGGCGCGTCGCGGGCACGGCGGCGTACGACGGAGAGGCGAACGCGAAGAGTCCCAGCGCCAGGAGCGCCGGAACACGGATGGCTCGGACCATAAACACCTCCAATGGGAGCCGCCGCGACCCCTCGCGGCGGACGATCGCTCCGAACCGGATATAACATATTCGGGGCCGCAAGGCCTATTTTAATTTAGGCCCTTCGGTCCCGGCGCGGCGCTATTTCGAGGTCGCGGTGAACACGCCGTCCCAGTCCGCCCCGGGCGGGGCGGCGCGGAAGGCGGCCAGGCGGGAGGCGTACAGGTCGTAGAGGGTGTCGAGGCCGCGGCCCCCGGCCAAGGAGCGGGCTTCCTTCATATAGCGTTCGGCCTCGTCCCAATCCTGCGCGCGGTAGGCGGCGAGCATGGCTTCGTGGGCGCGGGCCAGGGACCGGAAGCCCTCGGCGGCGGCCTCCTCCGGCGAGCCCAGCAGGGCGAAGATGCGCACCGGCTTGGTCTTGCCCTTCACCTTGATGAGATCCAGCTCCAGCGCGGCGAAATCAGGCGCTTGCGCGCGCGTCGTCGGGCCGATCACGACGCTCACGCCGTAGGACTTCGACTGGCCCTCCAGGCGGGACGCCAGGTTCACGTCGTCGCCGAGGACCGTGTAGTCCACGCGCAGGGTCGAGCCCATGTTGCCGACGACGCACGCCCCGGTGTTGAGGCCGGTGCCGATGCGGATCAGCGGCAGGCTCCGGCCCTGGGCCTTGGCCTCCTCCTGCCAGAGCGCGTTGAGCTCCTTGAGCCGCGCGTGCATCGCGAGCGCCGCCGCGCAGGCCTTGCGCGCGTGGTCGGGCACCGACATCGGCGCGTTCCAGAAGGCCATGATGCAGTCGCCCATGTACTTGTCGATGGTGCCGTCGTGGTCCAGGATCACCTGCGTCATCGGCGTCAGGAAGCGGTTGATGAACTCGGTCAGGCCGTGGGGGTCGAAGCCTTCGGAGATGGTGGTGAAGCCGCGGATGTCGCAGAAGTGGAAGGTCATCTCGCGCGTCTCGCCGCCCAGCTCCACGGCGCCGCGGCTTTTGGCGAGCTTCTCGACCACCTGGGGCGACAGGTAGCGGCCGAAGGTGTCGGTGATGCGGCGGCGGTCCTTCTCGCTGAGGATGTAGGCGGCGGCGGCGAAGGACAGGTAGACGGCGACCAGCGTCGCGGCCGGGAACACCGGGTCCAGAAGGCGGTGCGACGCCGTGAAAAAGCGCCAGGCCAGCCACAGGGCCGCGGCGACCATCCCCGCGGCGGCCGGGGCCGACCACGCGGCGCCCAGGCGGGCCAGAAGGACGATCAGCAGGAGGCCCATGGCCAGGGTGAACAGGATCTCGGCTCCCGTCGCCCAGTCCGGCCTTTCCAAGTAGGTCCCGGTCAGGATCTGCTCCACGATGTTCGCGTGCACCGTGACGCCGGCGGCTGCGGGATTGAGCGGCGTGGCGCGGATGTCCTTCAGGCCCGCCGCGCTGGTGCCCACGAAGCAGATCGCCCCCTCCAGCCCCGGCGGCGCCGCCTTGTCCTCCAGCACGCGCCAGGCGGGAATCGTCCGGCGCGGGTCCTCCGGCGAGTAGTCCACCCAGATCCGGCCGCGCGCGTCGGTGGGGATCACGAACTGCCCGACCTTCAGCTTGCTGATGCCGGTGTGCTCTCCGAAGGAGGCCTCGCCGCTGGCTCCGGAGGACTTGACCGCGATGTCGGCGGCGCCCTGCGCGACCCGCAGGGCTTCGATGGACAGGGACGGGAAGAGACGGCCGCCCACGTTCCAGAGGAGGGGCGCACGGCGGATCACCCCGTCGTCCTCGGCCTCGAAGCCGAAGCTGCCCAGGCCGGTCGCCGCTCGGTCCAGGACGGGCAGGTTGTCGACGGCTCCTTTGTAGAGGCGCAGGAAGGCCCGCGGCCCGTCGCCGCCGAAGGCGAAGCGCGCCTTGGGCTCGGGCAGGTCCTTGGACGCCTCGGCGCGCGGAGTGAACGCCAGCACCGTGCGCGAGGCCGCCAGCGCCCGGGCCAGGACCGCATCGTGGTCGGGCAGGCGCGCGGCCGCCGCCTTGACGGCGGCCAGCCCCGGGCCGTTCGGCCAGGCGCGGACCGCGCGGGCGGGGGAGGTCCGGTCGGGCTCGGGGAAGGTCGCGTCGAAGACCACCACCGACGCCCCGAAGGCGGTCAGCCGGTCCACCAGGCGCGCCACCAGAGTGCGCGGCCACGGCCACTGGCCCTCCTTGGCGAGCGTGTCCTCGTCGATGTCGATCACCCGCACGGGCAGGTCCCGGTACGGGCGCGGCGAGAGGTTCAGGAACGCGTCGAAGGCGCGCAGGCGCAGGTCGCGGTTCCAGGACGGGTCGTAGGCGCGCAGGGCCGTCATGCCGGCCAGCACCGCCAGCGGGATCAGCCAGCGCGCGGAGCGGCCGACGCGGAGCTTCGGGATTTTGCGCATCCGGACGGGGATGGTAGAATATCCGACCCTCCATGAAAAAGCTCACCTTCGCCGCCGCGCTATGTCTGTGCGCCTCCGCCGCCCGCGCCCAAGGCTCCGCGAACCTGGACCGGCCCAGCCGCAACCCGACCGCCGCCGTCAAGACCGTGGAGGAGGCCCAGTCCGCCTCCGCCGCCTCGCTGGCCGTCTCCAGCGCCCCGGCCGAGATCCCGTTCGAGGAGATCTTGAGCCGTCCGGACGACGTCGGCCTCAACGAGCGTTACGCGCTCCAGCAGATCCGTGCGGGCGACCTGCGCGGCGCGGCGACGACGCTGGAACGCGTCCTGCTCGTCGACCCGTCGCGCTACCGCACGCGGCTGCTCTACGGCGTGGTCCTGGTGCGCCTGGACGACGCGGCCGACGCGGCGGTGGAGCTCGAGCGCGTGCTGGCGACCCCGGCCCTGCCGCGCGAGGTCCGTGACGAGGCCGCCGAGTACGCGCGGGTCGTGCGCTCGCGGCGGCGCCTGTCGCACTTCGACGCGCGCCTGACTTTCGGGATCGGCGTCGACGACAACCGCAACGCCGCGCCGGACCGGGGCACGCGTCTCGTTTACGGGATCCCGTTCGCTCTCGACGCGCAGTCGCGCCGCAAGGCGGACTCCAACCTGCAGTTCGTCGGCTCCGTCGGGGCCAGCCGTTCCGTCTTCGGTCCCACCGGCGACCAGGTCTTCGCGCGCTTCACCTACTACCGCGCCGAGCAGAGAGTCTACGACCTGCTCAATCTCCAGGCCTACTCGCCCAAGGTCGGCGCGCTGGTCCGCACGCGCTGGGCCGATTTCACTCCGTCGTTTTCGTTCGACCACGTCCTGCTCTCCCAGAGCACCTACCTGCGCAGCCGCAACGCGGACTTGCGCGTCGAGCGCCGACTGGCGCCGGACTGGCGCGGCTGGATCGAGTTCGAGCACTCGTACCAGGATTTCACGGACACTCCGCGCGTCACGTTCGCCCAGGACCGCACCGGCGACCAAATGGACTGGACGGCGGGCGCTTCGTGGACCCCGGATCCACTCGACCGCCTGACCCTCACGGCCCTGCATCGCCGCAAGAACGCGCGCAACGCCGCGAGCTCCGCATACCGCCGCGAGTCGCCGGGCGCGCAGTGGCTGCGCCTGCTCGGGCGCGGCCGCTTCGTGCTCCTCGGCGTGACGGGGGAGTTCGACCGCTACCGTTCCCCCGACGACACCGTTTCGCCGGGCGTCGTGCGGCACGACGACGCGCTGGTCGCCCAAGTCCTGTACGGCCAGCCCCTGGACCTGCTCTGGCGCGGGCTCAAGGATTTCGAGGCCTCGATCGGCTATGAGTACTTCCGCGAGAGCTCGAACGTGATCAACTACTCTTACTCGAACCACAAGGCGACTTTCTTCGTCACTTATAAGTGGGGGATCTGACATGAAAATCCTGGGCCTGCTCCTCCTGTTCTCCCTGTTCTCCGGCGCCGCCTCCGCGGCCGCCCTACCCCCCGCCGCGGGCCTGATCGGCATCGGCGTGGCCGCCGCGGTGCGCGGCCGGGTGGAGGCCGTCGCGCCCGGCGCTCCCGCGGGACGGATCCTCGGCAGCGGGCAGCCCGTCTACCTCAACGACCATGTGAAGACCGGCCCCGGCGGCCGTCTCCAGCTCCTGCTCCGCGACCAGACCACCTTCACTCTCGGGCCGAACAGCGACATGGTGCTCGACACCTTCGTCTACGACCCGGCGACCAGCGCCGGCAAGGTCTCGGCCACGATCGCCAAGGGCGTGTTCCGCTTCGTGACGGGAAAGATCGCCCGGCGGCGCCCCGACGACATGCGCGTCGCCCTGCCGGTCGGCACCATCGGCATCCGCGGCACCATCGTCGGCGGCTCGGTCGGCGACGGCCGGGCCGAGGTGGTTCTCCTCGGGCCCGGCCCGGACAACAACGCGCAGGAGCGTGCCGGCGGCATCACGGTGGGCAACCAGCACGGCTCGGTCGACATCGACGCCGGCGGCTGGGGCACCACGATCACGGCCGCGGGGCCCAGCGCGCCGTTCCGCCTCTCGCTGGACCAGTTGAACGCCGTCCTCGGCCCGCTGAACGCGCAGGGCGGCGCGACCACGAACGGCGGCGGCGAGGCCGGCCGGACGGCCTCGGCCACCCAGGCCTCGGGACAAGGCGCCGCCGCCGGCGGCGCCGTCTTCCGGGGGGCGGCTTCGACCCTCGTCGCCGGCCAGCCCGATGCGGCGTCCTTCGCGTCCCAGCAGACGGGCGCCGTCTCCCCGTACTCGTCGTGGAGCGACATCCTCGCCATTCAGTCGGGAACCGGCGGCTACAACGGGGCCGGCTCTTGGACCGGCTGCACGAGTTGCGGGACCACGAACGTCCCGATTTCCGGGACCTACACCATGCAGGTCAACGTGGATTTCGGCGCCCGCCAATTCACCTATGTCGGAATCAGCATGTCGGGCGCCATCTCGGACTCGAACTATAAATACAGCGCGGTCAGCTACGCCGCGGCCGCCGCGGCGGCGCCGGCCTCGTCGGCGATCTACACGCTGACCACCGCCGACCTGCCGGTGAACGGCAGCAGCAGCGGCACCGGCGACTTTTCCGGAAGCCGGATCCTGTTCCTCAAATCGGGCTCGCCCGGCGGGACCGCGGGTCTGCTCTTGAACTACTCGAACTCGTCGGAGAACGTGAAGGCGTCCGGGTCGACCCAGGCGCCGCTGGGCGCCGTGATCCCCGCGGGCTAGTAGAGCCCGAGGAAGCGGTCCTCGTACTCGTCGAAGAGGCCGTACTCGCGCAGCTTGGCGCCCAGCGCCTCGCGCGCGGCGGGGCTCTTCGCGGCGCCGGCGAACAGCGATTCCACCTCGCGCCTGCGGCGGTCGCCCTCGCTGCGGTCGGGGGCGAACATCGCGCGCCGCTCCAGGTCGCGCACGTGCCCGGGGAAGGAACGCGCGGCCTCGTCGAGCGTGAAGGTCATCAGGGCCAGCGCCCAGGCGCCGTCCGGACAGCGGATCACGGCCCGGTCGTCCACGCCGCGCGCGTCCAGGTCGGTCAGCAGGCGGTCGGCCACCTGGCGCGGGTCCTCGGAGACGACGCGCGCGGCCATGCCCTGGTTGCGGAAGTTGTACTCCAGCGCGCGCAGCAGGTCGCGGTAGCGCTCGGCCGCCCAGCGCGCGAACCCGGCCGCGTCGTCGCCGAAGCCCTCGAAGCGCTCCCGGAACGCCTCGGGGGTCAGGATCTTGGGGCGCTCGGAGACCACGGAGCCCTCGCGCACGCGGGTGCGCCCGGCGTCCCCGTCGATCGGGGACAGCAGGTGGTAGGCCACGCGCGTGGCGCCGAAGGTCGCCAGGCGGCGCTGGGGCGCGCGCAGGACCTCGGTCTGGGTCAGCAGGCGGCGGATGTCGTCGTCGGCCACGCCTCATTCTAGCAAGGCCGAAGGACCCGCCGCGCGGACCCGGAGGGCCTAGACGGGGGGTGGGACTTTTGGTATTATCGACGACGGAGCCCGCAGTCCGCACCCGAGAGGAACCCCCCAAGATGAGAACGCCGATGATGGCCGCCCTGCTTCTGCTCGCCGCGGCCGCCGCCCCCGCACTCGCCGCCCCGCAGGTCTCGTTCGACCAGGGCGTGGACGTCTCCGCGATCGTCGCCCAAGCGAAGGACGCGGTCAAGAAGGACAAGACCCCCGTGAAGATGCACGCGCTGCGCTACGACATGGACTGCGCGACGATCAGCTTCGGCGCCGCGGACAAAACGGTGTCCGACCGCGTCTGGCTGCGCAGCCAGGAGTGGAACACGCAGTGCGTCCCCGTCGGCGACCCGCGCCACGGCGGCGGCCAGAACTGCTGGGAGGTTCCCGGCACGAGCTGGAGCCAGGGCGTGCAGATCACGCTGCAGGGCCGGGGAGCCCTGCTGCCGTGGGAGCGCGACAGCTTCCGCGTGTGCATGAACGGTCCGTGGGTCTACGCCGATCCGATCCAGACGGCCTACGACTACAAGGAGATCTCCAACGGCAACGACGGGGACATCGTGATGGCCGCGGTGGGGCGCACCCCCGAGGCGCCGGACCCCGTCGGCGTGCTGGCGACCGTCACCCCGCAGCTCGTCGCGACCTTCACCGACAAGTGGGCCTCCTACTATCCGGGCGAGACGATCACGCTGCGCGTCGAGCTCAAGAAGGACGTGCCGATCTTCCCGGACTCGACGCTGCTGAAGAAGGACATCGTCCTCCCGGTCGCCGCGTCGTACTCGGTGGACCTGAGCAAGTACGCGTCCGAGTTCTCCCAGCAGCCCGCGGCGGGCAAGAAGTACTACGTCCGCTACTCGATCCGCCGCGACGGCGGGACCGTCTCGTCCACGGCGTTCACCGACGAGCTGGAGACCGCGAAGGTCTCCTACGCGCCGGCCGCGCTGGCCTTCGCGCGCTGAAACGACGGACGGATCGACGAGAAGCCCCGCCGGGGGAGACCCCCGGCGGGGCTTGTTTTTTTAAATGACAAGGATTACAATCCGAGGAAGAGAGGATCCCCGTCATGAACGCCCATCGCCCGCCCGTCGTCGAGAAGGACGCCCTCGTCGTGAGTCCCGTGGAGATCGTGCAGACCGTCCGGCGTCCGGACGGGTGCGCCGGCTACCTGCACTGCCGCTGGACCGAGGAGGGCTGGAAGCCCTGCGTCCACTGCGGCGACCTGGCGGGGGTCACGGAGTTCTCGCGCGGGGGGATCTACCCGTCCGTGGACGAACTGCGCTGCAGCTGCAGCCGCTACGGCCGGTACTGACCCGGCGTCAGCGCGCGGCCGGGCGCGCCACGATCATCACGCGCACCGGCCCGGCGCCGGGGTTGACCACGACGAAGCCGTTGAGCGCGGCCGCCTCGCGGGGGGCGCGGCTCGTCTCCACGGTGACCGTGAGGTCGCGGCCGCCGGTCAGGCCCGAGATGCCCAACTCCGGGTCGCGGCGCAGGCAGGAGCCGTAGTACTTCACGAAGTCGTCCCCGCTCTTGAGCTCGCGGACCACGTCGGCCATGAAGCAGCGGCTCAGCGCGGGCTGGACGGAGCTGACCGCCATCGGGGCGAGCTCGCCGCGGACCAGCAGGCGGGCCGGCTGACCCAGCAGGCGCCCGCCGCGGCGCGCCAGGGAGTACTCGATCTCATGCTGCAGCATGGAGCCCGGCGCCACGGTGGAGGCCAGCAGCAGGCCCGGGAGCGCGGGCGCGCCCGCGACGCCGGAGGCCAGGAAGCCGGGGCGCGCGTCGAGGGAGGCGCCGACCTTGGCGCCGACGGCCTTCAGGCAGGGCGCGGCGAGGTCCGCGGCCTCCTGGAGGGTCCAGGCGCGGATGGTCTTGACGTCCAGCACGCCGCAGGCGGGCACGCCCGCGAACACGTCCTCGGGCAGGATCGGCCGGGGGGCCGCGGCGAGCCGCGCCTCGAAGGAGGCGGCGGCGCCGGAGGCGAGGGACTCCGCCTGCTGGGCGCGGGCGGGGACGGCGAGGGCGGCGGCGGCGGCGAGGGTCAGGAAGAGCTTGTTCATGACCTCATGATGCCCGAAAGGCCCAAGGCGGCTATAGGACTTTCGTCAAAATGCGAACTTGACCGCGGTCAACGCCCGCCGAAGCTCACGACGGGGGGCTTCTCGGCGCCGGGCGTCGCCTCGAAGTACGGGCGGTCGCGGAAGCCGCCGAAGCCGGCGATCGCGGAGGCGGGGAAGACCTTGATGGCCGTGTTGTAGTCCTGCGCGGCGTCGTTGAAGTCCTTGCGCGCGACCGCGATGCGGTTCTCCGTGCCCTCCAGCTGGACCTGCAGGTCGCGGAAGTTCTGCGTGGACTTGATGTCGGGGTAGCGCTCGACGACGACCATCAGGCGCGACAGGGCCGAGGTCAGGCCCGCCTGCGCGGCCTCGAACTTCTTGAACGCGGCCGGATCCTCCAGCACGCTCTTGTCCACGGTCATCGAGCCGACGCGCGAGCGCGCGTCCACGACGGCCTGCAGCGTGCCGCGCTCGAACTTGGCCGACCCCTTGACGGTGGCCACCAGGTTGGGGATCAGGTCCATGCGGCGCTGGTACTGGTTCTCCACCTGCGACCAGGACCGCGCCACGTTCTCGCGGCGGCCGACCAGGCCGTTGTAGGTGCCCACGGCCCACAGCCCGAGGGCCAGGACCAGGACGGCGATCGTTCCGAGGACGCCCGCGAGGATCTTCATGAGCCAAGTTCATCACTTCCCCGCGGCGCGCGTCAAGCCGCCCGCGCGGGGGGGCGCTTTGAGGTAGAATAGGCGCCCTTGAACCTGCCCACGCGCGTCTTCAAGCTCCCGAACGGCCTGAAGGTCGTCGTCCAGACCGACCGTTCCGCGCCCCTGGTGGCGGTGTCGCTGACCTACCGCGTCGGCTCGCTGGACGAGGAGCCGGGCCGGGCGGGGTTCGCGCACCTCTTCGAGCACCTGATGTTCCAGGGCACCGCGAACCTGCCCCCGAACGCGATCTCGCGGCTGGTGGAGACCAACGGCGGCCTGGACAACGCGTACACGATGAAGACGAACACGACCTACCACGAGGTCGTGCCGTCCTGGGCGCTGGAGGCCGTCCTCTGGGCCGAGGCCGACCGCATGCGCGGCCTCCTGATCTCCGCGCGCGAGCTGGAGGTGGAGAAGCGCGTGGTCCTGGAGGAGATGGGGCAGAGCTACGCCAACCAGCCCTACCGCCGCGCGACCGACGCGACGATGGGGGAGCTCGCGTTCTCGCGCTGGGAGGCCGCGCACCCGACGATCGGCGTGGAGGAGGACCTGCGCGCGGCCACGCTCGAGGACGTGCGCCGCTTCTACGACCGCCACTACGCGCCCGACAACGCGACGCTGGCCCTGGTCGGCGACGTGGACCCGGCCGCGGCGCGCCGCCTGGTGCGCCGCCACTTCGGCGCCGTCAAGCGGCGCGGCCGTCCGCGCCCTCCGCGCCTGGACGAGCCGCGCCTCTCCGGCGAGACGCGCCGGCGCGTGGAGGACCCGCTCGCCAACAATCCGCTGGTGGTGGCCGGCTGGCACGCGCCCAAGCGCGGCTCGGCCGACTACTGGGCGCTGTGCGTGCTGGCCGCGATCCTCGGCGGGGGCGAGGACAGCCCGCTGCACGCGGAGCTGGTCAAGACGCGCCGCCTGGCCCTGTCGGCCGGCGCGCACGCGCCGTACTGGTCCAGCCACTACAACGCGCGCGGCACGGACCTCTTCGGCCTGTTCCTGTCCCCGCGCGCGGACGCGGACCTGGGCGAGGTCCTGGCCGCGGCGGACGCGGTTCTGGAGCGCTTCCGCCGCGACGGCCCGACCGCCGGGGAGCTCTCCCGCGCCAAGATCCAGTTGGAGCGCGCCTGGCTGGAGGGTCAGCTCTCCCCGGCCGAGCGGGCGCAGACGCTGAGCTCCTACGCCGCCCTGATCGGCGACCCGGCGGACCTGCCGCGGGACTTCGCGCGCCTGCTGAAGACGGACGCGGCCGGGGTGCGCCGCGCGGCGCGGCGCTGGACCGGCGCGCGCGGGCGCGTGGTGCTGGAGATCGTGCCGGGCGCGCCGAGCCCCGCCG
>JAJXTZ010000255.1 GCA_021783355.1 bacterium | reverse complement strand
TCCGGCGGCCCCCGGCCGGCCCGAGCCCCAGGGTCCGGCCGGAGAGGCCCCGGCGGTTCAGGACCGGGCGCCGGCCGAGCCGGCCCCGGCCCAGCCGCGCCGCGAGCCGGAGCGCCGCGAGCGCCACGACCGCAATGACCGCCGCGACCACGAGCGTCACGAGCCGGAGCGGCGCGACGGCGAAAAGCGCGACCACGAGCGGCGCGAGCCGCGCCGAGACCGCGACCGAGACCGCGGCGGACGCGGTCACGAGCCGGGACGCCGGCGCGACGAGCGCCGCGAGGAGCGCCACGCCCACGAGCGCACCAACGAGGTGCGCGGGGTGCGCCCGCCGGTCAAGCGCGAGGTCCTGGCGAACGCCTCGTTCGAGGAGACGCGCATCGCGATCCTGGAGAACGGCCGCCTGGCCGAGCTGCACTGGGAGCGCAAGAGCGCGCAGAACATCGTCGGCAACATCTACAAGGGCACCGTCGAGAACGTCCTGCCCGGCATTTCCTCGGCGTTCGTCAACATCGGCTTCGAGAAGAACGCCTACCTGTACATCTCCGACGTGGTCGGCGAGAAGGGCGCGGCGATCGACGCCACGCTGAAGAAGGGCCAGCAGATCATGATCCAGGTCGCCAAGGAGGCGATCAGCACGAAGGGCCCGAAGGTGACGATGGACGTGACCCTGCCCGGCCGCTACCTCGTCTACACCCCGTTCCAGAACTACGTCGGCATCTCCAAGCACATCGCCGAGCCCGAGGAGCGCGCGCGCCTGGAGAAGATCGTGGACCGCCTCGTCGCCGCCCACCTCGGCGGCAAGGGGCTGGTCGTGCGCACCGAGGCCGAGGGGGCCTCGGAGGAGGAGCTCGAGCGCGAGGTCAAGTACCTGCTCGAGGCCTGGCAGAAGATCCAGAAGAAGTTCGACGAGACCCCGCCGCCGACCCTGCTGCATCAGGACCTGAGCCTCGCCCTGCAGGTCGCGCGCGATCTGATGTCGGACCAGGTCTACGTGTACATGGTGGACGGCAAGGAGGCCCACCAGGAGATCGTCTCGTTCGTCGAGGGCTTCGCGCCGGAGCTCAAGGACCGCGTGCGACTCTACGAGGCCAAGACGCCGATCTTCAAGGCCTTCCACATCGAGGGCGAGATCGCCCGCATCCGCGAGACCAAGGTGCCCCTGCCCAACGGCGGCTCGATCGTGATCCAAGAGGCGGAGTCCCTGTGCGCGATCGACGTGAACACCGGCCGGTTCACCGGCTCCAAGTCGCAGGAGGAGACCGTCACGCAGACCAACGTCGAGGCGGCGCACCTGGTCGCCCAACAGCTGCGCCTTCGCAACATCGGCGGGATCATCGTGGTGGACTTCATCGACATGCGCAAGGCGTCCAATCGCGCGAAGGTGATGGAGGCCTTCGCCGAGGCGTGCCGCGCCGACCGCGCGAAGATCCGCATACTGCCGATCACGCGCCTGGGGCTCGTGGAGCTCACGCGCGAGCGCAAGCGCATGTCCACCGCGGCGCTCCTCACCTCCGAGTGCCCGGAATGCCGCGGTTCGGGGCGCGTGCTCTCGACCGAGACGATGCGCATCAAGATCCAGCGCGAGATCTTCGAGATGACCGGCGGCCGCCCCGGCGGCTCCATCCGCGTCCTGCTGCACCCGGACGTGGCCGAGGCCTTCCGGGTTCAGCACGCGGTCATCGAGAAGAACGTCCAGCGCTCGGTCAAGGTCCAGAGCGACCCCCAGCTGCCGTGGGAGGAGTACAAGATCATCCTCGAATGAGACGCGCCCTCCTCTCGTCGCTGCTGGCCCTGTGCCTCGTCCCCGCGCCCGCGCGGGCGGCGGAGACCGCGGCCGTCGTCGTCTCCGGGCGCCCCGAGGCCGCCGCGGCCGTCTACCGCGCCGGCTCGCGGCTCTACGTGGACGCGCGCGCGGTCGGGGCGATTTACGGGGGCCAGGTCTACTGGTACCCGGTCTCGGGGCGCGTCCAGCTGACCCTGCGCGGACGGACCCTGCAGTTCGTCGTGGACTCGGACAAGGCCGCGGCCGGCGCGCGGACCCTGGACCTTCCCGCGCCGGTGATCGTGCGCGCGTCGCGCGCCTTCCTCCCGATGGACTTCCTGGCGTCGGACGCCTTCGCCCGCTGGAGCGGGTTCGACGCGCATTACGACGCGGGCACCCGGACGCTGGACGTCGAGCGCCGCACCACGGCCGGCCCGGTGCACGCGTTCTCCTACCGCGAGCGCACGCGCATCGCCGTCGAGCTCGGCCCCGGGGTCGCCGCCCGCGCGGTCGCGCGCGGCGTCGGCGCCGTGGAGATCACGGTCCCGTTCGGCGTGGTGGACGGCGGCGAGCGCGTGGAGGTGGACGACGGGATCGTGGCCTCCTACGAGGTGGACCAGCTCGCGCGCTCGGCCCGCGTGCTGGTGCGCTTCGCGTCCTCCGGCGAGCGCTGGCGCGCCGCGGAGCTCAAGGACCCGCGCCGCTTCGTGGTGGACGTCTACGCCCCGGGGACCGCCCTCGACGCCGAGGCCCCGCCCGCCGCGGAGCCCGGTCCCGGCGACGGAGAATCCGCGCCCGCGGCGCCCGCGCCGGCGGCCGCGCTCGCGGCGGCGGCGCCCTCGTCGCTGGCGC
>JAJXTZ010000254.1 GCA_021783355.1 bacterium | reverse complement strand
GCGGCCTGCGCGCGAGCCAGCGCCGCGTCCAGCGCCCCGCTCCAGGCCAGGGACTGGCGCGCGCCTTCCAAACCCGCCTCCGCGTCCTTGGCGGCCGCGTCCACGGCCCCGCAGCGCGCCGCCGGGTCGGCCGCCAGGACCGCGAGCGCGTCCGTCCAGTCCTGCGCCGCCGCGCCGAAGTCGCAGGCGCGCAGGCGCGCGGAGGCGCGCTTCGAGGCGCTCAGGAACCAGCGCTGGTCCTCGGCCCGGCGCGAGATCAGGCGGCGCTGAGCGAAGAGCTCGGGCAGGACCCGGTCGCAGCCGGCGGGCAGGCGGCGGGCCAGCTTGATGGCCGCGTCCGTGCGCGCGAGGTCGTAGCGGCAGGCGTCGGGCGAGGAGTCCGCGCGCGAGGCGGCGACCGCCTCGTCGAGCTTGGCCAGCGTCGCCGCGTCCGCGGCCGCGGCCTTCTCCCCGCGGCGCGCGCGCTTGAGCAGCGCCGCGTACTGCGGCTTGACGCGGGCGGCCTCGGCGACCAGCCCCTGGAGCTCCCGGTAGGCCGTCTGCGCGGAGCGCGGGTCGCAGGACTGCGCGTCCTGCAGCGCGTCCGCCTCCTTGGCCAGGGCCAGCGTGAAGTCCGGGGCCACGGAGACCTCCACTCGTTCGGCGAGCGGCGCCGCGCCGGGAGCCGAGACCGCCGCGCGCACCGCGAACGGCTGCGACGCGGCGATCGTCAGGCGGCGCTCGTACGGGTACGGGCCCCCGTCGCCGCGCTTGACCCGGCGCGTCTCCACCGCGGAGAAGCCCTCCGGCGTCTCCAAGAAGGTCGTTTCCTCCACCTCCGCCTTGCCCCCCTCGGGCAGGCCGTCCACCCAGTAGGCGCCGGAGACCGTCGCCTCGTCGCCCAGCTCGTACTGCCCCAGGCGCGTGGGCGCCTGCAGGTGCAGGCCCGCCGAGCGCAGGCGCGGCCCGCCCTCCGGCGCCGGCGCGTCGGAGACCGCGGCCTCCAGGGCCGGCAGGGGCCCCGGCGTCTCGGCCAGGACCTTGGAGAGCGCGTCGAGCGCGTCCAGGCGGCGGCGCGTCTCCTTGTCCTTGGCGAAGGCCGCCGCGCGCTCCAGGTCCGCGCGCAGGCCGAAGCGCCGGCGCTCGTCGCGCAGGTAGCGCGCGATCAGCGCGCGCAGATCCTCGGACGGGTAGCCGCGCACCGCGTCGGCGGAGAGCAGGACCGGCACCCCGAAGATCCCGCGCGCCGAGGCGACCGACTCGAAGTGCGCGACCGCCGCCGGGTCGGGGCGGGGACCGGCGAGATACTCGTCGAAGAACGGCCGCGCCAGCGGGCCCGGGTCCTCCAGCCGGTCGGCGCGGCGCGCGCGCGCGAACTCCCGGCCCCAGCGCGTGTCGAAGAGGTTGGGCAGGCCCGCGGGCTCGACGGCCGGGGCGCTGGCGACGGAGAGCGACCAGCGCTCCTGGTACGCGCCCGCGACCGCCGCGGCCGCGGCCTGCAGGCGCGGGGTCATCGCCCCGGTCGGGGGCAGGGCGCGGCAGGCGGCCAGGCCCTCGTCGGCCTTCGCCGCGACCAGCGTCCCCGCGGCGGCCGCGTGGAAGTCGCGCACGAAGGCCCGGCAGGAGGGCGCGGCCGCGGCCAGCGTCTCCAGCGCCTTCCAGTCCGCCGCGGCCAGGCGCGCGTCGGACCCGCGTCCCTGGACCACCAGGTAGCCGCCCTCGGTCAGCGCCGCCGCGCCGGAAGCGCCGAAGGCCTTGACGAAGGCGTCCAGCGGGGCCGCGGACGCGGGGCCCGCGGCGAGGAGGACGGCCGCGGCGAGCGCGGCCCGCCTCATAGGTGGTACTGGGCGCAGGCGTGCCGGAGCTCGTCCAGGGCCCGGGCCAGGTCCTCGTCGGCCTCGTCGGCGGTGCGCCCTTCCTCCACGGCCCGGCGCGCGGCCTCCAGGCGGGAGACAGCCTCCGCGATGCGGGCCCGGTCGGCCTCGATCATCCCGCGCAGGGCCTCCTGCATCTCCTGGAACTCCGCGGCCAGGTCCTGGTGCGCGTCGGTGACGCGCACGCGCACCGGCACGGCCAGGTTGCCGTGGCGCACGCGCGCGATGCCGGCGGAGAGCACGCGCAGGGGCCCCGCGAAGCGGTGCGACCAGAACAGGGTCAGCAGGCCGCTGGCCAAGAGCGAGATCGCGGAGGCCAGCACCAGCGGCGCCCGCAGCGCGCTGGTGATCCACTCCAGCGAGTGAAAGATCTGCCGGGACTGCACCGAGGCCTCGTGCACGCCGCGGAACACGCTGAAGGCGGTCAGCAGGAGGCTGGCGGCCACCAGGATCAGCACGAAGCCCACCATCTGGAGCTGGAGCGGGGCGTCCACCCAGTACTGCTGGCGCTTGTAGGCCGGCTTCGCGGAGGCGTCGTGACGGGCGTGAGAGGGCTCTTTCGCGTGCGTCATCGCAAATCCATCCTAACTTTAGAGCGGGACATTGTCAATCAAGCGCGTCCGGCCCAGGTGCGCGGCCGCCAGCAGGCGCCGCGGACCCTTGAGGTCGCGCGCAGGCTCCAGGGTCCGCGCGTCGCAGACCTCGGCGTATTGAAGGCGCAGCGGCGTCCGGCGCAGCGCCGCGCGCACGGCCGCCGAGACCGCGCGCGGGGTCGCGC
>JAJXTZ010000253.1 GCA_021783355.1 bacterium | reverse complement strand
TGCGCGGGCGCTGGGGGGACCTCGACGGCGCCCGCGACGACCTGGACGCGGCGCTCGCCCAGGAGACCTCGCCCTGGGCGCTGGCCGCGCGCGCCGACGCGCTCAACCGCCTGGGCTACTTCTGGCTGGCGCTGGAGGACCTGGACCGCCTGCGCACCCTGCTGCCCGGCGAGCCGGAGCCCGACGCGCTGGCCGCCGCGATCCACCGCGACCAGGCCCAATTCGCCGACGCCCTGCGGCGCCTGAAGCGGGCCGAGGCCCTGCGCCCCGGCGAGGCGCGCTTCGCCAAGCTGCGCTCCGAGGTCTATTTCGTCCAAGGCAGGCTCGACCGCGCGGTGGCGGAGCTCGACCGGGCCCTGCGCCTGGCCCCGGACGACCCCGCCCTGCGCTTCGAGCGCGTGCGCCTGCTGGCCCTGGCCGACCGCCAGCGCGACGCGGAAGCCGCGCTGGACGAGTCCGGCCTCTCCGTGCCGGCCGCGGATTTCCTGCGCGCCTACCTGCTGTCGCGGCGGCGCCGGTGGGCCCGCGCCGAGCGCCTGTTCGCGGCGGTCGCCGCTTCCCCGGAGCCGGGCGCGGACGCCCTGCGCGAGCGCGCCCGGCTCTACCGCGAGGTGGCCCGCCAGATGCCGCGGCTGCGGGTCCCGCCCCGTCCCAAGACCAAGGAGTTCCGCATGGCGGGCCTGGGCTACCGCCAGCCCTTCCAGACCACGGTCCAGGCGCTGGCCGAGATCGCCTCCTGCGACCTGATCTACAGCAACCTGTCCGACTCCTCGGTGGTGGACTTCGTCGGCCTCTTCGGCGTGCCGTTCCGCGCCATCGTCTTCCGCCGCTCCGACCAGCAGGCGGTCAAGTGCGCCAAGGACGTGATGCCCGGCTTCCGCCGCGCGCGCGTGGTCGGCGTGGTCACCCGGGGCCACCCGCTCTACTACGGGCGCCTGGCCTGGCGCCTGGCCGTGCTGTGCCGGCGGCGCGGCTACGCGGTGCGCGTGCCCGCGTCCACCTCGATCGCCGACACCCTGCCCGCGCTGGCCGGCGGGATCGCCGCGGCCGCGCGCGGCCTCCAGGTCCGCGACTGCGCGCAGCTGGAGGACCTGGACCTGCGCCTGCCCCTGATCCTCTACAATTTCTCGGCCGTGGGCCCGTGGCGCGCCGAGCTCTCGCGCAATCTCGCGGCGCTGTACGGCCCGGAGCACCCCGTGGTCCTGCTGGCCGGCTCCGGCGACCGGGAGTTCTCGCCGTTCTTCGCCACCGCCGCCACCCTCGAGGCCGCGCTTCAGCGCGCCGACGAGGCGGTCACGATCCTGCTCCCCGCCAAGGAAGAACGATGAAAGCCCTCCTCGCCGCCCTGCTGCTGGCCGCCGTCCCCGCCCTCGCGCGGGAGACCGCGATCCCGATCACGGTGGACCCGCGGCTGGAGACCCTGGGCATCGTGCAGATGCTGGCCGGGGGGGCCCCGCCGGACGGCTTCCGCGTCCCGAGGATCGCGTACGCGCGCCGGGCGCGCGCGCGCTTCGCGCGCTTCAAGGACGACCCCGCGGTCGCGCTGACCCGCGCCCTGCCGGCCTATTTCGACTTCCGCAACCGCACCGACGCCGTGATCCGCCGCGGGCCCCTGCCGGACATGGGGCCGCGCTGGTTCACGCCCGGCTACATGGTGGATCAGGCCGGGGGCCCGGAGAAGTTCGAGGCCTGGATGAAGGCCCTGGCCGCGTTCGCGCGCCGCGCGGACGTGGCCGGCTTCGTGCGCGAGAACCGGGGCCTGCTGGACCCCGGCGCGAAGGACTTCGAGGCGGACGTGGCGCGCCGCGACTACCTGGGCGTCCTCCAGCGCTACGCGGGCTTCCCGCTGGACGGCGGGTACCGCGTCTACCTGTCGCCGTTCATCCTGCCCGGCTCGCAGGAGAACACCGTCCTGCGCCTGGACGACGGCACCTACCGGATCATGAGCGTGGTGGGCCCGCGCGTGGAGGGGGGCAGTCCCGAGTTCCCGCCGGAGGACTTCGTCGCCACCGCCGGTCACGAGATCTCGCACGGGCTCCTCGACACCCTGGGCGACCTGCACCGCCGGCGCGTGCTGCGCTCGCAGGGCGTGTACGGGCGGCTGCCCTGGCACTGCTACAACGACTGGCAGCAGTGCGTGAAGGAGAACGTGGTGCGCGCGGTGATGCTGCGCCTGATCGCCCGCGACCTGGGCCCGGCCGCCGCGGAGAAGCAGCTCGACGAGGAGGGGCGCGCGAAGTACCCGTATCTGGGGGAATTGGCCGACCTTCTGAAGACCTACGAGTCCGGCCGCGACCGCTGGCCCGACCTGGCCGCGTACTACCCCAAGCTCCTCGCCGTCTTCCCCGAGGATCCGCCGGCCGTCTCCAGCGCCGCGGCCGCCGCCGCGGCCGTGGATGCGGGGCCCGGGCCGGAGTGGATTTACGAGGAGACCCGGCCGTTCTCCACGCCGGGACAGCGGCGCTTGGCGCTCGAGTACCTGGACCGCGCCCTCGCCGCGCGCAAGACCTCGCGCCTCCTGCGCCTGCGCTCGGCCTTCCGGCTCCTGCAGGGAGACGCCGCCGGCGCCGAGGCCGACGCGTCGGCCGCCGCCGCCCTGGACCCGGCCGACCCCGCGGCCCTGCTGGCGCGCGGCCTG
>JAJXTZ010000077.1 GCA_021783355.1 bacterium | reverse complement strand
CCGCTCGACGGCGCCGCGTCGCGGCCGGCGCTCGACGGCGCCGCGTCCAAGCCCCCGGTCAACCCGGTCAAGGCCGCGCCCGAGCCCGGCGACCCGCTGGCGCCGAGGACCGCGGGCCCCAAGGCCTACGACCCCGCCGTCCCGGACACCGCGGCCGGCCGCCTCGCCAAGCGGATCGCGGGCTGGCTGAGCGTCCGGCCCCCCGCCGGCGACGGCGAGCTCCCGCCGCCCGCCGACGCCGTCGACTCGCTGGCCCAGGCCCCGCTGGACATCGACCCCGCGCGGACCTATCACCCGTCTCCCGAGGACTGGCGCGACGAGACCTTCTTCCCGATCGTCATGGACCGCTTCGCCAAGGGCGCCGGGGCCAAGCCCTGGGGCGACCCGAAGAGCGGCGTCAGCCGCCACGGCGGCAACATCCGCGGCGTCATCGACCGCCTGGACTACATCAAGGGCTCCGGGGCGACCACGATCATCGTCTCGCCGCTGACGATGACCATCCCGCAGGCCTACCACGGCTACGCGCCGATCCACTTCCTCGCGGTGGACCCGCATTTCGGCTCGATGGCCGACTTCAAGGAGCTGGTCGCCAAGGCCCACGCCAAAGGCCTGCGCGTCGTGCTCGACTGGGTGATCAACCACTCGGGCCCGGTCTTCGAGTATTCCGACGGCAAGACCCAGTGGACCGGCGACGACAAGCCCGGCCCCGTCACCTGGACGCGCCGTCTCAAGCCGGTGGAGCTGGGCGCGGAGGACTTCACCCGCGAGCGCGTGATCACCGATTGGAACGACCCCGACCAGGTCACGCACGGCGACTTCCCGCCGAACTACCGCCATCTGGCCACCGACCGCCCCGAGACGCAGGCCAAGCTGATCCACATCGCCGAGTGGTGGATGAAGGAGGCCGACATCGACGGCTTCCGCCTGGACGCGATCCGGCACGTGGCGCCCGGCTTCATGCCGGTCTTCTCCAAGGCGATCCGCGGCTACGCGAAGAGCCTGGGCAAGACCAACTTCCTGATGCTGGGGGAGGACTCGACCGGCGTGGACGCCGAGCTCGCGCCGCACCTGGCCGGCGGGGGCGTGGACACCGTCTACAACTACCCGGAGTTCCGCCGCGTCAACTACGCGCTGCACGGGGCCGCCCCGACGCGCGACATCGAGAACAGCCTCGCCGCCGCGCGCGCCGTCCTCGGCGACGCCGCGGCCTCCCGCCTGGTCCGGTTCATCGACCTGCACGACGTCTACCGCTTCCTGCTCTCCGACACCCCCGTCGAGCTGCTGAAGGTCGGCCTGGCCTACGTGATGCTGAGCCTGGGCATCCCGCTGGTCTACGCGGGCACCGAGCAGGCTTTCCGGCAGCGGCGCGGGCGCCTGAGCCCGGAGGGCGGCGACCTCCCCGCCGACCCCGACAACCGCGCCGACCAGTTCGCCGGCGCGTTCAAGCCCGGGACCCCGGACGGCGGCGATTCCTTCGACACGAGCGCCCCCGGCTACCTCTTCATGCGCGCGCTGGCCGACCTGCGCAAGGCGTACCCGGCCCTGCGCCGCGGCGAGCAATACGCGCGCTGGTCGGACCCGAACGGCGCCGGGCTCTACGCGTTCAGCCGGATCCACGACGGCCGCGAGGTGGTGGTCGTCATGAACACCGCCGCCGAATCCCGCTCCGCCGAGATGTGGGTGGACGCGGGCCTCACCCCCGCGGGCGCGGCCCTCGAGGACGCGCTGAACCCCGGCTACCGCCTGAGCGCGCACGCGGCAGGCGGCGGCTCGAAGGTCTCGGTCGCCGTCCCGCCCTACGGCGTGAGGGTCCTGGTCCGGTCGTCGCGGTGAGCCTCCCCTCCTGGCGCGGCGCCGTCATCTACTTCGCGCTGCTCGACCGCTTCCAGAACGGCGACAAGTCCAACGACGACTTCGGCAAAGGCGAATACTCGCCGACCGACGACGACTGCTTCCAGGGCGGCGACCTGAAGGGCCTGCGCCGCAAGCTTCCCTACCTGAAGCGCATGGGCTTCGACGCGGTCTGGCTGACGCCGCCCGTCCACAACCAGTGGATCAACCCCTACATCCGCACGCGCGGTTATCACGGCTACTGGGCCTACGACTTCACCAAGATCGACCCCCACTTCGGCACGCTCGAGGACTACAAGGCCCTGACCGCGGACGCGCACGCGCTGGGCCTGCGCGTGATCCAGGACATCGTCGTCAACCACACCGGCAACTATTTCACCGTGGAGCCCGACGGCTACGACCCGGCGCGCCCGGAGCTGAACTGGAAGCCGGTGGCCGGCGCGTATCCCCCGGCGCGCGCTCCGAAGGCCCCGAACGACCCCGTGTTCCGCATGAACGACCCGCGCGACCCGGAGCACAAGGCCGCCGCGGTCTACAACTTCACGCCCAACATCGCCGACTTCCGGGACCGCGAACAGACGCTGACCTGGGCGATGGGAGACCTGGACGACGTGAACCTGAAGAGCCCGCTGGCGGTCGAGCGGATGAAGGAGATCTACCGCTACTGGATCGACGAAGCCGGCGTGGACGGCTTCCGCGTGGACACCGTCTACTACACCCCCGAGGAGTTCTACGAGACCTTCCTGCACGACGACGACCCCAAGAGCCCGGGCGTCAAGCGCCACGCCGAGCGCCGGGGGATCAAGGACTTCCTGGTCTTCGGCGAGGTCTGGAGCTACGACTACAAGGCCATCGGCCGCTACCTGCGCCGCGGGGCGCGCGCCGAGCGCCTGGACTCCGCGGTGGACCTCCCCCTGAACGAGGCGCTGACGCAGGTGTTCTACCGCAAGTCCGCGACCGAGGCCGCGCGCGCGGCCCTCTCCGCGCGCCGCCGCCACCACGACCTCTGGGTCAACTTCCTGGACAACCACGACGTCGAGCGCATGCACGCGCGCGCGGCCTGGCCCGCGGTGCGCCAGTCTCTGGTGGCGCTGTTCACGCTGCCGGGCCTGCCCTGCGTCTACTACGGCACCGAGGCCGGCTTCACGCTGGCGCGCCAGAACATGTTCGACGAGAGGCACTTCGACGAGGGCTCGCGCGCGTCGCGCCTCCTGCGGCGGCTGATCCGCTTCCGCAAGGCGCACCCGGCGCTGTCGGACGGCAAGGTCCGCGTCGAGCGCGCCTCCCCGTCGGCCGGGATCCTCTCGTACGCGGTCGAGAAGGGCGACGAGCGCTACCTGGCGGTCTTCAACACCTCCCCGGACCGGATGGTCTACGGACTGCGTCCCGGCGACGGCCGCCTGGAGCCGCTGCTGGTCTCGTCGCGCGTCGAGCGCCGCGGCGGGGCGCTGGTCCTGCCGCCGGACTCGTTCTACGTGTTCCGCCTCAGCCCCGCGCCGGCCGGCGCCCGCCCGCCCGAGGAGGCGGGGCCGCGCCTGCACGAGTTCCCGTCCGGGGTCCTGCGCGAGGAGGTGGTCGCGCGCTTCTCGCCGCCGGAGCCCGGCGCGCGCGACTCCCTGTTCCTCGTCTGCGACGCGAACTACGACCGCAAGATCCCGGTCCCCGACCCCGCGTCCGGCGAGGCGCGGCTGAGCGCCCGCGAGCTCGGAAACGGCCACCACCGGATCGCGCTGCTCTCGCGCGCGCCGTCCGGCGCGCTGGCCCTGCGCGGGGAGTCGTCCGTCGCCGTGCGCGCGCCGTACCGTGCGCTGGCCTCCCTCGAGGTGCCGCAGTCGCACAAGGGCGGCCCCGGCGGGGCCATCCTGCCGCCGGCCGAGGCCAGCTACGGCGGCCAACTGTCGATGCGCCGCGCGCGCGCCCTGACCAGCGGGCGCGGCCTGCGCCTGGAGCTCACGATGGCCGCGGTGACCGACGAGTGGAACCCGCCGCACGGCTACGATCACGTCTACTTCCACGTGTTCTTCGACTTCCCCGGCGTCCCCGGCAAGCGCTTCCTGCCGCGCCTCAACGCCCCGCGGTCCGACATCGAGTTCAACGCCGGCTTCCTCCTCTACGGCTGGGGCTTGCGCTCGTTCGACGCGGCCGACTCGACGCCGGACGCCTACGGCTCCCCGCTTCTCGGCGAGGTGGAGCAGAAGGCCGACCCGCGCCGCAAGACGGTGACCTTCACCTTCTCCGACCGGCTGTTCGACCGCGTGCGCACGCTGTCCGGCACGCGGATCCTGGTGACCACCTGGGACGGCTACCTCGGCGAACTGCGCGACCTCGCCCGCGAGAAGGCCGACTGGAGCTTCTCGGCGCCCGGCGCGGACCCCGCGAAGCTTCCTAGAATCTACGACCACGCGCTGCTCACGCTCTAACGCGCCCCAAAGGACGACCATGGAACTCGCCTCCGAAGACCTCTTGATCCTCGCCGTGGACCGCGACGCCGCCGGCGGAGCCGCACGCGTCTACCTGCTCGCCACGCACGCGGAGCTCTCCTCCGGAGCGGGGCCGCGCCGCGTGGCCGGGGCGCACGAGGTCGAGGCGCCCGGGACGGGCCGCGTCGTCGTCGCGCTCTCCCCGACGCGCACCTACGCCGAGGGGCTCGGCGGCGGGACCTCCGAACGCTCGCCGGAGGACCGCCACATGATCCGCGCGCTCGACCGCCGCTATCCCGGCCGCGTCGTCTGCGTGCTGGTCGGGCAGGAGACCGCGTCGGACGGCGGCGGCGGCGCGGGCGGCGGCGTCGTCGGGCTGAACCTGGGCCTCCTCAAGAAATCGCCGGAGGTCATGCGCGAGTGCTGGACCGTCCCGAACCGGCAGGACTACGCGTACCTAGTCACGAAGACCTTCGGCCTGAATCTCGCGGTGCGCCTGGCCTTCGTGGCGGCCTCGGTGCGCCGCGGCGAGCTGCCGATGGTGCGCGCGGTCGCCTCCACCACCTGGTACCAGCTCCAGGACGCGGTCTTCACCGTCTTCGGCCAGACCTACATGAAGTTCCTGGGCCGGATGACGGGACTGCTGCGCGTGGGCCGCGCCTACATCGGCGACTTCGTGTTCGTGTACTTCCAGCTCTGCGGCTTCGAGTTCCTCAACCGCCTGGTGCTGGGCCCGCTGGGCGAGAACCCGCTGGCCTACACCTGGCACGGCCTCGCGCTGATCTTCGTGAACATCCTGCAGGGCATGATCTCCGGAGGCCCGCTGATCCCCGCGATCAACAAGATGCGCCGCGCGGGCGTCATCGGCCACTCCACGATGATGCACTTCTACCAGCTCTCCAGCCTGACCATGCAGTTCGGCCTGTTCGCGAGCTTCGGCTACCAGCGCTTCTACTTCCTCCTCACCACCGCCACTCTGGTCCTGTCCTGGGGCGCGTACGCGGTCTTCACGCTGTTCTACCAGGACGCGCCGGCCTCCCCCGCGCCCGAGGCCCTGGCCTCCCGCCTGAAGGGCTGGGCCGACATGGCCGCCAAGGCCTGAGGCCGGGACCGCGCGTCGGCCGGACGCTGACGCGCGCGGCCTGGAATTGATATCCTCGGGCCGTGAAAGACCACATCACCCCCGACTTCATCCGGGTCATCCCCAAGTCCGACCTGCACCTCCATCTCGACGGCTCCCTGCGGCTCAAGACGCTCATCGAGCTCTCCCGCGAGATGAAGACGAAGCTTCCTTCTTATAGCGAGGCCGGCCTGCGCCGCCTGGTGTTCAAGGACGCCTACAAGGACCTGCCCGACTACCTGCACGGCTTCATGTACACCTGCGCGGTCCTGCAGGACCTGGACAACCTGACGCGCGTGGCGGCTGAGCTCGTCGAGGACAACGCGGCCGAGGGCGTGCGCTACATCGAGGTCCGCTTCGCCCCCCAGCTGCACGTGTCCCAGGCCGTCGGCGTGCGTGAGATCGTGCGCGCGGTCAACGCGGGTCTCGCCGCCGGCGCGAAGGCGCACAACGCGTCCAAGGCGGTCAAGTCCGGCGAGGACGTCCCCTTCCACTACGGGATGATCCTGTGCGCGATGCGCCGCTTCAAGAAGGGGATGTCCCCGTACTTCGCCGACATGCTGCGCCTGATGGAGCACGCGCCCAAGGACGAGGTCTACGCGGCCGCCAGCCTGGAGCTGGCCCGCGCGGGCGTGGAGCTCGCGGAGGAGGGTCTGCCGGTCGTCGGCTTCGACCTGGCGGGAGAGGAGGCCGGCTACCCCCCGGCCGACCACTGGGCCGCCTACCAGTACGCGCACAACCACTTCATCCGCAAGACCGTCCACGCCGGCGAGGCCTACGGCCCGGAGTCCATCTGGCAGGCGGTCACCCAGTGCCACGCCAATCGCGTCGGCCACGGCACCTTCCTGTTCGCCGACGAGATGGTCCAGGACCCCAAGATCGAGGACCGCAAGCGCTACGTGGCGGACCTGGCCAACTACCTGGCCAGCCAGCGCATCGGCATCGAAGTCTGCGTGACCAGCAACCTGCAGACGATCCCGTCGATCAAGACCATCGCCCACCACCCGATCCGCAAGATGCTGGACTACGGCCTTTCGGTCTCGATCTGCACCGACAACCGCCTGGTCTCCAACACCTCGGTCTCGCGCGAGATGGAGCTGGTCTGCGCGGGCGCCAAGGTGACCCGCGCCGAGCTCAAGCGTCTGGTCGTGGCCGGCTTCAAGGGCGCGTTCTTCCCGGGCTCGTTCTCCGACAAGCGCCGTTTCGTGGAGGCCGTGTCCGCGCGCTACGACAAGCTCGAGCGCGCGATGCTGCCGCCGCCGCCGGACCGCCGCAAGGCCGCTTAAGCCGGGTCGCGGCGGACGGTCTCGGGCGAGAAGGCGGGCACGCAGACGGCCACGTACTCGGCGCCGCCCGGGTGCGGGGACGAGTAGCGCACCCACTCCCCCTTGGGCGCGATCACGGCCTGGCCCGCGGCGACCTCCAGCGTGCCGCGCATGGTCTCCACGCGCAGGGTCCCGGAGAGGACCAGCGTGAACTCGTCGAACCCGGGGGTCTGCCCGGCCTCCTCCCAGCCCTCGGGGCTGGTCATGCGCGCGACGGAGGCCTCCTCGGTCGCGGAGTTCACCCGGCCCACGTACTCGCGGATGATCTTGGGCTTGCCGCCGGCGGCGGGGATGACGGTGGGGTCGGGGATCAGGGTGGCCATGCCCCCATCATACGAAAATGGTAAAATGGCGGCGTGAAGACCCTCCTGCCTCTCGTCCTGCTGGCCGCGCTCGCGGCCTGTCGCAGGGACGAGATCACGGTGCGCAAGGTCCCCCGCGATGCCGACGCCCCCGCGATGCCGATGGGGATGGGCATGGCCCCCGCCGCCCGCCCCAAGGGCGTGACCTGGACGGTCCCGCGCGGCTGGAAGGAGCTGCCGGCCTCGGGGATGCGGGAGGCCACCATCGAGCCGCCGCAAGCCGCGGGCAAGGTGCAGATGACGGTGGTGGCCCTGCCCGGCGGCGTGGGCGGAGAGCTCGCCAACGTCAACCGCTGGCGCGGCCAACTGGCGCTGCCGGCGACGGACGCCGCCGGCGTCGCCAAGGTCCGCTCCCGCGTGCGCTCGCGACTCGGGGAGGTCTCCGTGTACGACATGACCGGCCCCGGGGCCAAGCCCACCCGCCTGGTGGCCGGGATGATCGAGGTCCGCGGCGTGACCTGGTTCTTCAAGCTGATGGGCGGCGACGCGGCGGTGGCCAAGGCCAAGCCCGCGTTCCTGAAGCTCCTCAAGGGGATCAAGCCCGATGCCGCCTAGCGCCGCCTACCGCAACCCCGTCCTCAAGGCTCTCAGCTCGCTGTGGCTGACGCTGGTTTGCATGTCGCTCCTGATGGTCCTGGTGGTGGCCTGCACGCTGCTGCAGGTGCCGCTGGGCACGCACGAGGCTGTGGTGCGCACCATCCACTCCTTCATCGTCTGGTGGCGCCCGGAGGGCGCGTCCTTCAAGGTCCCGGTTTTTCCCGGCGGCGCGCTGGTGGGCCTGGTCCTCCTGCTTAACCTGATCTTCGCGCAGTTCCTGCGTTTGGAGCTGAGCCGGCGCAAGGCGGGGCTGTGGATCGCGCACCTGGGGCTGGCGCTCCTCTTCGTGGGCGAGTTCACGACGGGGATGTTCCAGGTCGAGAGCCAGATGCCCATCAAGGTGGGCCAGACCAGCGACTACTCCGAGGACTACCGGCTCATGGAGCTGGCCGTCATGGACCGCACCGACCCCAAGACGGACACGGTCACCGCGATCCCCGAGTCGATCCTGAGGAAGGGCGGCGAGATCAAGACGCCCTCCCTGCCCTTCACCCTGCGCGTCCTCCATTACTACCCGAACTCGGTGCTGGGCATGCGCGGCGCCGGCGACCCGCCCGCCGAGGCCACGGCCGGCATCGGGCCCAATCTGAGCGTGCGCCCGGCCCCGCGCGTGACGCAGGACGACGAGGCTGACTCCGCGGCGGCGCTGGTGGAGGTGGACGACGGCGGCAAGGACCTGGGCCGCTACTGGCTCTCCAACGCCCTGGGCGCCCCGCAGGGCTTCACGCTGGAGGGCCGCACCTGGCGCCTGGCCCTGCGCCCGCGCCGCTACTACCTGCCCTACACGCTGACGCTCGAGCAGTTCCACCACGACGTCTACCCGGGCACCGACATCCCCAAGAACTTCTCCAGCCTGGTGCGCCTGAAGGACCCGGCGCGCGGCGAGGACCGAGACGTGCTCATCCACATGAACGCGCCCCTGCGCTACGCGGGCAAGACCTTCTACCAGGCCAGCTTCGGCCAGGGCGACACCCTCTCCGTCTTCCAGGTGGTCCAGAACCCCGGCTGGACGATCCCGTACATCTCCTGCGTGCTGGTGGCGCTGGGGCTGCTCCTGCACTTCTGGCTGAAGCTGTCGGCCTCGTTCGGGAGGAGCCCGTGAAGAAGAAGACCGCGCGCAAGAATCCGCGCGTCCTGTTCTGGGGGATCTTCGCCGCGGCCGTGCTGGCGGCGGCCGCGCCGCTGCTGATCCCGGCGCCGAAGGAGGCGTTCCCGGTAGCCGCCTTCGGCCGCCTGCCGGTGCTGGAAGGCGGGCGGGTCAAGCCGCTGGACACCTTCGCGCGCAACTCGCTTTTGATCATCCGCGGCACGCAGACCCTGCCGCTCAAGGGGCGCACGGTTCCGGCGGTGAAGTGGCTGATGGACGCGATGTGGCGGCCGGAGGCGGCCGACACGCAGCCCGTCTTCCTGATCGACGACCCGGACGTCCGCGGCCTGCTCGGCCTGACCGACAAGGCCCGGCGCTTCGCCTATTGGCAGATCGAGCCCAAGCGCGACGAGATCCACACGCAGGCCCAGCACGCCGCGATGGTCAAGAGCGCCGAGCGCTCCCGCTTCCAGTCCGCGGTGATCACGCTGGACTCGCGCCTGAACCTCTACGAGCAGATCAAGAACACGCTGATGATCTCCGGCGACGGGGACCCGGCCGCGGACATGGCCGTCTTCGCCCAGGTGGTCCCGGCCGCGCTGCGCGTGGTCCACGGAGGCAAGGCCACCGCCAAGGACCGGCAGGCGGTCAAGGTCCTCTCGCAGCTGCTGGAGCGCTACCGCTTCCTCGCCCAGGCCGCGGCCTTCCGCCCCCTGCCGCCGCCCGCCGACCGGCCCGCCGACGCGTGGACCTCCATCGGCGAGGCGATGCTCAAGCCCTCCGCCAAGGACGGCCCGCACCCGGGCCTGGCCGACTACGCGCTGATGGGCCGCGCCTACCGCGGCTCCGACCCCGCCGCCTTCACCGAGGCGCTGACCCGCTTCTCGCAGTGGGCGGAGCAGGAGCGCCCGGGCATGATGAGCCACGCGCGCGCCGAGGTCCTCTTCAACTCCGCCCAGCCCTTCGTTTCCGGCATGGCGCTCTACGTCGCCGCGCTGCTGGCGGTCTTCGCCTGGTGGGGCACGCGCCGCCCGGAGGCCGAGGCCGCGGCCAAGGCGCTCTTCGGGGCCGCGGTGCTGGTCCACACGGTGGGCCTGGCCGCGCGCATCGCCCTGCAGGGCCGCCCGCCGGTCACCAACCTCTACTCGTCGGCCGTCTTCGTGGGCTGGGTGTCGGCGGCGCTGGGGCTGGTGGCCGAGCGCGCGCACCGCAAGGGCTTCGCCATCGCGGGCGGGGCGCTGCTGGGCTTCTGCACGCTGGTGATCGCCCAGCACCTGAGCGCCTCCGGGGACACCATGGAGATGATGCGCGCGGTGCTGGACTCCAACTTCTGGCTGGCCACGCACGTGGTGACGGTGACCATCGGCTACGGCTCCACCTTCCTGGGCGCGGCGCTGGGCGTGGCCTGGGTGGGCCGCAAGCACCTGGTCAAGGACCCCGACCCCGAGATGACCAAGGCCCTGGTCTCGCTGACCTACGGGGTGATCTGCTTCAGCCTGCTCTTCTCCTTCGTCGGCACGACCCTCGGCGGCATCTGGGCCGACCAGTCCTGGGGCCGCTTCTGGGGCTGGGACCCCAAGGAGAACGGGGCCCTGCTCATCGTCCTTTGGAACGCCAGCATCCTGCACGCGCGCTGGGCCGGCTACATCCGCGAGCGCGGGCTCATGGTGATGGCCGTCGGCGGCGGGATCGTGACGAGCCTGTCCTGGTTCGGCGTCAACATGCTGGGCATCGGCCTCCACTCCTACGGCTTCATGGCCCAGGCCTTCTACTGGCTGGCGGCCTTCATCTTCAGCCAACTCCTGCTGATCTGGCTGGGTCTCCTGCCGGCGCGCTTCTGGGAGATCGAGGACGAGGAAGAAGAGGCGTAAGCCGCCGCGCCCGCGCGGCGAAGGAGGGCGCATGCCCCATCCGTTCCCCCACCGCTACAAAGTCTCCCTGGACCTGACGGACGGCGACTTGAACGAGATCCGCGCCGACGGCAAGCCCGTCCTCCTCGGCGGCTCGCCCCCCGAGTTCGACGGGGCCGACCCGTCCCGCTGGGCCCCCGAGAACCTGCTCCTCGCCGCGCTGACCCAGTGCCTGACCTTGACCTTCCTGGCGCTGGCCAAGCGCCCCGGCATCGCGCCGAAGTCCTGGCACGCCGACGCCGAGAGCGTGCTGGAGAAGACGAGGGAAGGGATCGTCTTCACCTCCTACGTCGTGAAGGTGCGCGCGACCGTGGCCGCCGAGCACGTGAAAGAGGCCGAGCGCCTGATCCCGCTGGCCAAGAAGTACTGCATCGTCTCCAACTCGCTGAAGATCCCGGCGACCCTGGAGGCGGAGATCAGCGCGGCCTGAACCTCGGCCGGCCGGCTCACCAGCACGCGCCGAGCGTGAAGCGGTGCGTCGAGCCGAGCTCGCCCATCGGCGCGGCCGCGTAGTCCAGGCTCCAGCGCTCGAGCCGCAGGCCCACGCCGAGCGTGAGCCCGGCGGCCGCGTCGAAGCCCGTCCCGCCCGGGATCGCGCTCCGCGTCGCGTAGCCCGCCCGGAGACGCACGCCCTGGACGGCCCGGTACTCCCCGCCGAAGCCGAAATCCGTCCCCGCTCCGCGCGGTCCGTCGATGATCTCGGCCGCCACGGCGCGGCCGCCCGGGAACGAATAGCCGGCCCCGAAGGCGACTCTCAGCGGCAGGTCGTTGCGCTGCGAGTCATACTTGAGCCCCGGACCCGCGTCGCGCAGGGCCGCGCCGAGCGTCACGCCTCCCAGCTTCTTGCGCGCCCCGGCGTCGAAGGCGGCGGTCTCGGCCTGAACGGACCCGATGTGGCTCTGGACGAACTTGACGGCGCCGCCCAGGTCGACCAGCTCCGTGCGGCGTCCCCAGCCCAGGCTCACGGCCGCGTCGGACGCGGTGAAGTTCGCCGTCGGGCGCCCCAGCGCGTCGCGCCCCGCGATCGCGTCCTGGCCGAGATACGTCCCGCCGACGGCGAGGGTCCCGATCTTCGTCGGCGCCGCGAACGCCGCCCAGTCCAGGCGCGCGCTCTGCGCGAGCTCCGCGTGGCTCACGGCCGCGTCGTTCTTGTCCAGCGCGCCGAGCCCGGCCGGGTTCCAGTACAGCGCGCTCGCGCCCTCCGACAGCGCCGTCCCCGCCCCGCCCATCGCCAAGGAC
>JAJXTZ010000252.1 GCA_021783355.1 bacterium | reverse complement strand
TTCCGATCTTCTTCCGGCCGACGGCCTTGCGGACCAGGCGGTAAGGCCAGGCGATCAGGCGGGCCAGCGGGTTGTCCGTCATGCCCCGCCAGGCCTGCTTGAGGGGAGACTCCTCCGGGATCCCCAGGGCCGACGGGTACTTGGCCTTGAACTCGGGCGAGGCGGCCAGCGCGGGGTCGGCCACGTACAGGATCGGCCGGGTGCGGGCCTTCCAGCCCGCGAGGGCGATGGCCAGGTCCATGGACTGCTGGACGGCGAAGATGATCCAGAAGGCGTGCATGGAGCCGGCGGCGAAGAACGGGCCGGCCAGCAGGAACATCAGGTCGCGCATCTGCTGGATCGCGGAGCGCTGCCAGCGCTTGATGCGGCCCTTGGTGTAGAGGGAGTTGAGGCCGTTGATGCCCAGGATCCCGGTGAAGGTGCCCATCAGGCTCATCACCAGCACGTCCTTCCAGTACAGCGGGCTCCACGGCGGGATGACGGTGTCCTTGTGGGCGGTCCACGAGAGCGTGCGATAGATGGAGCCGAAGCCCTGGACGTAGGCCAGGTTGAAGAACATCTGGTAGGAGAGGCCGCGCAGTCGGCTGATGTTCTCCTGGAAGTTGTTCCAGGTGTTCAGGAACACGCCGTGGAACACCTGCTGGACCAGGCTGAGCGCGATCAATCCGCCCAGGGCCAGCGGGTGGGCCATGCCGATGGTGGCCCAGTACACGCCGACCCCGGTGACCAGCGGGAAGCTCTTGGTGGCGATGCCGCCCAGGATCTCGCTGGCGATCGGACGGGTGTAGGAGTCGGCGAAGGTGCGGCCCAGGAAGGCGGCCTCGCGCAACGGGCGCGTCAGCAGGCCGCGCAGGCCGGCGGCCTTGGGGCTGGTCCCGGGAGCGGGAGACGCGGCGCGCGGCGTCCCGACGGTCAGGGGCTCGCCGTCCACGGCCGCCGCGACGCCGGCGGCGCGCAGGCGCTCGGTCAGTCCGGGCAGGTCCCGGGCGGAGAGTCCCTCGCCGGACCGGTTCATCACCACGTGGACCTTCCCGGACCGGCTCAACTCGGCGGCCAGCGCGGGGTCGTTCTTCAGCAGGGCGTCCAGCTCGGACAGGGCGGCGGCGACGGGCGCGCGTCCCGGGCGGACCAGGAAGATCGCGGGGTCGGACGGGGTCTTGGCGCCGTCGAACAGGGCGTCGAGCTCGGGGCCGGCCTCGCCGCGCTCCGGGGACGAGGCCGCCGGGAGGGCGCGCGCCGCGGCGGGACGCGCGCGCGGGGCTTGTTCTCGGCGCGGCTCGGTGGCGGACGGGGCGGGGAGAGCGGGGAGGGCGGCGGGGACGGGCAGAGCGGCGGGAGCGGCGGCGGGCCGCATCCCGACGGCGCCGGGCAGCGCCGTTCCGGCGGCGGAGGCCGCGGTCGGGGGCAGCGGGGAGAGCGGCGCGGGGGCGGCGGTGAGGGAGATCAGCGAGGCGGGCGCGGCGACCAGGGGCGCGGCGGCCGCGGCGGCCGCGGAGCCCGGGGCGCCGGCGGCGGCGGACTCGGCGGCGGCGTCGATGAAGGCGGCGGAGGCGGGTCCGGCGGGCAGGACGAGCAGGGCGGCGAGCAGGACGCAGAGCGCGCGCGCCGCCGGCCGTCCCTCCCCTCCGCGTCCCATGTCCTCACCCCCTGCGGGCGTCTCGGCCGCTGTCCTTAAAAATCCCGGCGCCACCGCGCGCCCATTCCCTCGTCTCTTGAATTTTACCCGCGGCGCGCGTCCGTCCCCAGGGGCGATGAGGCCACTGCCGGCGAGTAATGGGCCCAGTTCGGTTTGGGCCCTTCGGACCGGGCCCGTCGGGGCGCGAAAAGCCCCCCGGCGGAGGGTCTCCGCCGGGGGGCCGACGACCCCGCGCCAGCGTTCAGCCCACGACGAATTCGTGCGGGATGGACACCAGCCAGCGTCCTTTCTTGGCCCGGGCGCGCGCGATGATCTCGTGCTCGCCGCGGTCGTACTCGTTCCAGTCGAACCACCAGTAGCCGGCCGCGCTGCGGCACGGCTTCCAGGGGCCCTGGTCGACGGACACGTCCACCTCGTCGGCGGCCTGAGGGGCGCCGACGCGGAAGGTGTAGGTCCCGGGTCCGACGGTCTCGTTCTGCTGGGGATAGTCGATCTCCGGACGGACTTCGGCGACGCCGCCGCCCCCGCGCGGCTTGTCTTCGGTCTTCATGACGGCCTCCAATCCTCAAGACGGCGTAAGTCTTGTGAGAAAGGACGCAACGATCGGTCCCCGCCGCCCGGGCCGTCCGGGAAAAAAAGGAGCCGGGCGGTCGTTGCGGCCGCCCGGCCTTCCTGCGGAGCGCCTACTCGTTTGCCCGCTGCGTCCGGGGCTTTCGGTGTCTCCGTCGCTTCTCTCGTCGGCCCCTCTTAAGGGGCTCTTTCGGAGGCCGGGAGCCCGTCTTTCCGACTCTCCCGGCTTTCCGCCCTCCAAGTTCGCAACCAAACGGCCAGGATCTCCCTCGGGAGCGGCCCGAAACGACTAAAGTGTCACTCCGCGGCGGAGGGCGGCGGCGGGGAGAGCCGCGCCCTCCAAGGCCGCGACGCGCGCCTCCAGGGCGGCCAGGCGCTCCGCCAGCGTCGGTGCCGGCGCGGACGCCGCCGCGGGGCGGACCGGCGCGTCCGCGGGCGCCGCGGCC
>JAJXTZ010000002.1 GCA_021783355.1 bacterium | reverse complement strand
CCGAATGGACCGACGGCCCGCGCGGCACCGGCAGCGACTTCGCCTTCGGCGGCGAGCTGCGCGCCCGCAAGGGCGTGCGCCTGCGCGCCGGCTACGCCACCCAGTCCGCCATCACCGGCGGCTCCGGTTTCGACGCGGCGCGGGGATTGACGCTCGGCGTGGGCTTGGACGGCGCGCGCTGGCGCCTGGACTACGCGGCGGTGCCCATGGGCGAGCTCGGCGGAACCCACCGCTTCACCGTCGCCCGGCGCTGGTAAACGGCCCTTCCCGCCGCGGGCAGCCCCGAAGGGAGGCTCTTCAGTGCTCGAAGGAGCGCCGGTCGAAGACCTGGACGCTGGTGCGGATCTCGACGGCGCGGGGACCGGCCTTGCGGGCCGGGACCTCGGTGGGGAAGACGCGCAGGACGGTGCGCTCGTCCGCCCACCAGAAGCGCTCCGCGGCGCGGCGCGGCTCGCCGTAGATCAGCGCGTACTCGCCGGCCAGCTTCTCGACCGGCTGGCGGGCGGAGAGCCGCTCGTCGTAGACGATCTCGACCTCGGCGAGGCGGCCGCGCAGGAAGCCGAGGAAGAGCGTCTGCGCGCCCCGCGGGAAGGCCTTGGCCCAGGCGCGCTCGACGCGGTAGCGGGTGATCCCCCCCGCCGGCGCCGAGGAGCTCGGCCACTCCTGGGCCGGCGGATAGACGCGGCGCACGGTCTCCAGGTCGTCTCCGAGGCGCAGGTCCGCGAGGTAGCGCTGGAGCTTGGGGGCGTCGTCGGCGCGCGCCGCGCGCGCGACCGGGAGGAGCAGGGCGGCCAGCAGGAGCGCGCGCACGGGTCAGCGCAGCCAGGCGCGCTCGCGGCGCGGCAGCGAGGCGATGTAGCGCGGGCCGGCGTAGTCGGCGAAGGTCACGTGCCCGACCTTCGTGATGAAGTTCTTGGCCTCCGAGTACGAACGGTTCTGTCCGGTCAGCACGGTGATCGCGTAGTCGCCGTTCGGCGTGAAGAAGATGGCCGCGTCGTGGCAGGCTTTGCGTTCGAGGCCGGTCTTGTGGGCGATCTCCCAGCCCTTCGGCATCCCCTTCGACAGTCGCGAGGCGACCGCATGCGGCCGGCGCAGGATCTCGAGCATCAGGGCGCTGGAGGCCTTGTCGACGGCCTCGCCTCGGTAGATCTTCTCCTCGAGCATCTCGATCTCGCGGGCGGTCGTGTAATTCTCGTGCGCGACGCGGCCGCTCTTCAGGCTCATCCCCTCGGCGTAGATGCCGGTGTAGAGCAGGCCCATGCGCGGGAACTGCTGCTGGACGTAGCCGATGCCCAGGCGGTCGAGGATCATCTTCGTCGCGGTGTTGTCGGATTCCGTGATCATGTGGCCCAGCAGCTCGCGCACGGTGAAGCGAGAGCCGTCGCGGCGCCACTTCAGCGAGCCCGAGCCGCCGACGCGATTGCGCCGCGTCAGCGTCAGCTGGTCGTCGAGCGACAGTCCGCCGTCCTTCATCTTGTAGAAGGTCGAGATCAGGATCGGGAGCTTGATCAGGCTCGCCGCCGGGAACAGGTCGTCGGGATTGTGGGTCCAGGTCCGCCCGGTCCTCAGGTCCTTGAGGTAGATCCCCACGCGGCCCGGGTAGTGGTCGGCCATCGTCTCCAGGCGCGAGGTCATCTTGTCCCACGCCGCGTCGCTCGGCGTCGGCAGGAGCGCGGGCACCGGCGGCGCGGACAGCGTCGCGGCGCCGGCGGGCGGGGTCATCTGCGGCGGACTGGGGAGGCGCGCGACCATGGCGGGCATGGACGCGGGGGCCGGGATCTCCGCGACCTCGACGTCGTCGTCAGGGACGCCGGACTCCTGGCGCCAGTCCAGGCGGTAGCCGAGGCCGTAGGAGAGGCCCACCACCGCCAGCGCGGAGAAAAAGAGGAGGTCCGCCCCGCGTGCGCGCAGGGAGTCCCAGCGGATCTTTCGGTCGGCGGAGAGGCGGTGCATGACGAGACTCGGCCCTACGATGAGGATAACAGGAGAAACGGCCCGCCGCCAGAGGCGGCGGGCCGTCACTCGTCCGGTTTCAGTTCGACTTGACGGCGGGGCTCTTCGAGAAAGCCAGCTTCTCGTTGGAGGCGTCCACGTCCACGTAGATGGTCGCGCCCGCTTCGAACTTCTTCATCAGGATCTCCTCGGAGAGGGGATCCTCGACGGAGCGCTGGATCGTGCGGGCCAGCGGACGCGCGCCGTAGTTGACGTCGAAGCCGTTCTTGATCAGGAACTTGGAGGTCTCCTCCGAGAACTCGATCTTGTAGCCCTGCGCCTCGATCTTGGTCTTCACGCGGCCCAGCATCAGCGTCAGGATCTCGGTCATCTCGCTCTCGTTGAGCGGATGGAAGACGATGATGTCGTTGATGCGGTTGATGAACTCCGGGGAGAAGACGCGCTTGACCTCGTCCATCACGGTCTCCTTCATCTTCTTGTAGTCGCGCTCGTTCTGGTCCACGGTGTCGGCGGCGGTGAAGCCCAGGGACTTGCCCTTGGAGATCAGGCGCGCGCCGACGTTGGAAGTCATCAGGATGATGGTGTTCTTGAACGAAACCTTGTGCCCCAGGTTGTCGTTGAGGATGCCGTCGTCCATCACCTGCAGGAGGATGTTGAAGACGTCCGGATGCGCCTTTTCGATCTCGTCGAGCAGGACCACCGAGTACGGCTTGCGGCGGACCGCCTCGGTCAGCTGGCCGCCCTCCTCGTAGCCGACGTAGCCGGGAGGCGCTCCGATCAGGCGCGAGACCGCGAACTTCTCCATGTATTCCGACATGTCGATGCGGATCATCGCGTCCTCGTTGCCGAACATGAACTCGGCCAGCGCGCGCGCGAGCTCGGTCTTGCCGACGCCGGTGGGGCCCAGGAACATGAAGGAGCCGATGGGCTTCTTCGCGTCCTTGAGGCCCGCGCGCGAGCGGCGGATGGCCTGCGAGATCGTCTTGATCGCCTCCTGCTGGCCGATCACGCGCTTGTGGAGGTTCTCCTCCATGTGCACGAGCTTCTCGGTCTCGGTCTCGGTGAGCGCGGTGACGGGCACGCCGGTCCACTTGGAGACGACCGCCGCGATGTCCTCGTACGTGATCGTCGGCGTGGACTGGTCGCGCTTCTCGCGCCACTTCTTCTTCGCCTCCTCCAGCGCCTTGCGCAGCTCCTTCTCCTTGTCGCGCAGACGGGCGGCCTTCTCGTATTCCTGGCCGGAGATCGAGGAGGATTTGTCCTTGACCACCTTCTCGATTTCGGCCTCCTTGTCCTTGAACTGCGGGGGCGTGGCCGAGGACTGCAGGCGCGCGCGGGAGCCGGCCTCGTCGATCAGGTCGATGGCCTTGTCCGGCAGGAAGCGCTCGGAGATGTAGCGGTCGGAGAGCTCGGAGGCGGCGCGCAGCGCGCCGTCGTCGTACTTGACCTTATGGTGCGCCTCGTACTTGTCCTTCAGGCCCTGGAGGATCTCGACGGTCTCGTCGACCGACGGCGGGTCCACGACGATGGGCTGGAAGCGCCGCTCGAGCGCGGCATCGTGCTCGATGTACTTGCGGTACTCGTCGAGCGTGGTGGCGCCGATGGTCTGAAGCTCGCCGCGGGACAGCGCGGGCTTGATCATGTTCGACGCGTCGATCGCGCCTTCGGCGGCGCCGGCGCCGATCACGGTGTGGAGCTCGTCGATGAAGAGGATGACGCTCCCCTTCGAGCGGCGGATCTCCTCGATGATGTTCTTCAGGCGCTGCTCGAACTCGCCGCGGTACTTGGTGCCGGCGACGACCAGCGCCAAGTCCAAGGTCAGCACGCGCTTGTTCAGAAGGATCTCGGGCACGTCGGCCGAGGAGATCTTGGACGCCAGACCCTCGACAATCGCGGTCTTGCCGACGCCGGGGTCGCCGATCAGCACGGGGTTGTTCTTGGTGCGGCGGGCCAGGATCTGGATCATGCGCTCGATCTCGTCGGCGCGGCCGATCACGGGGTCGAGCTTGCCCTCGCGGGCCATCGCGGTGAGATCCCGGCCGAACTCGTCGAGGGTCGGGGTCTTGGACTTCGTGCGCGACGGGGAGCCGGAGCCTCCCGCGGCCGGGGCGGCGCCGCCCTGCTGCTGCTGCTGGCCCTCGCCGAGGAGGTTGAGGACCTCCTCGCGGACCACGTCCAGGCGCAGGCCCAGGTTCTCCAGCACGCGCGCCGCCACGCCCTCCTCCTCGCGGATCAGGCCCAGGAGGAGATGCTCGGTGCCGACGTAGGAGTGGCCCATGTGCTGGGCCTCCTCCACCGCGTACTCCAGCACCTTCTTGGCGCGGGGCGTGAAGGGGATCTCGCCCAGCAGCATCACGTTGTCGCCGGTGCCGACGATCTTCTCGATCTCGGAGCGCACGCGGCGCAGGTCGACGCCCAGGTTCGCGAGCACCTGCGCGGCCACTCCCTCGCCCAGGGCGATGAGTCCCAGCAGGATGTGCTCGGTGCCCACATAGTCGTGGTTGAGGCGCTTGGCCTCTTCCTGGGCGATGAGGATGACGCGCTGAGCGCGCTCGGTGAATCGATTCGACATAAATTGTCTCCTGGAAGCCCCTTCGCTTCCTTCTATACAGACAGTATGAGGCCCCCGCGTTGCGAAATCAAGACGGGCGGAGGTCCCGCGCGGCCATTCTACATATTTTGGACGAACGGGCGCTTTACCGTCTTTTTAATCGTCCGCAACAACGCAACCATGGCGGGGTCCCGGTTCCGGGGCTATACTGGAATCGCTTGGGGGAAGCCATGAAAACCGTGCTTTTCGCCGCGGCCGTCCTGATTCCGTCCCTGGCGCTCGCCGATTCCGGGAAAGCCTACGTCCTTTATAACGGTCGCAGCACCCCCCCCAGCGCCCCGGCGGGACGCCCGGGTTTCTCCACCCCCGCGCCGTTCGTCCCCGCCGCGCCGGCCGCGGCTCCGGCCCGCTCCGCCTTCGGCGCCGCAACCTCCCGCGCGGCCTACGCCCCGAGCGGATTCACCTCGCGCCGTTCCTCCTCCGGCTTCTGGCACCCCCTGCGCCTGACCCACGCCGTCGGCCGCGGGCTCGGCGCCCGGGCGGCCGCGGACACCGGGGGCTCGACGGGCGGCACCTCCGGCGGCGCCACCCAGACGCCGCCCAATTATTCCAAACCGGGCGCCCTGATCCGCACCGAAGGTCAGCTGCCCCAGTACTCGAACGCGGCTCCAGCACGCCAGCACGCGGTGGACGGGGGCGGCTTCGTCGCTCTGGACCAGAGCAAGGCCAAGGACGCGGGCCGCTCCCCGGGCGTGACCTGGGGCCAGCCCGACACCTTGCCGCCCGCGACGCCGGACTCCGGGGGAGCCGCCGGAGGCAACGGCGTCACCGCCAACGGGACCACCTCTGTCACGGTCAACAACACCACCCAGAACGGCGCCTCGGGAAACACCAACGGGAATCGGGACGGCAACGGCGGCAATCAGCCCCCGCACGGGACCGGCTTCGACCCGTCTTTCTGATGCTTTAGACGGTTCTGTAACTTTTTTGACGTTGACAGTTTTGGGACCCCTCCTTATACTTCACCGGTGCTTGACCGAGCCGCCCGCCGGTCGCTTGCGGGTATCATTGCCGCCCTGCTCTTGCTAGCGCCCGGATTCGTCCGGGCGCAGGTGGACGTCCAGAACGTCGACGGCGTCGCCGAGGTCTATTTCCCCCAGACCCGGCAATGGCAGCGGATCCCGGAGACCCCGTTCCGGCTGGAGAACGGGGACCGCGTGCGCACCGGCGAACAGTCCTCCGCCGACCTCGACTTCCCGGACGGCAGCCACGTCCGCCTGGGCCCGTCCTCCGCCTTCACGATGCAGTCCGGGTCGCGCGTGGACGTGGTCCTGGGGCTGGACCTGGGCTCCTTGAAGGCCTGGGTCTCGCACCTGGTCGACCGGCACGAGTTCCACGTCCGCACCCCGACGGCCGTCTGCGCCGTGCGCGGGACCCGGTTCGTCGTCGACGTCTCGCCCGACAAGGCGACCTTGGTGGACGTCTCCCAAGGCGTCGTCGCGGTCAAGACCCTGCTGGGCGAGGAGCTGGAACTGGGCGACGGGCGTCCGATGCGCTCCATCCGCGTCCTCCCGGACCGGCCCCTGGACCTCCCCGCCGGCGTCCGGGCCTCGCCCGCGGGCAAGCAGACCAAGGCCGGCCCCGCCGCGGCCGGAGACCGGGTCGCCGCGGTCTCGGCTCCGCTCCCCCCGCCTCCCGCCACCGCCGAGATCGTCGGCGAGGGCGACAAGGAGGAGTTCAAGAAGGACGTCCAGCGCGAGGTCGCCCTCGGCCTGTCCGAGGAGGCGGTCCAGGCCGCCGCGGCCGAGGAGGCCCGGCGCGCCGAGTACATGGAAGGCAAGACCATGATCGACGCGTTCGGCCGGCGCGTGCGCCTCGAGGAGTACGTCGTGCGCCCGGCGGCCGACTCGTTCAAGCTGGTGGCGCTGAACTCGCGCGACGGGCGCTTCGACTACTTCTACTACCAGGCGCAGTTCAACAAGACCTTGCCGACCGACCTGACGCTGGCCACGCGCTACCTCGGCGGCAAGGACGGGACGGCGCCCGACTACTACGTGACCGCCTACGAGACCGGCCGCTCGAACACGCAGGATTCCATCCAGGAGTTCGCGACCGGCGGCCACCTGGTCAGCACGACCCTGACCGCCGACAAGACCTTCTACGACGCCACGCTCAACGCCTACCGCACCGTCAAATCCGGCTCCAGCTTCTGGTCCACGCTCTTCGACAACTACTCGTACCGCATCGACGGCACCGAGAAGTTCGGCTGGCAGCCGGCCTCCGGCTCCGGCATCACCAGCTACGACTACGTCGCCGGCGGCATCAACACCCGCATCTGGAACGGCGCGGGCATGGCCGAGACCGTCTGCACGACCACGTCCTGCGAGTCGGCGGCCCGCGCCAGCGCGACCTCCACCCCCGACGGCTCCGGCGTCCTCCACGACCGCGCGACGATCACCTACGCCGCCGACGGCTCGCAGGAGACCTACGATTTCTTCGTCGTCGGCGACGACGGCCGCCTGGCCACCACCGCCGACTTCGGCGGCGTGACCAGCGGCCAGACCTACCTGGACACCCTGCTGAAGTACAACTTCGAGCAGACCATCTCCGCCACCGAGTTCCACGGCCGCACCATCGATTTCGTCGTCGAACCCAAGATCCTCGCGAAGGCGGGCCTGCTCCCGTGAGGCGCCTCCTCCTCGCCGCCCTGCTCGTCCCGGCCGCCGCCTCCGCCGCGCGCGCCGCCGGCCCCGCCCAGAGCCCGTGGCCGATGTACCTGGGCAACGCCCAGCACACGAGCTCGACGACCTACTCCGCGCCCGCCAAGCCCCAACTCCAGTTCTTCAAGACGATCGGCGTCTCCAATCTCTCTTCCGGCTACAGCGTTTCCATCGGCCCGGACGGCGCGCTCTACGTCCCGTCGGTCGCCTCGGGCAACAATTATCAGGTCGTCGCCCTCAACCCGGACGGCACGACGAAATGGACCTTCCCTCTGGGACTTATCAGCGCTTCCCAACCCGCCGTGTCGGACGACGGCCAGGTCTATGTGTCCTCCACCGCCTCGCTTTCGAGTCAAACCATCGCGGTCTCGTTAAGCACGAGCGTGGGGAGCGTCAACTGGTCCAACCAGACTTGCGGCTATTATGGCCTGGCGGCGTCGCCGACCGTCGGTCCGGACGGGACGCAATACTACGGTTCGGCCGAGAGCGGCGGCGGATCCGTGATCTCCTGCTACACGGCGATCCCATCGACCGGCACGCGGCGCTGGTTCGCCGTTCAGGGTTCGCCGTTCTTGGCGGGAGCCTTGTCTCCGGACGGAGCCACAGTCTACGCGCCCACGAATAGCGGCTCCGAAACCCTCTACTCCTACGCCGCTGCCGACGGGACTCCCGGCTGGTCGGTCGGCGGTTCTGGTCTCAATGGCAGCGTGAGCGTCGGGGCGTCCGGAGCGCTCTACTTCAATACCGGGAGCGACCTCAAGGCCTTCAGCCCGGCCGGCTCCCTGCTCTGGACCGCCTTGGGCGCCGCCGGCGACACCCCCCCCGCCGCGACCGGCAATCTCGTGTTCACGCATCACGGCTCGACCGTCACGGCTTTCGACGCGACCTCCGGCGCCGTCGTCTGGAATTTCGATCTGTGCGCCTCCACGACCGGAGTCGTCCTGACCGGGACCCCTTTCGGCTGCGGCGGCGTCATGGCGGGCGCGTACGCCCCCTCCGCCGGCCCGGTCAGCATCGGCGGGAGCACGGCGTTCTTCGCCTTCGACAATGTCTATCCCCCGTCGGGCACCTCGTCGAATCCAGGAACCCCGGAGACATATCTCGTCGCCGTCGACACCGGGACCGGGGCGAAAAAATGGGCGCTCCCGCTGCCGCAGAGCATGAGCCTGGGCGTGGTCGTCCCCGCCGGCAACGACCTCTACTATTCCGACGGCTATAGGATCGTCGCGTTCTCCAGCTCTGCGGCGAGCCAGTTCTCGGTTTCCGTCTCCTCGTTCGTTCTGGTTCCGGGCAGCAGCGTGACCTTCACGGCGACGGTCCTCGACGCCACGAGCAACCCGGTGCCGGACATTCCCGTCCAATTCGAGGTCCTGGGCAGCTCGATGGCGCCGGCTCTCTCGACCGGCACCACCGACGGCAGCGGCCACTTCTCGGTCAGCTTCACCTCGTCGTCCTTGAACTCCTCGGTCCAGCAGGCGACCGTCACCGTGCGGGCGACCTCCCTGGACTTCGCGCCGGTGGACAACAACGTCTTCATGGAAGGCGAAGCGATCGACCATTTGAGCGTCGTCGTCCCGACGACGACGCCGATCGGCGTGCCGTTCGCGATGTCGGTCTACGCGCGCAACGCCTACGACCACGGGCTGCCCAGCTTCCCGGGGACCAGCGGGCCGGTCACGGTGAACCTCTCGCCGTACCTGAACGGGACCTTGGTGGCGGGCAGCGGCTCCCTCGGGCAGACCTCGGTCGGCATCTCGAACGGCACCGGGACCATCACGAGCCAGACCTACAACAAGATCGAATCCATCCAGATCAAGGCGGCCCAGCAGTCGCCGGGGACCGCGGTGGGCCTGTCCACGACCGTCGTCGTCACGGGGCCCGACGGCTTCGTCGTCACGATCCCCACCGGCATCCCCGCCGGGCAGTCCTTCCCGGTCACGATCACCGCCGTCAGCGGCAGCACGCAGGTCGCCGGCTACTCGGCGACGCTGTCCTTGTCGGCGGTCGTCTGGAACAGCACGAACACGGCGGCCACGGGCTCGCTGTCGGTCGCCAGCGTCAACATGCCGCCGACCGGGTCGGTCACGATCAACAACGAGTCGTTCAGCGCCGGCGGCGGCATCGCGCTCAAGGTCGTCGACTCGTCGCTCGGCATCCAGAGCGTGTCGAGCACGATGACGGTCACCACGCCCGCGCTGACCATCGACCACTACTCGATCTCCGTGCCCACGCAGGTGACGGTCGGGCGCTCGTTCTCGTTCGAGGCGGACGCCCTCGACGCCTCCAGCGCCCCGGTCAGCTATTCGCTGCCGCGGACGCTGAACGTGCAGGCCTTCCTGTCGGGCACCTCGATCGCCGGCTCCGGCTCCGCCGGCGTGACGACGCTGACCCTGACGGCCGGGACGACCTACTCGTACACCGCCTCGCAGACCTACAACAAGATCGAGTCCGTCCAGTTCCGGGTGACCGACGACGACGGCCGGACCGGCCTCTCGTCCCCGGTCGTCTTCTCGGGACCGACGCAGTTCGTCGTCACCGTCCCGACGGCCGCGCAGGCCGGCTCCCAGTTCCAGTTCGTCGTCCAGGCCCAGGACGGCGGGGGGAGCCAGGTGCTCGGCTACGACGGGACCGTCTCGATCTCGGCCGTCGACGCCTCGACCCCCTCGGCGGCGGGCGGCGGGACCTTGGGCGTGACCGGCCTCACCCTGGCGGCCGGCTCGGGCTCCTCCTCGTTCCAGAGCTACACGAAGGCGCAAGGCATCCGCTTCAAGGTGTCCGATTCCGGCGTCGGCGTGACCTCGGTGTCGTCGTCGATGACGATCGTCGCCGGGGCGCCGTCGAGCCTGGCCGTGGCGGCCAACCCCCAGTCGATCGTCGCCTCGGTCCCGTCGGTGCTGACCGCCACGGCCCTGGACGCCTACTCGAACCCCATCGCGGGGTCCACCGTGACCTTCTCGGTGATCTCCGGCTCCGGCGTGGTGAGCCTCGGCCTCGTCAGCGGGTCGCTCCCGGCCGCCGACGGCGTCTCGTCCACGCAGGCCGTCACCGGGGCCGCCGGGACGGCGCAGTCCTTCTTCGGGTCCACGAACACCGCCTCGGCCATGGCGGAGGTCGTGCGCGCCCAGACCGGCGGGCTGACCACGGACACGACCATCTACAGCGCCGTGCTCCTCACCACCGCCGGCGGGACCATCGTCAACGCCGGCGACCCCAGCCTGCGCGTCGACTGCCCGGCCAACACCTGGGCCTTCCCGGTGCGCATGACCCTGCAGGGGCGCTCCGAGCTCTCGGCCGCCGACCTGGCGCTGGCGACCGCGGCCTTCGCCGCGGCGCCGAACACCTTCGTGTCGACCGACATCCTCAAGGTCGCGGCCGTGCGCGACTCGGACCCGAACACCGCCGCCGGCAAGGGGCGCGAGCTCCTGTCCGTCTCCATGCCGTTCACCGCGGCCGGCTCCAGCGTCACCGTCGGCTCCCTGCGCGGGCAGAGCCTGCTCGTCCCGCTGTCGGTCCTGCGCGTCTTCAAGCTGAACCAGCAGACCTCCGTCTTCGAGATGCTCCTCGACGGCGACAACCTCGTGAACCTGTCCTCGAGCGTCGTCGTCGGCCAGGTCTACGACCCGGACGGCATCTACGCGGTCGGGGCGCCGCCGTACGCGACGCTGAGCGCGGGCTCCAGCGCCACGGTGGTGACGCCGCTCTCCGGCGGCGCGACGGCCACCGTCAGCGTCCCGTTCGGCGCGTTCGGGACGGCCACGACGCTGACCGCGGTCTCGATGTCGGCCTCGAGCCTGGCGTCGCTGCCCCCCCTGCCCGGGCTCTCGCCCACCGGCATCGCGATCTCGATCAACACCGGCGGGATCCAGCCCGCCGTCCCCGTCGGCGTCTCGATCGGCTACACGGCGTCGCAGGTCTCCTCCTTCGACCCGGACCACCTGCGCCTGGCGCGCTACGACCCGGACACCGGCTGGCGCCTGCTCGACTCGCAGTCCGACGTCGCGGCCCGCTCCGTCACCGGGACCACGGACCATTTCTCGGTGTTCCAGGTGGTCTCGATCACCCCGGCCGCGGGCACGCTCTCGCAGGCCTTCGTGTACCCGAACCCGTTCCGGCCGTCGCTCGGCCACACGCGGATCAAGTTCGCCGGCCTGACCGCCGGCGCGCACGTGAAGGTGTTCACCGTCTCCGGCCGCCTCCTCAAGGAATTGGACGCCGACTCCACCGGCCAGATCCTGGGCTGGAACGGCGACGACAAGGAGGGCCGGGCGCTCCCCAGCGGCGTCTATCTCGCCGTCGTCTCCGACCCGTCCGGCGGCGCGCGGCGCACGATCAAGTTCGCGGTGCAGCGATGAAGCGTCTCCTGCTCGCCGGACTCCTCGTCCTCCCGGCCTTCCCGGCCCGGGCCGGGAGCCTCGCGGGCGCGGACTTCCTGAACCAGATCCAGGACGTGCGCTCCCTCGGCATGGGAGAGGCCGGGGCGGCGACGGCCTCCGGCGTGCGCGGCGTGACGGTCAATCCCGCGGCCGTCCACGACGTCCGCGCCCAGGAGGCGTACTTCACGCACACGCTCCTCGGCAACGGCGTCGGCTCCGACTACGCGGCCTGGGGCCTGACGCGCGGCGTCCACCACTTCGCGCTGAGCCTCCTGCACGTCGGATACGGCGCGCTCAACGGGCGCGACGACGCGGGCAACCCCATCGGCGACTTCTCGCCGACGGCCGACGCCTACTCCCTGGTCTACGGCACCGTGATGGGGCCGGTGGAGCTGGCCGCCGCGGGCCGCTACGTGCAGTCCAAGATCGTCTCGACCGCGCGCTCGCAGACCTTCGACTTCGGCGGGCGCTGGCGCCTGGACGAGGAATGGACCCTCGCCCTCGCCGGCGACAACCTCGGCGGCGGGCTCAAGTTCGACTCCGTCTCCGACCCGATGCCCGCCCGCCTGGACGGCGGCGCGGCCTGGCGCCTGGGCGACGCCGTGACCCTGGGCCTGGACCTGGTCGGCCCCCTGCACGCGCCGACCTACGCCGCGATCGGGGCCGAGTACCGCCTGCGCGCCTCGCAGGACGTCTCGGTGTCTTTCCGCGGCGGGCTCAACACGAAGACGCCCGACGCCGGGCGCTTCGCGGGGCTCAAGACCGGGCTCGGGGTCGATTACCGCGGCGTCTCCATCGACTACGCGTTCGGGCCGGGCGCCGACGTCGGCGACCAGCATCTCTTCGCGCTGACCTGGCGCTTCGGCGGCCCCGGCGAGGACCAAGGACCCCGCGAGAGATGAGGCTCCTCCTCCTGACGCTCGCGGCCGCGCTCTTCGCGGCGGCCCCGGCCCGCGCCGTCGAGTGGGTGCCGGTCTTCGACTCCGCGCTCCAGCTCGGCCAGCTCTACGAGAACGGATCGGCCTCGTCGTGGCAGGGGAACGCCAGCCTGCAGGCGACCCCCGCCGCCAAGCTCAACGAGCACTGGGGGGTCATCCCGACCTACGCGTTCGACTACCGCGGCACCAAGTCCGTCACGGACCTGGGCAGCGGCGGCCAGCTCTTCCAGGACTCGATGAGCCACGCCCTCCTCGTCAAAGGGATCTGGAAGAACGGCCCGCTCAAGCTCAAGCCCAAGGCCGGCTACCGCTGGGAGCTCCTGCGCGAGACCCGCGACGAGTCCTGGGGCGGCGGCCTCTTCGACTACCGCAAGCCGTCCGCGGGACTGGACGCCGAGTACGACTTCGGCGGCGGGCGCGTCGCCTCCGCCTCCTTCGACTGGTACAAGATCCTGTTCCCGAACTACTCGTCGCTGGAATCCGCCGTCGTCGGCCAGGGCCTCGGCCGCGAGCAGGCGCAGGCGCGCACGCTCGACTCGGACAACCTCTCCTGGACCCTGTCCGGCAGCGCGCCGACGCCGGTCCCGGAGGTCAAGGCCAAGCTCTCGGCGAACTGGACCGCCCGCTCGTACGGCCAGCAGCACCTCGTCGCCGCCTCGGGCGACCTGACCCCGGACACCCGCCGCGACGACGCCGTGTCCGTGGACGGCAAGCTGTTCTGGGGCCGGCGCCTGACGGAGAACGCCGGGATCTTCCTGAGCCTGGAGGGCGGCTGGACGCGCGTGACCTCCAATCAGAACCATTACGACGCGTCGCTGAGCGTGTTCAACCCGGACTATTACGCGTATGAGGAACGCCGCATCGGCCCGCGCGCGACCGCCATCCTGGGCCCGCGGCGCGTGGAGATGTCGTTCTCGTACTTGAACGTCTACCGCCGCTACCTGTCGCGCCCCGCGCAGGACGTCTCCGGCGCCTACACGAGCGACGCGGAGCATCTGAACCAGGACAACTTCACCTTCGACCTCGCCGTGCCCGTCAACGAGCACTGGAAGGTGCTCGCCACCGCCAACATCGCGACCGCGTCCTCCAACCAGAAGTACGAGCTCTTCTTCCGCACGAACTACACCCTGCAGAGCTACCTGCTCGGCGTGTCGTTCAGCTACTGAAAAACGCTATCCTGTCCCGCATGCGGCGCATCCCCGCCTCCGGGATCAACCTCTTCCAGCTGATCTACGTGCTCCTGCGCGAGTACAAGGAGCGCACCGGAGAGGACCCGCTGAACCTCTCGCTCGGCAATCCCGACGGCGTCCCCCCGGAGGCGCTCCTCCGCCTGCAGGCGAAGTACGCCGCCGACCCCGGCTACGAGCACCACACCTACGCCGAGGACAAGGACCTGCAGGGCTTCGCCGGCGCGATGGTCCGCCTGCACGGCGGGATCGACGCGCGCGCGCACCCTCGTCTGCGCGTCCTGCCGATCGCCGGGATCAAGACCGCCGGCGCGCTGGTGCCGCTCGCCTGCGGCCTGCACCTGCCCGGCGCCGCGCGGCGCCGGAGCTTCCGCGTCGCGTCGAACCTCCCCGCCTACGACGTGATCGGCACCTGGTCTTCCTCGTATTACGGAGCCGAGCGCACGGTGTGGCCGCTGGTCTCGGCCGACAACATGCGCTTGAGCGTGCCGCGCCTGAAGGAGGCGCTCAAAGCCGACGGGGCCGACCGCGCCGACCTGGTGTACGTGATCCGCCCCGGCAATCCGGCCGCCGTCGGCGCGTCGGAGGCCGACTGGCGCGAGCTGATCGCGTTCTGCCTGGAGAAGGGCATGCGCCTGGTCAACGACGCGGCTTACGCGGGGCTGGCCGCGGCGGGGACCAGCGTCCCCCTCGCCCGCGTCGCCAAGGACTACCCGGACCTCGAGTGGCTGGAGCTCTACTCGGTGTCCAAATCCTTCAACGACCCGGGCGCGCGCCTCGGGGCGCTGGCCGGCTCCAAGGATTTCGTCGAGGACTTCGCGCTGGTCAAGGGCAACGCGGACTCGGGGCCGGTCCCGTCGGTGATGGCCGCCTACGGCGAGTTCCTCTCCGACGAGGCCGCCGCCCGCGCCGCGCTGGACGCGATCCGCGGGCTGTACGAGAAGCGCTTGGCTTATCTGATCCCGCGGCTGAAGGCCGCCGGGCTCCGGCCCGCCTGCGCGACCGAGGCCGGCTTCTTCACGCTCTGGAAGGTCCCCGAGTCCGTGCTGGGCGCGAGGCTCCCGGCCGAGGGCCGCGCCGAGGCCTTCAACCGCGCGGTGATCGCGGACACCGGGATCGTCGGCGTCCACTTCACCGGGCGGGACGCCGCCGGCGCTCCCGAACCGCTGATCCGCTACGCGGTCTGCGCGGATGTGCTGGCTCCGCGGTTCCAGGCGCGCCTGGAAGAAAGCCTCGCGCGACTGAACCCCGACTACCGCTAGACCAAAGAGGTAGAATCCCGGCATGGGGACCCTCGCTCCATGACCGAGCCCGGCGAAGCCCGTTCTCCCGTCCTGCGGGGCCGGCTGGCCGCCGCGATCGTCCTGACGGGCGTCTGCGGCGCGGCGCTCGGGGCGGTCTACCTCTGGGCCCTGCGCGCGCTGAGCGGCCGCCTCGGTCCGGCGGCGTGGAGCGCCCGGCCGTGGACCGTCGCCGGGATCCTCGCCGCGACCGGGGCCGCGGTCGGCCTCCTTGAACGATGGCTCGGCGCGTCGGGCTCGGTCGAGGTCCTGGTCGACAACATCCACGTCCGCGGCGGAGCTCGCGGCTCGCGCGAGCTGCTCTCGCTGATCCCGGTCTCGCTGCTGTGCATCGCGTCCGGCGGCGGGGCGGGCCCGGAAGCGCCGCTGGTCCAGACGACCGGCACCCTCGGCAGCCGTCTCGCCGACGCGCTGGATCTAGGGGCGACGGACCGGCGCGTCCTGACCATCACGGGCATGGCCGCCGGCTTCACCGTCCTCTTCGGCGCCCCGCTCGGGGCCTCCCTCTTCTCATTGGAGCTCCTGCACCGGCGCGGCCTCGAGTACTACGAGGCCCTGATGCCGGCCGTGGTCGGCTCCCTGTGCGGCTACGCCGCCTTCGCCGTCCTGACGGGGCTGGGACTGGCGCCGGTGTGGCGCTTCCCGACCGCGGCGCCCCTGCGCCCGGCCGACCTCGCCTGGGCCGCGGTCGCGGGCGCCGCCGCCGCTCTCGTCGCCGCCGCCTTCACCTCCGGGGTGCGCGGCCTCGCGGCGGCTTTCGCGCGCCTGCCCCCGTGGGCCCGGCCGCTCCTGGGAGGGCTCGGGCTGGGCGCGCTGGCCCTCGCGTCGCCCTACGCGCTGACTTACGGCGAAGGCCAGCTCGGAGGCCTCCTGTCGCTCCCCTCAGTCGCCGCCGTCTTCGCGATCGCCGCGGCCGCCAAGTTCGCCGGCACGACCTTGACCGTCTCCTCGGGCTGGAAAGGCGGCTTCATCATCCCGCTGTTCTTCATCGGCGCCTGCCTCGGCCGCCTGGGCCACGCGCTCCTTCCCGGAGCCAACGAGATCGTGCTGATGGCGGCGCTGATGGCGGCGACGAACGCCGGCGTCACCAAGACCCCGCTCGGCTCGATGCTCGTGGTGACGGGCATGACCGGCGTGCGCCTGCTGCCCACGACGCTGATCGCCACCGTGGTGGCGCTCGCGCTGACCGACAAGGTCGGACTCATCGAGAGCCAGCGGTCCCGCCCGAGCATCGACGCCGCCGTTTCCTGAGGCCGCCCGCTCCCGTCGTGGACGCATTTGATTCCCGTCGGAGAATGCTTTACACTTTATCACCATGAACCATGCCGACGCCGCCGCCGCGCCCGCGCCCGCCGAGACCGCGAGCCCGGACCTCCGCTCGAAGACCCTGCTCGTCATCGCCAGCCCCCAGCCGAAGAAGAAGTTCATCTACCAGCGCCTCAAGGAGCTGGGCCCGAAGATCATCCTGATCGCCTCGGAGGCGAACTGGGTCTCGAAGCTGGCCGACGGCTTCATCGAGGCCGACCCGCTCGACGAGGTCGCCTGCGCCGCGAAGGTGGAGGAGCTGGTCAAGACCACCAAGATCGACGGCGTGCTCACCTTCTGGGAGAACGCGGTGCCGCTGGCGGCGACGCTGTCCCAGCGCTTCGGCTGGATCGGCAACGCGCCTCAGGCCGCGCTCAACGCGCGCAACAAGTACCTGACGCGCCAGACGCTGGAGAACGCGAAACTCGCCAAGTACCAGCCGGCCTGGGCGCTGATCAACGGCCACACCGACCTCGAGAAGGCGGCCGCGCGCATCGGCTTCCCGCTGGTGCTCAAGCCCGCCTGGGGCGTGAAGAGCCAGTTCGTCGTCAAGCTCGACAGCCTGGACGAGGCGAAGAAGGCCTTCGACTACATCAAGACGAACATGACCCCGGCCTTCGACCCGATCTACAAATACGGCACCGACGTCCTGGCCGAGGAGTACATGGACGGTGCCGAGGTGGACGTGGACCTGCTCGTGCAGGGCGGCGAGATCAAGTTCCACGCGTTCACCGACAACTTCCCCACGAAGGAGCCGTTCTTCGTCGAGATCGGCGACGCGATGCCTTCGCGCCACGAGGCTAAGGACCTCTCCGAGGTGCTGAAGATGGCCAAGGAGGTCGTCGCCGCTCTGGGCCTGACCAACGGCGCGCTGCACCTGGAGGCCAAGATCACCCCGTCCGGCCCCAAGCTCATCGAGATCAACGCGCGCATGGGCGGCGACTACCTCTACGACTGGATCAAGACCGTGTGGGAGGTGGACCTCATCGAGGAGACCTCCAAGATCGCCGTCGGCCTGCCCAGCACGCCCAAGCGCCTGAAGGCGCCCCGCTGCCATCTGGTCGGCAAGTACATGATCCCGGAGCATTCCGGCGTGGTCGTCGGCGTGAAGCTGCCGCAGGAGAAGCCCGCCCCGGAGAAGGTCCACGACATCAACGTCCACAAGGAGGCGGGCGACGCGGTGCTCGTCCCCCCGGAGGGCTTCGAGACGATGGGCTGGGTGGTCGGGCGCGGCGACACCTACGCGGAGGCCGAGGAGAACCTGGAGGACGCGATGCGCCAGGTCTCGGTCTCGATCGCGCGCTTCGACTCGACCTCGTCCTTGGGCAAGACCCGGCGCAAGAACCGCTTCGGCGCGGCGCAAGTGTCGCGCCGCCGCATCCTGCAGTCGGCCCGCATCGAGCGCGTGCGCGGCGTGGACCTGGGCAAGAAGCGCCTGCACGTGGGCATCCTCTGCAACGTCTACGACGCCGAGGACGGGGCGGAGGAGGGCGCGGTCCACTCCGACCTGACCTCCGTGGGACGCAGCATCCAGAAGGCGGTGGAGTCCAAGGGCCACCGCGTGACTTTCTTCGACATGAACGAGACCCCGCTCCCGTTCGACAAGATCGCCAACGCCAACGTGGACCTGATCTTCAACGTCTGCGAGCGCATCAACAACTCGTCCTTGCTGGAGCCGCACGCCGCCGCGATCTTGGACTGTCTAGGGATCCCGTACACCGGCTCCAACCCGCTGACCCTGGCGCTGTGCATCGACAAGGTGAAGGTCAAGGAGATCCTGGAGCAGCACGGCCTGCCGACGCCCAAGTTCGACTACGTGTTCCAGAAGGACGAGCCGATCCGCGAGGACCTGCGCTACCCGCTGATGGTCAAGCTCGCCAACACCGACAATTCCATCGGCATCTCGAACCAGTCCGTCGTGACCAGCCTCAAGGACCTGAAGAATCAGGTCAACCACCTGCTCGAGAAGTACAACCGCCCCGTTCTCATCGAGGAATTCATCGAAGGCGACGAGGTGGACGTGACCGTGGTCGGCAACGAGGAGCGCGTGAAAGTCCTGCCGCTGTCGCGCTCGATCTTCGACGACCTGCCCAAGGGCACCTGGGGCATCTATCCGTTCCAGGCCAAGTGGGAGAGCGGCTCGGTCTACGAGAACATCCGCGTCGAGCGCCCGGCCAAGTTCACCCAGAAGCTGACCGCGCTGATCTCCGAGATCTGCTTGGACGCCTACCGCCTCTTCGACTGCCACGACTACGCCCGCATCGAGGTCCGCGTGGACCACGCCGGCAATCCCTACATCATCGAGATCAACCCGAACCCCTCGATCAACGACGGCGACTGCGTCCCCGCCTGCGCCGAGGTCATCGGCCAGAACTACGCGGACTTCATCGAGGAGATCATGAAGGAGTGCATCCTCCGCTACCGCGCCAAGCCCCCGTACTACCACTTGCAGAGCGCGATGGCGCCGTTCTAGCTTCCGCCGGTTAGGCTTGATTTATAGTTGAATTAGGTCATATTATGTTTAAAACATAACTCCGCCTAACTTAACTATAAATGGATCCGAGAAAGAACCCCTACGCGCCGGGCGCAGGAAGCCCCCCTCCAGAATTAGCGGGTCGCGGCGACCTCGTCGAGAACGCCGCCATCGCGCTGGACCGGATACGCAGCCGCCGCGCCGCCCGCAGCTTCATCTTTTACGGCCTCCGCGGAGTCGGGAAAACCGTCCTTCTCAACACCATCCGCCGTGATGCAGAAGGCCGCGGCTTCTCCTGCGTCCAGATCGAAGCTCCTGAGGACCGATCCTTGCCGGCGATCCTCGCCCCCGCCCTCCGCGCGTCTCTGATCAAGCTCAGCGCCGGCGACGCGCTCCGCGCGGGCCTGGAGAAAGCTCTCTCTTCCCTGGCGGGCTTCGCCGCCGCGATGAAGGTCAAATACCGCGACATCGAGCTCGCCATGGATTACGAACCCAAAAGGGGCTTGTCCGACAGCGGGGATTTGGAAACGGATCTCGCCGATCTCCTGAACAACACCGGCCTGGCGGCTCTCGAAAACAAAACGGCCGTGGTTCTTTTCATCGACGAGCTGCAGTACGTGAAGGAAGAGCAGCTCGCCGCGCTGATCTCGGCTCTGCATCGGACGAGCCAGAATCAACTTCCCGTCGCCATGGTCGCCGCCGGTCTGCCTCAGCTGCTCGGACAAATGGGACGCGCGAAGTCGTACGCCGAGCGCTTGTTCGAATTCGTGCATGTCGACAGCCTCGACGACGATTCCGCCCGCGAGGCGCTCTGCGTGCCGGCGCAAAAAGAAGGCTCGAAGTTCGACGGCCGGGCCGTGAAGGAAATCCTGGAGCAGACGAAGGGGTATCCCTATTTCCTCCAAGAGTGGGGTAAGCACAGTTGGGACATCGCCGCCCGTTCCCCGATAAAGGTCGATGACGCGAAAAAAGCGACCATCGCCGCTCTGGCCGCGCTCGACAACAGCTTCTTCCGCGTCCGTTTCGACCGTCTGACTCCGGCGGAAAAGAAGTACATGCGCGCCATGGCGGAACTCGGACCCGGGCCGCACCGCTCCGGCGACATCGCGCATCTTCTTTCCAAGAAAGTGAGCACGGTCGCACCGATGAGAAACACCCTGATTTCCAAAGGAATGATCTTCAGTCCCGCGCACGGAGACACCGCCTTCACGGTCCCGCTCTTCGACGGGTTCATGAAGCGAATCATGCCCAGGCTCGAAAAAGGAAATCGGTCTTGAGGCGTCGTTTCATGGCCGCCTTCCGTCAGCGATGAAAGTCCTGGTGACCGGCGTCTCCGGCTACATCGGCAGCCACGCGGCGCTGGAGCTCCTGAGGGCGGGGCACGAGGTCGCCGGCTTCGACAATCTGTCCAACTCGTCGGAGGAGTCGGTGCGGCGCGTGCGGGAGCTTGCGGGCAAGCCGCTGCGCTTCGAGCGGCTGGACCTGCTCGACGCCCCGGCGCTGACGCGCCTCCTGCGCGAGGGCTGGGACGTGGTGCTCCATTTCGCGGGCCTGAAGGCGGTCGGCGAGTCGGTGGAAAAACCGGAGCTCTACCGGGTCAACAACGTGTCGGGCAGCGAGAACCTGCTCGCCGCGATGGACGCCGCCGGCTGCCGGCGCCTGGTGTTCTCCTCGTCGTGCACGGTGTACGGCGAGGTGAAGAAGAACCCCGTGGACGAGTCGCATCCGCGCGCGGCGGCGAACCCGTACGGGCGGACCAAGCTCGACATCGAGGACCTCTGCTTCGCTCGCGCCGCGAAGGACCCGGCGTGGCGGGTCGCGCTGCTGCGCTACTTCAACCCGGTCGGGGCGGACGCCAGCGGCCGCATCGGCGAGGACCCGCGCGGCGCGCCGAACAACCTGATGCCGTTCGTCATGCAGACGGCCGTCGGGCGGCGCGACAAGGTGCGCGTGTTCGGCAACGACTACCCGACCCCCGACGGCACCTGCCTCCGCGACTACATCCACGTAACGGACCTGGCCCTGGGCCACCTGGCCGCGCTCGACCGCCTGGACTCGTTCGCCGGCGCGCAAGCGGTCAACCTGGGCACGGGCCACGGCAGTTCCGTGCTGGAGGTGATCCGGGCCGCGTCGCGCGCCGCCGGACGCGACATCCCCTTCGAGATCGCCCCGCGCCGCGCCGGCGACGCCGCGGCGATCTGGGCCGAGCCGGCGCTGGCGCGGGCCAAGCTCGGCTGGCGCGCCGCACGGGGCTTGGACGCGATGTGCGCCGACCACTGGCGTTGGCAGAAGGCGAACCCGTCGGGCTACGCGTCGTAGCGGGCCAGCGCGTACAGCCGCTCGCCCGAGTCCCGGCGCCGCAGGCGGTAGAACGCCGCCAACAGAAGCCCCGCGGGCCAGGCGACGGCCCGGAAAGCCGACCGCGTGAAGTCCGCGAGGCGCCGGCGACGCTCCGCGTCGGCCAGGAACCCCTTGAGCCCGTCGGGCGCGGCACGGGACGCCTCCGCGGCGCCGCCCGCGTAGAGCTGGTCGAGCGTCCCGCTCGCGTCGGGGCCGAACAACGCCCGGCGCGCCGCGGCTTCCGCCGCGGGCGCGAGCCAGCCCCGGAACAGCTCGTCGCAGAGCCAGCGCACCGACGGGCCCGGCGTCTCCGCGCTCAGCACCGAGAAATCCTCCGATTCCAACAGCGCCCTCAGCGCCCGCGCGTCCCAGCGGGTGAAGACGCGCGGCGGCCGGTCCTCGTCCGAGCGCGGGAAGAGACTCGGGCGCGCCGCGTTCGGGAGCGTGACGGTCAGGAGCCCCCCCCGCTTGATCACGGACTTGAGCCCCTCGAGCAGGCCGCGCGGCTCCGGGGAGCTCTCCAGCGCGCCGGCGAGGACGACGGCGTCGAACTCCTTGGCAGAGCGCGACTTGAGGAACGCCTCCAAGTCCCCACCCGGCGCCTCGACGACGGCCCCGCCCCGTCCGCGGGCGGCGGCGGCCAGGATCGGCGCGGTCCCCAGGATCAGGAGCTTGCCGGGCGTCCCGACCCTGTCCAGCACGGCGGCTCCCGCCGGAGACGGCGCGGCAGGCGCCGCGACGGGGTCGCGCGGCTCCGCGAAGACCACGCCGCAGGAGCCGCAGCGGTGCAGGCGATAGAGGACGCCCGACACGGCGTCGCGGCTCTGCTCGACGAGCTCCGCCTCGCGGGTCCCTCCGCAGGCGGGGCAGGGTCGCGGCGTCATCGCGGCGCGCGGACCTCGAGGGTCAGGTCGCGGACCGCGACGACCTCCAGCTCCGCGCCGGCCGGGTGGGACCCGTCCAGGCTCTGCGCGCGCCACAGCTCGCCGCCGTAGCTCACGGTGCCCCGGGGCGCGAGGCCCGTCGTCGCCGTCACGCGCCGGCCGATCATCGCGGCCGCCCCGGCGCGCGGCTTGCCCGCCAGCGCCCGCGCCACTGTGTAGGTCAGCGCGCCGAACACCGCGGCGAAGCCGCCGACGGTCCCGGCCAGGACCTTCCAGCCGATCGCCAGCCCCGTGCCCGCGCGGAACATCATCGCCGCGCCGAGGAGGATCGAGGCCAGCCCCGCGGCCGCCAGCAGACCGTAGCTGACCACGTGCATCTCCAGCACCAGGAACAGCATCCCGGCCAGCATCAGCAGGACCCCCGCGAGGCTGGCCGACAGCGCCTGGAACGCGTAGAACGCCGAGATCAGGCAGACGAGCCCGACGACCCCGGGCAGAATGAGGCCCGGATGGTAGAGCTCGATCAGCAGCCCGGAGACGCCCAGCGTCATCAGGATCATCGCCACGTTCGGATCGGCCACCGCCATCAGCAGGCGCTGGCGCGCGCTGGGCTCGTAGCGCTCGATCACCGCGCCCTTCGTGCGCAGCCGGCCCGGGAAGCTCGCGATCTTGCGGCCGTCCACCTTGGCCAACAGGTCGGGGAGGTCCTCGGCGGTCAGGTCCACCACGCGCTCACGGACCGCCTCCTCGGCGGTGATCGACGAGCTCTGCTGAACGACGAAGCGCGCCCAGTCCGCGTTGCGTCCGCGGCGCGCCGCGATCGCCGCCAGGTAGGCGGCGGCGTCGTTGGCGACCTTCTTCCCCATGACCGCGCCCTGCGCGCCGCTCGGGGCCCCGCCCAGCTCGATCGGGTGCGCGGCGCCGATGTTGGTGCCCGGCGTCATCGCGGCGACGTTCGCGGCCGAGACCAGGAATACCCCGGCCGAGGCCGCCCGCGCCCCCGCCGGCGACACGAAGGCGATCACGGGCACCGGGGAGGCCAGGATCGTCTTGACCGACTCGCGCATCGCGCCGTCGAGTCCCCCGGGCGTGTCGAGCTCGAGCACCAGAGCCGCGTCCTTGTCCCGCCCCGCCTGCGCGACGGCCGCGTCCACGAACTCCGCGGAGACCGGCGTGATCGGGCCCGTCCAGCGCGCGACGAGGACCCGCGGGGCCGCGGCCGCCGACGCCGTCCCCGCCAGCAGGAGGAAAGACGGCGCCAGACGCGCCCGGGTCATGTCAGCGGACCGCGCCCATGCGGCCCGGAGGCCAGTAGATGAACCAGGCCTTGCCCTTCACGTCCTTCTCCGGGACCGGACCCCAGTAGCGCGAGTCGCAGGAGCGGTCGCGGTTGTCGCCCATCATGAAATACGAGTGCGGCGGGACCTTGACCGGCCCGAAGTAGTCGCGCTGGATGTCCTGGAGCTCCATGTCGAGGTGGTGCTCCTGCCAGAGCGTCTGGTAGCGCTCGGGGGAGAGCTCCTTGGCGTGGACCGACTCCGGCTGGCGGTACGAGTCCTTGTAGACCGCGTACGGCTCGTCGGCGAGGAGCTTGCCGTTGATGTACACGCGGCCGGCGCGCACCGCGACGGTCTCGCCGGGCAGTCCGATCACGCGCTTGATGAAGTCCTTGCCGTACTGGACGGAGCCGCAGTGCAGCTCGGTCAGGTCGTGCACCGGGAACTCGAAGACCATCACGTCGCCGCGTTCCGGAGGCCGAACGGCCAGCACGCGCTTGCCGGAGACCGGCACGCGGACGCCGTAGAGGAACTTGTTGACGAACAGGTGGTCGCCGATGAGAAGCGTGTTCTCCATCGAGCCGGACGGGATCTTGAAGGCCTGCACGACGAAGATCATCAACAGCGACGCCATCAGCGCCGCGGAGAACACCGTGTCCGCCCACTCGGCGTCCTCGCTGAGGAAATAACGGCGGCTCTCCACGCTCTCGCCCTTGGACCAGGCCCGCCAGAAGCCGAACGCGCCGAGCGCCAGCCCCGCGACGAGGCCCGGATAGACCTCGCCGACGGAGAGGACGTAGGCCGCAACGGAGATGTACTGCGACCGCGACTCCGACGACATCGCCAGGATCATCGCGGCCGAGAAGCCGGCGAGGAAAAAGAACAGGGCGTGCCACAACGCGGACTTCAGCGGCGTGTCCGGACCACCCTCCTTCTGCCAGCCGCGGGAGAACCACGCGAAGGCGCCCATCGCCAGTCCGATGAAGAAAAGCCTGTATTCCATTCTTAGTCGCCGTCCTCGTCGATTTTCAGGGCGGCCAAGAAGGCCTCCTGGGGCACCTCGACCTGCCCGATCAGCTTGGCCCGCTTCTTGCCTTCCTTCTGCTTGCCCAGCAGCTTCTTCTTGCGCGTGATGTCGCCGCCGTAGCACTTGGCGATCACGTCCTTGCGCTTGGCGCCCAGCGTCTCGCGGGCGATGATCTTGCCGTTGAGGCTGGCCTGGATCGCGACCTCGAAGTTCTGACGGTCCAAAAGCTCCTTAAGCTTCGCGCAGAGCTTGGCGCCGACGGAGTAGGCCTTGTCCTTGTGCACGATCTGGCTCAGCGCGTCGACTGGCTCCTTGTGGATGAGCACCTCGAGCTTGGCCATGTCCGACTCGCGATAGCCGATCGGGTGGTAGTCGAGCGTGGCGTAGCCCTTGGACACAGACTTCAGGCGGTCGTAGAAGTTGACCACCATCTCGGCCAGCGGCAGCTCGTACTTGATCAGCATGCGCGTCGGCGACAGGTACTCGATGCCCACGTAGACGCCGCGGCGTTCCTTGATCAGGTTGAGGACCCCGTCCTGGTGCTCAATCGGCAGCACGATGGTCAGCAGGACGAAGGGCTCCTCGACGGACTTGATGTCGCCGTGGTACGGGAACCTGGCCGGGTTGTCGATCGTCGCCCATTCGCCGTCGGAGGTCTGCACCCGGTAGACCACGTTGGGCGCGGTGACGATCAGGTCCAGCCCGAACTCGCGCTCGAGGCGCTCCTGGACGATCTCCATGTGGAGCAGGCCCAGGAAGCCCAGGCGGTAGCCGAAGCCCAGCGCCAGCGAGGTCTCCGCCGTGTAGTTGAACGACGAGTCCTCGAGGTTCAGCTTGTCGAGAGCGTACTTCAGCGCCGTGTACTCGGTCTGGTCGATGGGGAATATGCCGGCGAAGACCACCGGCTTGGCCTCCTTGTACCCCGGCAGCGGCGCCGCGAGCGGGCGCGCCTTCTCCATCACCGTGTCGCCGACGCGGACCGAGTGGATGTCCTTGATGCCGCAGATCATGTAGCCGGCCTCGCCCGCGGAAAGGATCTCGGAGGGCACCTGCTTCGGCTTGAGCACGCCGACCTCCTCCACGACGGCCTCGGTGCCGGTCGAGAAGAACTTGACCGTCATGCCCTTCCGGATCGAGCCGTCGACGACGCGGATCAGCAGGATCACGCCGCGGAAGGTCGAGTAGCTGGAGTCGAAGGTCAGCGCCGAGAGGGGCGCGGCCGGGTCCCCCGTCGGGGCCGGGATCTCGCGCAGGATCGCGGCCAGCACGTCGTCGATGCCGAGTCCGCTCTTCGCGCTGATCAGGACGGGGTCCTCGACGATCTTCAGCGTGTCGAAGATCTGCTCGGTGACCCCGTCCACGTCCGCGGAGGGCAGGTCCACCTTGTTGATGACCGGGACCACCCGCAGGCCGACCTGCTCGGCCAGCATCGCGTTGGCCAGCGTCTGCGCCTGCACGCCCTGCGTCGCGTCCACGACCAGGAGCGCTCCCTCGCACGCGGCCAGCGCGCGGCTCACCTCGTAGGCGAAGTCCACGTGGCCGGGCGTGTCGATCAGGTTCAGGACGTAATCGGTCCCATCCGGCGCGCGGTAATCCATGCGCACGGCCTTGGCCTTGATCGTGATCCCGCGCTCGCGCTCGAGCTCCATCGAGTCCATGATCTGGGCCTGCATCTCGCGCTTGGCAATCGTGCCGGTGGTCTCGAGCAGGCGGTCGGCCAGCGTGGATTTGCCGTGGTCGATGTGCGCGATGATCGAGAAGTTGCGGATGCGAGAAGGGTCGGTCGTCACGCGGACTGCTCCAGCAGGCGCCGGATCTCGTCGGACTCCGAGCAGACGACGGCCTTGATCACGAGCTTCTTCATCGCCTCGTGCTTGAGGCTCCGGATCGTCTGCTTGACCCGCAGGAACATGCGCGGCGAGACCGACATCGCGTCCACGCCCATGCCGACCAGCAGCGGCACCGCGCGGGGATCGGAGGTCATCTCCCCGCAGACGCCGACCCACTTGCCCTTCGCGTGGGCCGTGCGCACCACGTGCTCCAGCAGGCGCACGACGGCCGGGTGGAAAGGATCGTAGAGGTGGGTCACGTTCTCGTTGATCCGATCGACGGCGAGCACGTACTGAATCAGGTCGTTGGTGCCGATGGAGACGAAGTCCACGTGCGGCAGGAAGGAGTCCAGTTGAATGGCCGCCGCGGGAATCTCGATCATGATGCCGAGCTCCAGGTCCTCCTTGAGCTCGACTCCCTCGGCGGCCAACTCCGCCGCGGCCTGCTCCAGGAGCCGCCGCGCGGCGACCACCTCGCCGACGGAGGAGACCATGGGGATCATCACGCGGACCTTGCCCTTCGTCGAGGCGCGCAGGATCGCGCGCAACTGGACCTTGAAAAGGTCCAGATGGCGCAGGAACAGGCGCACCCCGCGCAGGCCCATGAACGGATTGGTCTCGTTCTTTGGGCCCTCGATGCCCAGCATCGAAAGCCGGTCGCCGCCGATGTCCGCGGTGCGGATGACGACCTCGCGGCCGTCCAGGGCCTTGACCACGGCCGCGTAGGCCTTCGCCTGCTCTTCCTCTCCGGGCGGGTCGGACCGGTTCAGGAACAGGTACTCGGTGCGAAAAAGGCCGATGCCGTCGGGCTGGAGGGCCTGCAGGCTTTTGAGCTCCTCGGGGGAATCCAGGTTCGCCTCCAGGCGGAACCCGCGCCCGTCCTGCGTGACGGTCGGCAGCCCCCGGAGCGCCTCCAGCTGCCGCTCCTCGGCCATCGTCCGCTGCTGGACCTTCTCGTACTTGGCGACGGTCTCGGGGCCGGGCGCGATGATGACCATGCCTTGCTCGCCGTCCAGGATGATCGTGTCGCCGGTCTTCACGCGGCGGCTGACGTCGGAGAGCCCGACGACCGCCGGGATCTCCAGGCTCTGCGCGAGGATCGCCGTGTGCGAGGTCTTGCCGCCGAGGTCCGTGGCGAAGCCCAGGATCTTGGTGTCCTTGAGCCCCAGCGTGTCGGACGGCAGCAGGTTGCGGGAGATCAGCACGCACTCCTGCTCGATCTCGGCGAGGTTACGCTTCTGCCGCTTCATCAGGTGCAGCAGCAGGCGCTTGCCCACGTCGAAGAGGTCGTGGCGGCGCTCGCGGAAGAACTCGTCGTCCATCTTCTCGAATTGGCGGTTGACCGCCTCCAGCGACTCGGAGAGGGCGAACTCCGCGTTGACGCCCTCGTCGAGGATACGCTTGGGCACGTCGCGCGTGATCAGCGTGTCCTTCAGGATCAAGCGGTGCGCGTCGATGAGCTTGGCGTGCTGCTTGCCGAGGACCTTCAGCACCTTCTGCTCCGCGGCGTCCAGGTCGCGGTGCGTGGCCTTCTGAGCGGCCTTGAAGCGGCGGACCTCGTCGCGCAGGCGCTCGCGGCCGATCTCCACGCGCTCGACGACGATGTCCTCATCGTCGACCACGTAGGCTTTGCCAATCGCGATGCCGGGACTGGCGGCGATGCCCTTGATGACGATCATGGGATGACGCTCCGCGCGCCGCGACGCTTCGCGCGCGCCTCAGGGATCCCGACGATGGGCTCTACGCCGCGACGCTTCGCGCGCGCCTCAGGGATCCCGACGATGGGCTCTACGCCGCGACGCTTCGCGCGCGGCGCAGATGCGCTGAGGAAGGGCCTAAAGCATCTAGTCCTCATCGAACTTCCGATCGAAGACCTTCTGCAGGGCCTCGAGGGCCTGGGACTCGTCGGCGCCCTCCGCCTTCACCGTGAGGCGCGAGCCGCTCTCCGCGGCCAGCAGCATCAGCCCCATCACGCTCTTGCCGTTGACCTCCAGGCCGTCCTTGACCACGGTGATCTGGCAGCGGAAGCGCGCCGCCTCCTGGACGAAGAGCGCCGCGGGGCGCGCGTGCAGCCCCAGGCGGTTGGTGACGATGAAGACGCGCTCGCTCACGGCGCCAGCCCCGCGGCGGACGCCGCCGCGCCCAGCATGGCGGCCGCCCCGACCAGCTTGAGCGCCCCCCCGGATCGGCCCGAGAGGACCGCACCCGCCGCGAACGAGAGCGCGGCCAGGATCGGCCGAATCCCGAACGGGAGGCTCAGCGCTCCGGCGCAGGCGAGGAAGACCAGAACGCCCGCGGCGACGCGCGCGAGCGCGGTCCAGCGGCGCAGCGGAAGGGCCGCGGCCTCGGCGGCGGCGGACGCCCCCGCCTCCAGGCCTCGGCGCGCGCCCAGCCAGCGCGCGCCGAGGGATGGGAAGTTGAACGCCGCCAGCCCCAGCCCCGCGCCCCAGAAGAGCGGATGGGACCAGCCCCAGCGCCGGCCCGCGATGAAGACGCAGATCGCGGCGGCCGCGGCGAGCGGGCGCAACGCGCCCCAGAAGAGGGCGTCGGCGGCGCCGGAGAGCGGAGCGGCAAAGGCGGTCTTGACGACGCGGGCGCGCTCGACGGCCTCCGGAGCGCCGGCCGCGGCGGCGGCCTCGGCCGCGGCCGCGGCGCCGAGCAGGAGTCCGGAGACCGCCGGACTCGCGTTGAAGGCTTCCAGGTGACGGGTCCGCGCGCGGGACAGTCCCGCCGCGTCCCGGGCGTAGGACTCGCGCAGCTCGGGGTCGATGGCCCACGCGAAGCCCAGACCCTGGAGGCGCTCGTCGCCGAACCCGGCCTGGATCAGCAGGGAGCGCAGGAAAAGCCTGGCCGTCCTCCGGGAGAGGCCGCTCACGCGCGCCTCCACAGCGACGCCGCCAGCCCGCCCGCGCCGAGCCACGGAGCCGTCTCCAGCGCCGTCCGGGCGCCGGCACGCAGCGCATCGGGCAGGAGCGGCCACAGGCGCGAGAGCGCGGGCCCGCCGAGGGCGAACACCGTCAGCGCCAGGGCGAACGCGGCCGCGGCCTGGACGCCGATCGTCCCGGCGATCTCCGCGCCGAGGCGCGGGGGCCGTCCCGCCGCCAACGCCTCTTCCGCGCGCCGGCAGGCGGCGGCGCGGCGCGCGCGAAGGGCGCGCTCCACGCGCGCGTGCGCCCAGCCCGCGGCCAAGCCCGCGGGGAAGGCCGCCTCCAGAGGCAGGGCGGCCGGACCCGCCGCCAGGAAGACGGCGCTGCCCGCGGCGATCGGGGCCGAGAGGTCCAGACACCCGCCCAGCGGGAGCTCGGTCAGGGTCAGCAGCTCGAAGACGGCTCCGACCGCCGCGCCCAGCCATGGGGAACCGAGCGCGAAGCCCAGCAGCGGAGCCGTCACGAACGGCCGCGAGAGCAGGAACGGGCCGACCGACGCCTCGTCAAGCTCGAGCAGGGCGAGGGCGGCGGCGCCGGCCGCGTCCGTCGCCAGCGGGCTCATCGCCCCTCCAGCATGGCCGCCAGGTTCTCCTCGGGATCCGACGGCAGCGGCCGGCCCTCAAGAGGGACGCCGCGCGCGGCGATGGCGCGCAGGGCGGTCTTGTCCTTCTGGTCCAGGAACAGCGCGCGTCCGAGCTGGACCTTGCCGACGGTGTAGTGAAGGCCGCCGACGTTGACCCGGTCGACGGCTACGCCCGCTTCCAGAAGGGCCAGGGCCTCGGACGGACCCGGCGTGAGGACCAGCGCGCGCCGGCCCTTGAGGGCCGCCAGCGCGGCGGGGGCGTCGGCGACCCGGGCCGCCAGCAGCCCGACCGAGGCCGGCAGCGCCATCTTCATCAGCGCGACCTGGACCTCGTCGGCGGCCGCGGCGTCGGAGACGACGACGACGAGGTCGGCCTTGAGGTGCGGCAGCCAGCCCTCGACGACCTGGCCGTGGACCAAGCGGTCGTCGATGCGCAGCAGCGCGATCGGCATCAGCGCGACCCCGCCGCGGCGAGGAACATGCGCCGCACGTCGCGGATCGAGCGCTGGCCGTCGGCCACGACCTTCTCGACGAGCGCCTCGAGCGGAAGGCGGTCGCGCTGGCTGAACGCGGAGACCAGCATGTAAAGGTTGACCCCGCTGACCATCTCGACGCGCGGGGCTTCCTTGATCAGGGGGAAGGCCAGGTTGTTTGGCGTGCCGCCCGGCATGTCCGTGAAGAGGAGGATGCCGTCGGGCCCCGCGAGCTCGCGCAGGGCGCGGGAGAGCTTCTCGCGGATCTCGGGCACGGAGAGGCGCGACGAGGTCGCGACCACGCGCACGCCGCGGGCCTGGCGCCCGACGATGCCCTCGGCCGCCTCCACGAGATAGGCGCCGAACTCCCCGTGGGTCGCGACGATGAAGTTGATCACGCGGAGATGTCCCGGTGGAACTCTTGAACCGGATGCCCGGCTGAGCGCAGGTGCTGGGCCAGCCAGCGTGTGCAGAACACGCTGCGGTGACGGCCGCCGGTGCAGCCGACGGCGATGGTCAGGTAGGACTTCCCCTCCCGCACGTAGTGCGGCAGGAGCGCGGTCACGAGCTTGATCCAGTCGTCGAGGAAACGGCGCGCGATGGGCTGGGCCAGCAAGTAGCGGCGCACCTTCCCGTCCAGGCCGGTCAGCCGGCGCAGGCCCGGAACGTAGTGCGGGTTGGGGAGGAAGCGGACGTCCATCACGATGTCGGCGTCGATCGGGATGCCGTTCTTGTAGCCGAAGCTGGTGACCTGCAGGGTCATCTCGCGCGTGCGCGTCAGGCCCAGGGTTTCGGAGATCTTCTCCTTGAGCTCGCCAAGGCTCAGGTGCGCGGTGTCGATCACCTTGTCCGCGGCGCCTTTGATCGGGGCCAGCAGGCGCCGCTCCTGGCGCACGGCGTCGCCGACCTTGCCGCCGAGCGGGTGCCGGTGGCGCGTCTCGGAGAAGCGCCGGACCAGCGCCTCGTCGGGCGCGTCCAGGAACAGGACGCTGATGCGCAGGCCGCGGCTTTTCATCTCCTTGAGCTGCAGCGGCAGCGACGACAGCAGGCGGCCTTCGCGCACGTCCATGCCCAGCGCCACGCGCGTCATCCTCGGGGTCTTCAGCGTCAGGCGCACGAACTGGTCCAGCAGCGCAATCGGCAGGTTGTCCACGCAGAACCAGCCGAAGTCCTCGAAGACCTTCAGGGCCTGGCTCTTGCCCGCGCCGGACATGCCGGTGATCACGAACAGGCGCTTGGGGTCCGGGGAGTGCTTGCGCCTCACGGGCGCTCCTTGACGCGCATGCGCTCGATCAGCCGCTTATTGAATGTCTCCGCCGAGAAATAGCCCTGGGAGCGCAGGCGCTGGTTGAGCGCGGCCACCTCGATGAGGACCGCGAGGTTGCGCCCCGGGCTGACGGGGATGCGGATCAGCGGGACCTCGACGTCCAGGATGGTGATCTTGCGCGCCTCCAGGCCCGTGCGGTCTGGGGGCGTCTGGGAGTTCCACGGCTCCAGCTTGATCGAAAGCTCGATGCGCGTGCGGTCCAGGATGGCCCCGATGCCGAACAGGAGCTTCACGTCGATCAGTCCCAGCCCGCGGACCTCCATGTGGTTCTTCAGCGGCTCCGGGCAGGAACCGCGCAGGTACGCGCCGCGCCGGTGCTGGACCTGCACCACGTCGTCGGCGACCAGGATGTGGCCGCGCTTGAGCAGTTCCAGCGCGCACTCGGACTTGCCGATGCCCGCCTCCCCCTGGATCAGGACGCCCAGACCGTAGACGTCGACGAGGACGCCGTGGATGGTCGTCGTCGGCGACAGCCGCGCCTCAAGGGCCTCGGAGAGCTCGCCGGTCAGCGTGGCGGTGTCGTAGGCCGAGCGCAGCAGCGGCACGCCGTGCTTGCGGCAGGCCTGCGTGAGGGCCGGCGGCACCGCCGCGTTGTGCGTGACGATCACGCAGGGCAGCTCCGGCGACGACATCATCCGGGAGAGGGACTCGGCCAGCTTCTTGGCCTCGGCCTTCAGGCAATACGCCTGCTCTCCCGCGCCGAAGACCTGGACGCGCTCGGCGCGGAAGCGGTCCAGGAAGCCGGAGAGGGCCAGGCCCGGGCGGTTCAAGTCCGCGACGGGGACGCGCCGGGCCAAGGACTTCTCCCCCGACAGCAGCTCGAGGCGCAGCCTCTCGCCCTGCTCCTTGAGGAGGTCTCCGACGGTCAGATCCGCGGCCTGCACGGCCTCAGCGCTTCGTCTTGCGGACCGGCTGGACGACGCCGAAGGTCTCGTCGCTGCGGCGGAAGACGACGTGGATCTGATCGGTGTCGCGGTCCAGGTAGGCCATGAACTCGCGACCGCTGGACTCCAGTTCCTCGGCGGCGCCCTCGGGCGTCGTGGGCTCGACCACCTGGCGCACGACCGAGAAGGTCGTCGACGCCGGGGGCACGGCCCCGGACATCGTCTCGGAAGTCTTGGCTTTGTGCCGGACCTTGACGCGCTCCTTGTGCTTCTTGAGCTGGGCGTCAATCTTGTCGGAGGCGAGGTCGATCGCGGAATAAAGGTCGGCCGCGGTCGCCAGCGCGCGGAATGTCTGCCCCGGCGCGTGCACGATCATCTCCGCCTTGTGGGCGCGCTTTTCAACGAAAAGGAATGCCTGCCCCCAGACGATGTGATCGAAGTACTTCTGAGCCTTGCCCATCTTCTGCTGGACGTACTCCCGCAGGGCGGGCGTGACCTTGAGCTGCTTGGCGGTGAGCTGTATCTCCATAGGTGGAGGAATTCTAGCCATTGGGGCGATGGCTGTCAACGCGAACGCGCGCGATCGTCTAGTTGACTCTATGGAATGAAATGCGCTAAGATGAGGCTTCGCCGTCCGTGAGCACGCTGAGGCCCGGCGGGGGCTAGTTGGACTTATCCACCGCTTGGGTTGTAAATAAATAAATCATTTAAAAATAACGATTTATCCTGTGAATAACGGGTTATCCACGTTTGTGGACAGCTTGTGAAGATCGCGGACTCCGCGGAGCTTTGGTCCCAGGCGGTTGAACGCCTGCGCGCCGAGATCGGCGAGGAGAACGCTGAACTCTGGTTGAAGCCCGCCCAGGCGGTCTCGCTGGAGGGAGGCGTCCTGACCCTGCGCGTGCCGAACAAGTTTTTCTCCGATGGGATAAAGGAGCGCTACCAGAAGCGCCTGATCGCCGTTTTCCGCGAACTCTCCGGAGCCGACGTCGGCCTCGACTTCCGCGTGGAGCGCGACATCTCCCGCGTGCTGCCCCCGTCGGACCCCGTGCCGGAGGCCTCGTCGCAGTCGGACTTCGCCCTCTCGGAGCTCAACCCGCGCTACACCTTCGAGACCTTCGTCATCGGCGAGTCCAACCGCCTGGCGCGCGCGACGGCCGAGTCCATCGCGAAGAGCCCGGGAACGCAGTACAACCCGTACGTGATCTACGGCGGCGTGGGTCTGGGCAAGACCCATCTGATGCACGCGATCGGCAACGCGATGCGCCGCCAGCACCCGAAGGCGCGCGTCCTCTACACGACGAGCGAACAGTTCGTCAACGAGTTCATCGCCGCGGTGCAGAACAACGCGCTGGACGCGTTCCGCGCGCGCTACCGCTCGCTCGACTGCCTGCTCATCGACGACATCCAGTTCCTGATCGCCAAGGACCGCTCCGAACAGGAGTTCTTCCACACCTTCAACGCCCTCTTCGACTCGCGCAAGCAGATCGTCGTCAGCTCCGACCGTTCCCCCAAGGAGATGTCCCCCCTGGAGCAGAGGCTGATCAGCCGCCTGGAGTGGGGCTTCGTGGCGGACATCAAGCCGCCGGACCTCGAGACGCGCATCGCGATCCTGCGCAAGAAGGCCGCCCTGGAGGGCTTCGCCGTCCCGGACGATGTGGTCCTGTTCGTGGCCTCGTCGGTGAAGACGAACGTGCGCCTGCTCGAGGGCTCGCTGATCCGTCTCAAGGCCTTCCAGTCCATGACCGGGGCGCCCCTGACCGTCGACGACGCGCGCGACATCCTGAAGGACACCCTGGCCTCCGACGAGGGCAACCCCGTGCGCATCGAGACCATCCAGCGCGTCGTGGCGCTGAAGTACTCGGTCGAGGTTAAGGACATCAAAGGCCACCAGCGCACGGCGTCCATCGCCTTGCCTCGGCAGGTCGCGATGTACCTGTCCTGCGTGATGACCGACCAGTCCTCCACCGACATCGGCCGCGCGTTCGGCGGCAAGGACCACTCCACGGTCCTCCACGCGCGCAAGAAGATTGAGAGGAAGGTGGAAGAGGACCCGTTTTTCCTGGAGTTGATCAACCGGCTCCAAGCCGACATCAAGGCGGCCGAACGATGAACGCGGCCTGGGGACGACCTGTGGAAGGTTCTCGCCGGCCGTGGATAGAATCCGCGGCTGTGGACGGCGGGGATAATCCCGCGCCGCTATCCACAAGTCCCGCCGCCGCCGTTCCGGGAGCGACCCCGGTTATCCACAGCATCCCCCGCTCGATGAGGGAGAGGACGGAGTGACATGAAAATAACCATCAGCAAGGAAGAACTGGCGCAGGGAGTCCAGACCATCCAGTCGGCCCTGTCCTCCCGGACCACTTTGCCGATCCTCCTGAACTTCCTTCTCGAGACGGAGGACAAGCGGGTTAAAGTGATTTCCACGGACCTGGAGATGGGAGTCAAGCACTACTTGAACGCGGAGATCGAGAGCGACGGCGCGATTACGATCCCGGCCAAGAAGTTCTCCGACATCCTGCACAGCCTCCCGGACGCCAAGGACGTGGAGTTGTCAGTGGACGCGGGAGGAAAGATATCCTTGAAGTGCGGACGCTCCCGCTTCGGCATCGTCGGCGCTCCTAAATCCGAATATCCGGTCCTGCCTGAATTCAACCGCGCGAGCGCCTTCGAACTGCCGGCGGCGGTGATCGGGGAGATGGTGCGTAAGACGATCTTCGCGGCCTCGTCGGATGAGACCCGCCACGTGCTCAACGGCGTGTTCTGGAGCGCGCGCAAAGGAAACCTCGAGATGGTTTCCACGGATGGGCGGCGCCTGGCCGTCTGCGCGAAGAAGATACTGCCCAAGGACAAGGAGTTCGCGGTCATCGTCCCGACCAAAGTCCTCTCCGAATTTCTGCGCCTGCTGGGGCTCCTGGACGTCAAGGACGCCGAGGAGATGATGCTGGTGTCCGTCACGGAGAACCAGATCACCTTCCAACTGAAGGGCACAACGCTGCTGTCCCGCCTGGTCGGCGGCTCCTTCCCAAACTACGAGCAGGTGATCCCGACCAAGCGCGAGGTGATCTTCACCGCGCCGACGAAGGATCTTCTCGCGGTCACCAAGCGCGCGTCGCTGTGCGCGGTGGACCGCGGCGGTTCGGTCAAGTACGCGCTGAAAAAAGGGGTCCTGAGCGTGACCTCGTCGAGCCAGAACAATGAATTCTCCGAGGATCTGGCCGTCGAGTACTCCGGCGGGGATTTCTCGGTCGCGTTCAACCCTCAGTTCGTGATGGACGCTTTGAAGCACGTCGACACCGACAAGATGACGGTCGCGATGACCAGTCCAGTGAACCCGGCCCTGTTCGAGCCGGTCGGGGACGGGAGCGACTATCGCTTCGTCGTGATGCCGATGCGGCTGTGACGGGCCGTCCGGACGCCCCGCGGGGGCGCTGGGCGAACGCGGGAGACTTGGTCGCGGCGTTCACTCGCCGGGCGCAGGGGCCGGACCGTCTGGCGATCCTGGCCTCGGTGTGGGACAAGGAGTGTGGGTCCTTCGCCAAGCATTGGACGCTGGTGGGCGTGAAGAAGGGCGTGCTGTACGTGCGGCCGAAGAGCTCGGCCGCCGCTCAAGAGCTTCACATGCGGGCCGGTGGTCTGGTGAAGGCTCTCAATAAGTATTTTAGCCGGCCGTGGATCGTCGCGGTCCGGACGACTTACCGCTAGCTGCCGCGGAAAAATTTATCAGGCCGACGTCGCTGTTTTCCGGTGAGACCGGAGGAGGAGACGATGTCCGAAGCCGCGATGGAGACGACCAATATGGGCAAGGAAGAGAAGAGATACGACGCTTCCAACATCCAGGTCCTTGAGGGACTGGAGGCGGTGCGTAAGCGCCCTGCGATGTACATCGGGAGCACTGGGCCCTCGGGCCTCCACCATCTCGTCTACGAGGTGGTCGACAACTCCGTCGACGAGATCCTCGCCGGCCGCTGCTCGAGCGTCACGGTCACCATTCATCAAGGCAACTCGCTGACGGTCCAGGACGACGGCTCCGGCATCCCCGTCGACGCGATGAAGGACCCAAAGTTCAAGGGTAAGTCGGCCCTCGAGGTCATCCTGACGGTTCTCCATGCCGGCGGTAAGTTTGATAAGGGCGCCTATAAGGTCTCCGGCGGCCTGCACGGCGTCGGCGTCACCTGCGTCAACGCCCTGTCCGAGTGGTTGAGGGCCGAAATACACCGCGACGGGAAGATCTGGGTCCAGGAGTATAAGCGTGGAAAGCCCGAGTCCTCCGTCAAGGCGGTCGGCGACGCGGAGGACCACGGCACGAAGATATCCTTCAAGCCCGACCCCGACATCTTCAACGGCCACCAGTTCTCATACGACACGTTGGTCAACCGCCTGCGAGAGTTGGCGTTCTTGAACGCCGGAGCCAAGATCTCCATCATCGACGAGCGCGAGGACAAGAAGCACACCTTCCACTATGAGGGAGGCATCGCACAGTTCGTCAAGCACCTTAACGCCAACAAGAAGGTGATGCACGCGGCCCCGATCATGATGTCCAAGGAGAAGGATGAGATCGGCGTGGACTTTGCGATCCAATACAACGACGATTACTCGGAGAACGTCTACTCGTTCGTCAACAACATCAAGACGCACGAGGGCGGTACCCACCTGGCCGGCTTCCGCTCGGCGCTCACCCGCGTCATCAATGATTACATCAAGAAGTACGAGCTGCTGAAGGGCAAGAGCTACAACGTGACCGGCGACGACGCCCGCGAGGGCCTATGCTCGGTCCTCAGCGTCAAGGTCCCGAACCCGCAGTTCGAGGGACAGACGAAGACCAAGCTCGGCAACGCCGAGGTCGAGGGCATCGTTAAATCCGTGGTCGGCGACGCGCTGGTGACCTTCTTCGAGGAGAATCCCTCCACCGCGAAGGCAATCTGCGCCAAGAGCATCGCCGCCGCCGAGGCCCGCGAGGCCGCGCGCAAGGCCAAGGAACTGACCCGGCGCAAGGGCGTCCTCGACGGTTCCAGTCTTCCCGGAAAACTGGCCGACTGCCAGGAGCGTGACCCCGAACACTCCGAACTCTTCATCGTGGAGGGAGACTCGGCCGGCGGCTCGGCCAAGCAGGGGCGCGACCGCGTGTTCCAGGCCATCCTGCCCATCAAGGGCAAGATTCTCAACGTCGAGAAGGCGCGCCTGGTCAAGATTCTGTCAAACGACGAGGTCCGCACCCTGATCTCTGCCGTCGGAACCGGCATCGGCGAGGGCGAGGAAGGTCTTAAGCTCGACAAGCTCCGCTACCATAAGCTAATCATCATGGCCGACGCCGACGTGGACGGCCAGCACATCCGCACGCTGCTGCTGACCTTCTTCTACCGGCAGATGCGCCCGCTCATCGAGAACGGACACGTGTTCATCGCCCAGCCGCCGCTCTACAAAGTCAAGAAGGGCAAGAGCGAGATGTACGTGGACAACGACGAGAAGATGGAGCAGTGGCTGCTCAACGAGGGCCGCAACTCCGTCGAGGTCACCGCGTTCAACCCGGCCAATGGCAAGTCCAAGAAGCTGGACAGCAACGACCTGCGCGACCTGTTGAAGGTCATCACGGAGCTCGAAACTCTGCTGCGCCACCTGGAGCGCAAGAGTCTGCACCTCGACGACTTCGTCGTCTTCCACGACCAGAAGAAGTATCCGCTCTACCGCGTGGAGGAGAGCGCCGGCGAGTACCGGTTCTTCTACTCCGAGAAGGATTGGACCACTTACCGCGACGCGTTCGTGGCCGAGAAGAAGACCAAGTTCCTGGCCGACCAGGCCGAGAAGGCGGCCAAGACGCCGGCCAAGGCGTCCGCCGAGGAGGCGGAAGCTGAGGGACCCGCTTTCAGCGAGGCGGACGAGGAATCCTTCGAGCCCGACTACCAGGAGCTCTGGGAGATGTCCAAGCTCTCCGCGGTGGCCAAGAGGCTGGAGGACCTGGGCTTGAGCGTGAAGTGGTACGAGGTCGTCCGCGACGAGAAGACAAAGCCCTTGTTCCGTGCCAAGACCTCCCACGCCGAATCCGACGGCTACAGCCTGAAGGACCTGCTCGAAGCCGTGCGTGACGCCGGGCGTTCCGGCGCGCAGATCCAGCGCTACAAGGGTCTGGGCGAAATGAACCCCGAGCAGCTTTGGGAGACCACGATGGATCCCAAGCGCCGGCGCCTGCTGAAGGTCGTCATGCAGGACCCGACCGACGCGGAGCTGGCCTTCACGACGCTGATGGGCGACAAGGTGGAGCCGCGCCGCCAGTTCATCGAGAAGCACGCGAAGGAAGTGAAGAACCTCGACATCTGATCTGAGAGAAAGAGAGACAAGACCATGAGCAAGCCCGATCAGCAGGACGCCGCTCCCGAGCCCGTCGGCAACATCATCCCGCGCGACCTCGGCGCGGAGATGCGCGGATCGTTCCTCGACTACTCGATGTCGGTCATCGTCAGCCGGGCGCTGCCCGACATCCGCGACGGCCTGAAGCCGGTCCACCGCCGCATCCTGTACGCGATGCACGACGAGGGCCTGGCGTCGAACAAGAAATACTCCAAGTGCGCCGGCGTGGTCGGCGAGGTGCTCAAGAAGTACCACCCGCACGGCGACTCCGCCGTCTACGACGCCATGGTCCGCATGGTCCAGGATTTCTCCCTTCTCCATCCCCTGATCGACGGACAGGGCAACTTCGGCTCCGTGGACGGAGACCCGGCCGCCGCCTACCGCTACACCGAGTGCCGCCTGGCGAAGATCGCCGAGGAGGTCATGGCCGACATCGACCAGGACACGGTCGACTTCTCCCCAAACTTCGACGGCACCACCACCGAGCCCACGGTGATGCCCGCGAAGGTCCCCAACCTGCTGGTCAACGGCTCGGCCGGCATCGCGGTCGGCATGGCGACCAACGTCCCCCCGCACAACCTCTCCGAGATCTGCGAGGCGGCGATGGCGCTCATCAAGGAGCCCAAGCTCGAGAACAAGGAGCTGATGAAGATCGTCAAGGGTCCGGACTTCCCGACGGGCGGCATCGTCCGCGGCAAGGCCGGCATCCGCGACTACTTCGAGACCGGCCGCGGCTCCGTACGCGTCCAGTCCAAGACCGAGATCGAGGACATCAAGGGCAACCGCCAGGCGATCATCATCACCGAGCTTCCGTACCAGGTCAACAAGGCGAGCCTGCTGGAGACGATCGCGGCCCTGGTGCGCGACAAGAAGATCCCCGACATCTCCGACATCCGCGACGAGTCCGACCGCAAGGGCATGCGCGTGGTGATCGAGGTCAAGCGCGACGGCAACGCGAACGTCGTCCTGAATCAATTACTTAAGCACACGCAGATGGAGACCACCTTCGGCGTGATCCTGCTCTCGCTGGTGGACGGACGCCCGCGCGTGCTGGGCGTGCGCGACATGCTCGGCCATTTCATCGCGCACCGGCGCGTCGTCGTCACCCGGCGCACCAAGTTCCAGCTGCGCAAGGCTCTGGACCGGGCCCACATCCTGGAAGGCCTGATCATCGCCGTCAAGAACATCGACCGCGTGATCAAGATCATCCGCGGCTCCAAGGACACGGACGCCGCGCGCGGCGAACTGATGGAGACCTTCGAGCTGTCGAAGGCCCAGACCAACGCGATTCTCGAGATGCGCCTGGCGAACCTCACCAAGCTGTCCGTCGGCGAACTGCAGGAGGAGTACGACGGCCTGGTCAAGCGCATCGCCGATCTCAAGGCGATCCTGGCCGACGTGAAGAAGGTCTACGAGATCATCACGCGCGAGCTGGAGGCGGTCAAGGAGCAGTTCGGTCAGGCCCGGCAGACGCAGATCACCACCGAGGCCGCCGAGATGACCCTTGAGGACCTCATCCAGAAGGAAGAGGTCGTGATCTCCCTGTCCAACACCGGCTACGTCAAGCGCATCCCGACGACCACCTATCAGGCCCAGGGGCGCGGCGGCAAGGGCATCACAGGCGCCGAGGTCAAGGACGAGGACTGGATCGAGCATTTCTTCGTGACCGACACCCACGCGACCCTGCTGTTCTTCACGAACCGCGGCCGCGTGTTCGCGCTGAAGGCCTACGAGATCCCCGAGGGAAACCGCACCAGCCGCGGCAAGGCCGTGGTCAACCTCCTGGCCCTGACCGGCGAGGAGAAGGTGACCTCCGCGATCGCGATTCGTTCGTTCGAGGAGAAGAAGGGCCAGGAGACTTTCCTGGCGATGGCCACGCGCGGCGGCACGGTCAAGAAGACTCCGTTGTCCGACTTCGAGAACATCCGGCGCTCCGGCATCATCGCGCTGACGCTCGACGAGGGCGACGTCCTCGTCGAGGTGCAGCATACCTCCGGCAAGGACGAACTGCTCGTCGCCACCAAGGACGGCATGGCGATCCGCTTCCCGGAGGCCGACATCCGCTCGATGGGCCGTTCCGCGCGCGGCGTGCGCGGCATCCGACTGGACGGCGGCGATCAGGTGGTCGGCATGGAGTCCTTCCCCCCGAGCACGAAGAAGACCCTGCTCACCGTCTGCGAGCACGGCCACGGCAAGCGCACCGAGCTCAACGAGTACCGCGGCCAGCACCGGGGCGGCGGCGGCATCATCACGATCAAGGCCAACGAGCGCAACGGCGCCGTCATCGGGGTCAAGCTTGCCACCGACGACGACGACCTGATGGTGATGACCGAGAAGGGCAAGGCGATCCGCCTGCGCTGCAAGGACATCAAGACGATCTCGCGCAACACGCAGGGCGTGCGCCTGGTCCGTCTCGACGAGGGAGACCGGGTCGCGCGCGTCGCGCCGATCGCGGTGGAGCCGCCGGTGGCCCCCGAGCCGCCGGCCGCCGGCGACGCCAAGAAGTGAGGCCCGCGGCGAGATGAAGACCTTCGCGCCCGTGCTCCTGGCGGCGGCGCTGGCCGCCGCGGGGGCGTCCGTCGCCTCGGCGGAGGTCGTGCTGGAAGGCGTGCACTGGCAGGTGGCCAGCATGTCGCGCGGCCGCGTGGCCGGCTGGCAGGACATGAAGGTCCTGGACGACGGACCGCCGCGCCTGGACAGCCGCCTGCGCGCGCGGCTGGTCATCAAGAACACCGGGCCGAGGGCGGAGGAGGGCCTCCTTCTGCGCTACAGCCTGACCGCGCGTTTGGAGCCGTCCTCCGGCGCCGCGCCGACCGGCGGCTCGTGGGCGATCCCCTTCTTCGTGGACGAGCGCCGCGTGCCCAAGATTGGACCGGGCCGCGTGCTGGAGGTGCCGCTTCAGGCCGCCACCGCCCTGCAGATCTACCTGAGCCGCCTGGCGCGCTCGGGCTGGTGGCCGGACCGGGTCCGCCTCCAGGTGATGCTCGATCCCCGCCCCGGCTCCGCCTCGATCCAGACCGTCGAGGACACGCTCGAGTTCCAATCCTCGGAGGCCCTGCCTTGAACGACCTGTCCGCCCTGCGCAAAGATCCCGCCGCCGCGAGGGCGGCGCTGACCTCGCGTCATCCGCGCTGGGCCGAGGCGCTCGACGCCTTGCTCAAGCTCGACGAGTCCCATCGCGCGGTCCTGAAGGAGGTCGAGGACCTCCGCGCCAAGCGCAACGCCTCGTCGCAGGAGATCGGGAAGGCGAAGGCGTCCAAGGACGAGGCCCGCGCCCAGGCGCTGATGGCGGAGGTCGGACGCCTGAAGGCGGAGATGGGGAGCAAGGAGGCGGCGCTGGCCGAGGCCGAGAAGGCCGTGCGCGCCGCCGCGCTGGACCTGCCGAACCTTCCGGACGCCGGCGTCCCCGTCGGCAAGGACGAGACTCAGAACCCGGTCGTGCGCGTCTGCGGAGAGCCGCGCACGCTCGACTTCAAGCCTCTGGACCACCAGACGCTGGGCGAGAGGCTGGGCGTGCTGGATTTCGCGGCCGCGGCCAAGCTGTCGGGCTCGCGTTTCGCCCTCTGGAAGGGCGCCGGCGCCCGGCTCATCCGCTCCCTCGGCAACTTCCTGCTCGACCATCATGCCAAGAACGGCTATCTGGAGGTCCATCCCCCGTACCTCGTGCGTCCCGAGGTCATGGAGGGCACCGGCCAGCTGCCCAAGTTCGAGGCGGACATGTACAAGACGGTCAACTCCGACGGCGAGAAGTCCCAGACCCTGTACCTGATCTCCACCTCCGAGATCGTGCTGACGAACATGGTCCGCGACGAGATACTCCCGCCCGAGCGCCTGCCGCTGAAGATGACGGCCTTCACGCCCTGCTTCCGGCAGGAGGCCGGCTCCTACGGCAAGGACGTGCGCGGCGTCATTCGCAACCATCAGTTCGACAAGGTGGAGTTGGTGTGGATCACGAGGCCGGAGGACTCCCTGGCCGCGCTCGAGACGCTGACCGCCGACGCGGAGTCCGTGCTCGCCGCGCTGGAGCTCCCGTACCGGACGATCCATCTCTGCACCGGCGACATGGGCTTCTCCTCGCGCAAGACCTACGACATCGAGGTCTGGATGCCCGCCGAGGGGAAGTACCGGGAGATCTCCTCCTGCTCCGACTGCTCGGACTTCCAGGCCCGGCGCATGTCCGCGCGCTTCCGCCGCGAGGCGAAGGGCGCCCCCGAGCTCGTGCACACGCTCAACGGCTCCGGCGTGGCGGTTGGCCGCCTTGCGGCGGCCGTCATGGAGAATTTCCAGCAGGCCGATGGGTCCGTCGTCCTGCCCCGCGCCCTGGTCCCCTACTTCGGGGCCGGGACGATCGCGGCCGTCTAGCCATGTCCCGCGGACTCGACCAGCTGAAATCGGTCGTCGCGCGCCTGCGCTCCCCGCGGGGGTGCCCCTGGGACCGCAAGCAGACCCACCGGACCCTGATCCCGTACCTGCGCGAGGAGTCCAAGGAGCTGGAGGTCGCCCTGCGCCGCGGCCGCTGGCACGAGATGGAGGACGAGCTCGGGGACATCCTGTTCCACGTGATGCTCCACGCCCGGATTGCCGAGGAGAACGGCCGTTTCACGCTGGAGGACGTCGCGCGCAGCCAGGCGCTGAAGCTGACGCGCCGCCATCCTCACGTGTTCGGCTCTCGATCCTTCAAGACGGCCGCCGAGGTCCTGCGCCACTGGCAGGAAGTGAAGTCGAAGGAGCGCCGCCTGCGGGACCGGGACGTGGCCCGCCGCGCCGCGCGGTCGGGGACGAAGCGCCGGACGGCGCGCCGCTAGGGCGGGGAGAGCCATGTTTTTCGAGGGGCCGGAGAAGAAGGTGGAGTTGGCGCTGGCGCCGGGAAGCCCGTCTTTGCGCGCGCGCGGTCGCAAGTATTGGGACGAGGTGGTCGCGGCGTCGCGGGCCCAGATCCTCTCCGCTCTCTCCAGCGAGTCGATGGACGCTTACCTGCTCTCCGAGTCCAGCCTGTTCGTGACCGACTCCTGGCTGACGATGATCACCTGCGGACGCACGGACCTGGTCGCCGCGGTGCAGAAGATGTGCGCGGACCTGGGCCGGGACAGCTTCCAGTACCTGATCTACGAGCGCAAGAACGCGATGTTCCAGGAGTATCAGCCGGCGAACTTCTTCGACGACGCGCGGCGGCTCTCCGCGGAGATGCCGGGCAAGTCGTTCCGCTTCGGCGACGGCGACGACCACCACGTCTTCGTGTTCCATCTGGACAAGCCCTACCAGCCGGCGGCCGACGATCTGACCCTCGAGATCCTGATGCACGGCATCGACCATCAGGCCTCGCGCGTGTTCATGTCGGGGCCGGCCCGCAAGCGGGACTACATCCGGGAGGGGTCCGGGGTCTGGTCGATCCTTCCCGGCTTCCAGGTGGACGATCACCTCTTCGAGCCGATGGGCTATTCGCTCAACGCGGTGCGCGGCTCCAAGTATTACACGATCCACGTGACCCCGCAGAAGATCGGCTCCTACGTGAGCTTCGAGACGAACTGCGTGGAAGGCGACGCCAGCGACACCGTGTCGCGGGTCTTGGACCTCTTCAAGCCCCAGTCCTGCGACGTGGTGCTCTTCCAGCCGCAGGCGGCGCGCAAGCGCGTGGCGTGCGCGTACCCGGTCAAGCGCTCGGTCCGGCACAGCCTCTCCTGCGGCTACCGCGTGAGCTTCGACCATCACTTCAAGCCGGTCGAGGGCGCCGCCCCGGCCTTCGAGATCGTCCTATGAGAACGCGCTGGGCCGACGAGAGCTACCAAGGAATCGTGCGCACGGGCTTCCGGATGAAGCGCCGGCTGTTCAAGGGGAAGAGCCCGTTCCAGACCGTCGAGGTCGTGGAGACTTCCGGGCACGGGCGCCTGCTCCTGATCGACGGGATGACGATGGTCTCGGAGCGCGACGAGTTCGTCTATCACGAGATGATCGCGCACGTCCCCCTCTTCACGCATCCGCGCCCGCGGCGCGTGCTGGTGATCGGAGGCGGCGACGGCGGCAGCGTGCGCGAGGTCCTGCGCCACAAGGGCGTCGAGCGCTGCGTGCTGGCCGAGATCGACCCGCTGGTCGTCGCGGCGTCGCGCAAGTACATCCCGAAGACCGCGGCCGCCCTGTCCGACCGCCGCTGCGAGATCAGGATCGGCGACGGGGTGCGCTTCGTGCGCGAGACCGCCGAGCGCTTCGACGCGGTGATCGTGGACTCGACCGAGCCGTTCGGTCCCGCGAAGGAGCTCTTCGGCCCCGCGTTTTACAAGGACGTGCGCCGGGTCCTCACGAGGGACGGCGTCGTCGTCAGCCAGGCGGGCTCGCCGTTCTACGAGATCGGAACGATCAAGAACCTGATGCGGATCCTCAAGCCCGTCTTCCCCGTGGTCGAGCCCTACCTGTTCACGAACATGACTTATCCCGGCGGGCTCTGGTCCTTCCTCTACTCGTCGAAGGGACCGCGCCCGTCGCGGGACTTCAAGCCGGCGCGCGTGCGGGCCGCGCGCCTGCCCCTGCGCTGGTACAACGCGCGGATGCACGAGGCGGCGTTCGCCCTGCCGGAGTTCCTCCGGAAGGCCGTCGGCCGCTAGCCCTCAGTTCGGGAACGCGTCGAAGCGGCCGTTGACGAACACGCTCTGGGTGATCCAGGCGTACGAGCCGTTCACGAACTGGTTGATGAACGGGCTCCCGGACAGCGACGCGGTGCCGATCGCCTTGCCGGCCTTGTAGACCGTGCCGGTGCCGCTCAGGTTGGCGCTGCCGCTGACGAACCCCGAGCCGTTATGGCAGGAGCCGCTGACGAAGGCGGACCCGCTCAGCGGCACCGTCCCCGACCCGCCGTCCGCGGTGGTCACCTGCACGTTCCCGCTCAGGTTGATCCAGCCGTTCATCCAGCCTCCGCCGGTCGGTCCGCCCGAGCAGTTCAGGAAGCCGCTGCCGGAGACCGTCACGTAGCCGGAGACGGGGCCGGACGCGGGGCCGGCGGCCGCGGCCGACAGGAAAGTGACCGGGATCCTCCTCGCGGCGGAGCGCGCGGCGGAGGGCGCCGCGGGGGCGGCGGGCGCCGCCGCGACGGGCGCGGG
>JAJXTZ010000076.1 GCA_021783355.1 bacterium | reverse complement strand
CCCGCGTCTTCGACCGGACCGCCGAGTACCGCGACCGCGGCTTCGGGCCCGACGCGGCCGCCCCGGAGGAGGCCGAGCTCCTGCGCGCGGTGGACGTGCCGCCCCCGGCGGCCCCCGGCGACGACGGCGGCGGGGCCGACTACCCGCACCGCGAGGTGACCTTCGCCGGGAAGAAGTACCCGTCCGTGGCCCTGCGCCCCAACGTCCCGGTCGAGCCCCTGCTGGTGTCGGCAATCGACTCCTCCAAGAAGAGCATCCGGATCGCCCTCTACGAGTTCAGCTCCCGCGCCATCCTTCAGGCCCTGGAGCGGGCCAAGCGCCGCGGCGTGAAGGTCCAGATCGTCCTGGACGAGTCCATGACCTTCCCCAAGAACGACCCCGGCGCGTCCTACCGCCGCGTGCGCAGCGCCCAGATTTGGGGGCTGGTCCGCGACGGCTTCGACCTGCGCGTGCTGCGCGGCGTGACCCAGTTCGGCATCAATCACAACAAGATCGCGGTCTTCGACGGGAAGATGGCCACCTTCGGCTCGTACAACTGGTCCTACACCTCCGAGCACAACCACTACGAGAACGCGAACTTCACCGTGGAAGCGCCGCGCGTGAAGGCCCTGGGCGCCTACCTGGACTACCTGTGGGCGCGCGCCGTGCCGCAGGCCGAGGACCCCGGCCACGCCTGGCCCGAGACCGTCCCCGCCCCCCCGGCGGAGGCCGCGCCCAGCGTGACCTTCAACGGGATCAAGCTCCCGCTCTACCTGTTCTCGCCCAACGACGACGCGCTGGAGGACGCGGTCTCCGCCGCCATCGACGCCGCGCGGACCTCGGTGGACTACGCGATGTTCTCGCCCCGCTCCACCAAGGTCGCCCAGGCCCTCAAGCGCGCCGCCGACCGCGGCGTCAAGGTGCGCGCGGTGATCGACCAAAGCCAGTCGGAGAGCGAGTACTTCAAGCCCTACGCGGACTGGCTGGCCCTGCACGGCGTCGAGGTTCGGACCCTGTCCGGCCCCAACGGCGCGGACGGCGACTTCCCGATGGCCGAGAAGATGCACCACAAGTTCATGATCCTGGACGGCAAGCTGGTGGAGACCGGCTCGGCCAACCACACCAAGCGCGCGTCCATGGACAACGACGAGAACGTCCACTTCCTCGCGCATCCGGACGACGCCGCCGCCTTCGTCTTCGCCTTCAAGCACCTGTTCGCCGTCGCCCGCCCGCTGCCCAAGCCCGCGTCCGCGCAGATCCCCACCGACGAGGAGCTGCGCGACGCCATCCTGCACCCGCCGGCCCCGACTCCCGCGCCGCCCGCCCCGGACCCGGTCCCCCTGCCCGCCGCGACGACGCTGAATTTCCACGGCGTCGTCTTTCCGACCTCCGCCTTCCGCCCGTACGAGCCCGTCGAGGAGCACGTGGTGGCCGCGATCGACGCGGCGAAGAAGACGCTGCGCCTGTCCATGTACCAGTTCGAGCAGCAGTCGGTCCTGGACGCCCTGCAGCGCGCCAAGAAGCGCGGCGTGAAGGTGCAGATCGTGCTGGACCGCGGCCACGTGTACACGACCGGGACCAGCCACGAGGGCGGCCCGCGCAAGCCGCGGCCCATGGTGGTGGAGCTGATCAAGTCCGGCTTCGACCTGGTCCTCCTCAAGGGCCAGGGCAGCGGCATCATGCACAACAAGTTCACGATCGTGGACGACGCCCTGCTGGAGGTGGGCTCCTACAACTACACCGAGCAGTCCGAGACCGACCACTTCGAGAACGCGGTCTTCACCGACGACGCCGGCCGCGTGGGCCTGTACCTGAAGTATTACGCGTACCTGCGCGAGAACGCCGAGCCGGTGGACATGGAGAAGCTGCAGGAGCTCCTGGACCGCACCGAGGCCTCCGACGCCGCGTCCGAGCCCGGCGACGCGGCGCAGACCGAGGCCGCCGCCGAGGACGCCGGGACCGAGGCCTCCAAGCGCAAGCCGGATCCCGACGGGCGCACCTCAAAGTTTCCCGCCCCGCCCAAGGACGACGAGACGCCGATCCGCTTCAACGGCCTGAGCCTGCCCCGCGCGATCTTCTCCCCGCAGGGCGGCATCGAGGACGCGATCGTCGCGGCCGTGGAGGCGTCGAAGGCCACCATCGACATCGCGATGTTCAGCTTCTACTCCCAGAAGATCGGCGAGGCCCTGCTCGCCGCGAAGACCCGCGGCGTGAAGGTCCGGCTGGTGCTCGACAAGAGCCAGGCCTCGTTGTCCTCGCTCGACGACTGGTTCGCCTGGCACGGCTTCGAGCTGCGCCTGATCGTCGGCCCCGACGACACCCGCGACCCGCTCTACGAGAAGATGCACAACAAGTTCGGCGTGTTCGACGGCAAGCTGGTGGAGACGGGCTCGTTCAACTACTCGCCGAACGCCGAGAAGAACAGCTTCGAGAACTCGAATTGGTTCGACCTTCCGGAGATGGCCGCGCGCTACGCGGCCTATTTCGAGCGCATGTTCCGGGCCGGCTTCGCCCCGCGCAAGCCCAAGCGCGAGCCGGTCTGGAAGACCGCGGCCTGACCGGCGCCGGGGACGGGGCCTGGCATCTTCGTTGCGTTAATCGGGGTCGTGAAACCCTCGACGCCCGACTCCCGCGGACCCGCCCCGTTCGACTTCTCCAAGGCTCCCCTGCTCGTGATCTGGGAGACCACGCGCTCCTGCGCGCTGGCCTGCGCGCACTGCCGCGCCGACGCCGACCTGACCCGAGACCCGCGCGAGCTGACCACCTCCGAAGGCCTGGATCTGATTGACCAGGTCGCCGAGATGGGTACGCCGATTCTGGTGCTTTCCGGAGGCGACCCCCTGGTGCGCGAGGACCTGGAGGTCCTGGTCCGGCACGCCAAGAAGCGCGGCCTTCGCGCGGGGACCATCCCCGCCGCCACCCCGAACCTCACGCGCGAGAGACTCCAGTCCTTGAAGGACGCCGGCCTGGACCAGGTGGCCTTCAGCCTGGACTCCCACACCGCCGCGGGGCACGACGCCTTCCGCCGCACGCCGGGCGCCTTCACGATCGTCGCGCAGGGCGTGCGCTGGGCGCACGAGTTGGGCCTCTCCGTCCAGATCAACACCTGCTTCGGGGCGTGGAACGTCCAGGACTTCGACGCGATTACCGGCTTCGTCTCCGCCCTGCCCATCGACTTCTGGGAGGTGTTCTTCCTAATCCCGGTGGGGCGCGGCGCGGCGCTGGGCGGGCTGACGCCGGAGCAATTCGAGACCGCCTTCGCGCGCCTGCACCGGCTCACCCGCGAGGCCTCCTTCGTGGTCAAGCTGACCGAGGGCCAGCACTTCCGGCGCTTCGTGCGCCAGGCCGAGGCCGCCGCGGGTCCCGGCGCCGCCGCGCGCATCGAGCAGGCCGTCGCGCGGCCCGCCAGCGTGCGCTCAGGCATCCGCCTGCCGCCGCGCGCGGTCAACGCGGGAGACGGCTTCCTGTTCGTGGACCACCTGGGCGGGATCTGCCCCTCGGGCTTCCTGCCCGAGGTCCGCGGCGACGTGCGCCGCGAGGGGCTGGCCAAGACCTACCGCGAGGACCCGCTCTTCACGGGCCTGCGCGACCACTCGCGCTTGGGCGGCAAGTGCGGGGTCTGCGAGTTCCGCGAGCCTTGCGGCGGCTCGCGCGCCCGCGCCTGGGCCGCCAGCGGCGGCGACGCCTGGGCCGACGACCCGGCCTGCGCCTACGTCCCGGCCGCCGCGCTCAAGGCCTGATCAGAGCCGGCGCCGGATGACGAGGACGCGGTCGGCGCCGCGCGCGCCGTCCTCGCACTCGCAGCCGTGGTCGGCGATCACCGCGTAGTACGGTCCGGGATCGGGCAGCAGCGCGGCGAGTTCCTCGTCGGTCCCCAGGCTCGACAGGGCGCCCAGCAGGCGCACCAAGGGCTCGCCGGGCGGCAAGCCCCGCAGGTCCAGTCCCAGTCTCGTCATGGCCCCCTCCGCCCCCGGCTCCGAGGAGGGCGCACGCAACGCTCCTGCTCGCCTCAGAGCCGGGGCAGGGTCCAGCGCCCGTCGGGACGGACGATGTGCCTCAAGGTCAGCGCGGTGTTGAGCGCGTAGACGGCCGCGCACAGAAGCAGGCTCGCCCCGGCGGCCCGGATCAGCCCCGGGGCCTCGCTGAAGAAGCCCGCGCCGCCCAGGGGGGCGGCGACCGTCAGCAGGGCCGCCTCGGTCCAGGCCAGGCCGCGGCTGGTCAGGTCGTCGATCTTGGGGACCTTGACCGGCGGGGTCCAATCGCGCGGGCTGTAGACGTGCAGCCAGACCAGGAACGGGGCGATCTTGTGCACCTGGCTCAAGATCACGGGCGTGTAGAACCCGATCAGGGCGGCGTAGGCGTAGGCCGCCCGCGCCGAGGAATCGTCGCGCACCCAGCCGAAGGCCAGCCCCACGCCCAGGGCCCCCCACAGCGCCCCGCCCACCATGCCCACGAGCAGGAGGGCCAAAGATGGATCCAGGGCCGGGCCCGCGGTCAGGAGCGACCGCATCTGCGAGAAGTACAGCGCGTAGGCCGCGGCCAGCAGGACCGCCCACAGCGGCGTCAGACGGCCCCCGAAGAAAAGCTGGTCCAGGGTCAGCCCGGCCAGGGCCGCGTTGACCAGGACGAAAGCGGCCGTCCCCTCCCCGCGCGACTTGAGCTGGTGCATCGCGACCCAGGGGAAAAGGCGGTAGCCCGCGCCGAACACGGTCAGCCCCGCGAAGCCCACCAGGGCCATGTGCGCGTGCGCGATCAGCGCGCCGTCGGGATGCGCGAAGATCAAGCCGCTCTGGCGGTCGAAGGCCATCAGCACGCCGACCAGCCCCAGGACCGCCAGCCAGGCGAAGGCGGCGCTGAAGTGCGCCCAGGCCCGGTCCCGGCGCGGCGCGCGCGCGTGGGTGAGGCCCAGGACGGCGACCTCCACGAGCACGCCGGCGTACACCAGGACCGCGGCGGGCGCGTAATCCAAGGAGCCGCGCCACAGCGTTCCCACGAAGCCCGCCATGCCGGCCGCGAAAAGCCACCAGCCGAGCTTGGCCGCGCGCACGGAGACCAGCGGGGTCTCGCCGTGGACGGGGATCATCTGCATCCACGCGCCCAGGATGGTCTGCAGGATCCAGCCCATCGTCAGCACGTGGACCAGCCCCAGCGCGAACAGCGGCCGGATCCCGAAGCCGGTCAGTCGGTCCGCGCCGATCAGCAGCCCCCCCGCGAAGACCGGGAAGGCCAGCGCCGCCAGCGCGAAGTGGCGCATCGGCAGGGACAGCGGCGGCGCGATCTTCAGGAACGGCCCGCTGCCGCGGAACGACGCCGGTTCGGGCTTGCCTCCGGCCGCGCTCACGCCCCCTCCCGCGCCAGCTCGGCCCGGATTTCGGCCAGGATCTCGCCCGCGTCCTGCCCGTGGGCCGCGGCGGCCATGCTCAGCGGGTGCGCCCCGCCGCAGCACAGGTCCAGCCCGCGCCGCGCCAGCACGCGCGCGGCGGCGGGCCAGCGCTGGGCCAGGTCCTTGACCGCCATGTCCGCCGTCGGCGCCTCGCCGCTCATCGCTCCTTCCTCCGGCGCGTCACGGCGGCTAGGTCGGCCAGCGTCAGGTCCTTCAGCGCCCGGCGCAGGCGTGCGTCGGCCTCCTTGGCGGCACGGTGAAGGGGGCAGGGCTCGGCGCTGCGGCATTCCCGCTCCTCCAGCAGGCAGCGCCCGCGGCGCACGTCCTCCACCTCCAGGGCCGACGCCACCTCCAGGAGGCTGAGCCGGGCGGGATCCGACGCCAGGCGATAGCCGCCGCCCGGGCCGCGCCGCGCCTCCAGCAGGCCGCGGCGCGCCAGGCGCTGGAACGACTTGGACAGGGCCGCCGCGGGAAGGCGCAGGCTCCGCGCCACCTCCGCGGAGCCGCGCCCGTCTTCGGGACGGTCCGTCAGGGCGCACAGCCCCTGGAGGGCATGGCGGATCGGGGCCGCCAAGCCGACGATGCGGATATCCGGATACTGATTTCCGTAATTAGGCCGCGACGGCGCGCGCCTCGGTCTTCTCATGCCGTTCGATTATGCAACGGATCTGCCCCGCGCCTCAACCCTGGGACGCGGCCGCGCGGATCCGGTTCAGCAGGACCTCCGCCTCCACCGGCGAGAGGGCCTCGTCGCAGGCCGGATAGAGGATCCCCTCCTCCTTATCGTTGTGCGGCGTCAGGCAGGCCGTCAGCGTCGAGACCGCGCGCCTCGCCGCCGCCGCGTCCCCCCGCTCCAGCGCCTTCACCGCGGCCGCCTTGGCGCCCCGGACGGCCTCGTGCTCGGCCAGCATGACCGGGATCGGGCCGCCGCCCAGGAAGGGCGCCGCCTCCGCGGCCGTCGGGAACAGGATCTCCTCCTCCCAGCGGATGTGCCGCTCCAAGCGCCGGTCGAACTCCCGCAAGAGCGGCAGGGCCTCCTGCGGGGCGCCGAAGGGCACGGCCGCCAGCAGAGCGTCGATCTCGTCGTGGTCCGTCGCGAAGAATTCCGAAATGCTTTCCGATGCGCCGTTCATGACTCCTCCGTTCGAAAGGTCCCCGTCAACGCAGGGCCGGCTCGGGCTCGCGCTCCGGGCGAGCGACCTCCGGGGCGCGGCCGTACGACCATCCGCCCGCCAGTCCCGCGACGAACGCGACGAGAGCCAGCGCCCCCAGCGTGAAGACCAGGTCTCCCGGCAGACGCATCCAGCGCAGGGCCGACATCAGCGGAGTCTGCAGGAACTGCGCGCTGCGCGCGTACCAATATCCGGTGCGGACCGAGGCGACGGTCTGCAGGACCCCCTGGGGCAGGAGGCTCAGCACGCACATCATCATCACGCCCGCGTTGAGACCCCAGAAGGCGGCGGTCAACAGTCCATCGCGCCACGGCCGCGAGGCGTCCGCCGCGCGCAGGCAGAACAGCATCAGGCCGATGCCCAGCATCCCATAGACGCCGAACAGGGCGGCGTGCCCATGGAGCGGCGTCGTATTGAGGCCCTGCATGTAGTACAAGGCGGCCGGCGGATTGATCATGAACCCGAAGACTCCGGCGCCTACCAGGTTCCAGAAAGCGACCGCGACGAAGAAACGCACCGGCCACTTGTAGGCCTCCACCCACGGCGCGGAGCGCGCCACGCGCCGGTGCTCCCAGGCCTCATAGCCCATCAAAGACAGAGGCACCACCTCCAGCGCGCTGAACACCGAGCCCAGCGCCAGGGCGACCGACGGCGTCCCGCTGAAGTACAGGTGGTGGAGAGTGCCGACGATCCCTCCCGCCAGGTAGATCGTCGCCGCGAGAAGCGACGCCCGCGCCGCGGCGGCGTCCTCGACCAGCCCCATCCGGGAGAAGAGAAAGGCGATGATCGTCGTCGCGAACACCTCAAAGAAGCCCTCGACCCACAGGTGCACCACCCACCAGCGCCAGTACTCCACCATGCTCAGGCTCGTGTGCCGACCCCAGGCGAGTCCGGCGCCGTAGAAGCCGGCGATCGCCACGGCCGAGAGGAGGAACAGCCCCAGCAGCCTCGAGGCTCCCGGACGCCGCTCCCAGAGCACCGGGACCACGGCACGCGCCACCAGGAACAGCCAGAGCAGCAGCCCGGCGAAGAGCCCGATCTGCCAGGCCCGCCCCAGGTCCGTGTACTCGTAGCCCTGGTGTCCCCACCAGAACCAAGCGCCGCCGTCCAGCTTATGGAAGACGCTCAGCCACTCGCCGGTCATCGAACCGAAGACGACGACCGCCAGGGCGGCCAAGAGGACGGCGGCTCCCGCGGCCTGCCCCTTCGGCTCCCGCCCGAGGATCATCGGCGCCAGGAACAGTCCGGCCGCGAGCCACGCGGTCGCGATCCAGAAAAGCCCCAGCTGGACGTGCCAGGTGCGCACGACCACGTACGGAAGCCAGCGATCCAGCGGGACCCCGTAGAAGCCGCCTCCCTCGACCCCGTAATGGGCCGCAACGGCCCCGGCCCCGATCTGCAGGAGGAACAGCGTCAGCGCGACTCCGAAGTAGGCGATGGTCACCTTCTGCGACGGGGTCAAGGAGAGTCCGCGCAAGGGGTCCTCTCCGGGGACCGCCTCGGACCGCGTCCCGCGCTCCGCGCCGGCGTAGGACCACGCGAGGCCGCCGACGCCGAGCAGGAGCAGGACGACGCTGACCCCCGTCCACAGCAGGGCGGCCGGCGTGGGCCGATTGCCGATCAAGGGCTCGTGGGGCCAGTCGTTCGTGTAGGAATGCGCCCCCCCGGGACGGGCCGCCGACGCCGCCCAAGAGGTCCAGAAGAAGAACGCGCCCATCTCCCGCGCGCGGGCAGGGTCCGTCAGCGCGCCGCGCGGGATCGCGTACGCGGGGCGACCGCGGGAGAAGATCTCCGCGTAATGGGCCAGGTTCGACCGGACGGCGGCCGCGCGTGCGGCGGGGATCGTCAGGACCCCGGTCGCCGCGTCGTAGCCGTTGGCTCGGTACATGGCCTTCAGCCGCGCGCGCAGGGCCGCCCGCCGCTCGGCCGGAAGGGCGGCGTACGAGGACACCCCCTCCCGGACGGCCCACCCGTCCAGGACCCCCACGAGCTCCCGGTGCAGCCAGTCCGCGGTCCAATCCGGTGCCACGTACGCGCCGTGCCCCCAGACCGACCCCAGTTCCATGCCCCCCAGCGCCTGCCAGACGTTCTGGCCCGCGGCGACGGCGCCCGGCTCGAACACGGGCCGCCCGGCGTCGTCGACGATCTCACGGGGGACCGGGGGCTGATGGAGGTATATCTCCACTCCAGCCCAGCCCAGCACGGCGAACGACGCAACGACCACGACGGCGAAACCGGCCCAGAGCCTTCTCATACGCTGTCGATCCCCCCTGTTGTCATGCGGCGGCCCAAGACTCGCAACAGTAATGCCGGATATTTATATCCGTTATTAAGCGCCGCGGACCGCCGTGCTATCATGTGGGCATGGACCGCAAGCCCGTCCCCTACCGCAAGACCGTCTTCGTCTGCACGCACGCGCGCGCCGACGGGCGCGTCTCCTGCGGCAATCCGGGGCGCGGCGGCGTGGAGCTCTGCGCGGCGCTTAAAGAGGGCGTCAAGCGCCTGGGGCTCAAGGGCAAGGTGCGCGTGGCGCGCGCCGGCTGCCTGGACCTGTGCGAGAAGGGTCCGAACGCCTTCCTTTATCCGAACGGCGAGTGGCTCTCCGGCCTCGCGCCCGCGGACGCAGCGGGCCTGCTCAAGACCCTGGCGGACTAAGACGGCGCGCGCGGTAGAGCGCCGCGCCGTTCTTGCGCAGCCAGCGGCGCCGGTCGCGGTGCTCCGGGATCTGGCGCGCCACGTGCTCCCAGAAGCGGCGCGAATGGTTCATCTCCAGGCGGTGGGCCAGCTCGTGGACGACCAGGTAGTCCAGCACCTCCGGCGGGGCCAGGGTCAAGCGCCAATTGAAGTTCAGGTCCCCGCGCCGCGTGCAGGAGCCCCAGAGGGTGCGCTGGTCCTTCACGCGCACGCGCCCGAAGGTCACTCCCATGCGCTCGGCCCATTGCGTCGCGCGGGCGTGGAACAGAGCCTCCAGGGTCCCGTCCGGCGGAGGCGCCGCCGCGGCGGGAGGAAGGGGCGCAGCCTCCTCGCGCGGCCCGGGGGCGGGCGGACGTGCGCGGCCGAGGAAGAGTTCCGGCCAGTCGCGGCGCAGGTCCGAGAGGAAGCCCCGGACCTCGTCGAGGATCCCGCCGGGGGCGGGCGTCGGCTCCATGACGGTCATCCTACGAAGATGTGCTATCCTGAGTCCATGACGCCGACGGAGACCGATCAGATCGAGGAGCGCCTGAAGGCGCTCGAGCGGCTGATGGCGGACTCCGCGCGGGAGCTGGGCGAGCTGCGCCGCCGCCTCCCGCGCGCGGCGCGCGCCGAGATCGAGCAGATCGAGGGGCAGTGGGCGGGCGTCCACTACAAGTGGTGGGTGGCCACGCTGGCGGGACTGCTGGCGCTGTTCACGCTCTCCTACGCGTTCTACACCAAGCTGGGCTGGGTGGCCGACCAGCGCTCGCTGCCCGTCGGCAGCGACTGGCTCCTGCGCCGCCTGCCCGTCGTGGACACCCTGCCGATGCTGTCCTGGGGCTGGTTCGCGCTCCACCTGTACGCCGTCGGCGCGGCGGTCGCGTACTGGCCCAAGCGCGTGCCGTTCCTGGTCTACCTGCTGACGCTCTACATGCTGGTGCGCACGGCCTTCGTCTTCCTCTCTCCGATCGGCCACCCCGTCGGCATGGTGGACATGCGCGTGCACGACTGGATCTTCTCCCGGATCCTGGGGCGCTGGACCTTCATGAACGAGTTCGTGTTCTCCGGCCACACCGCGATCCCGTTCCTGTTCTTCCTCTTTTTTCCGTCGCGGGGCCTGAAGACCCTGATGCTCGCCGGCTCCGTCACGATGGCCGTCTGCGTGCTCCTCTCGCGCAACCACTACACGGTGGACGTGCTGGCCGCGTATCTGGTCGGCTACGCGCTCCACGGGATCGCCGAGTCCAGCTACGGCCGCTGGGTCGCGCCCCTCTTCCAGACACGCTGAGCCAGCAGGACCGCCGCGCTCATCGCCAGGAACGGCAGCAGGCCGAAGTGCAGGCCCAGCCCCTCCAGGGAATCGGCGAGGAAATGCGCGACGATGGGCAGCAGCAGGGTCCCCGACGCGGCGTACAGCCACGCCAGAGCCACGCCCAGCACCGCGCGCGAAACGAAGCCGCCCCAGGAGAACGCGTAAGCCCCGGCCATGCCCGGCGCGGCGCCCGCGCCGCCGCCCAGGCCCAGGTGCGCCATCGCGGCGCCGTAGTCCACGTAGTGCGCGCCGGAGAAGATCAGAGCCGAGGCGACCGCCGCGACCCAGAACGCGCGCTTGCGCGTCAGCCCCCACTTCTCCAGACGCGACCAGAGCGGCTTGAACAGGCCGCGACGGAACACGAACTCCTCCAGGAAGCCGACGAGGAGGAAGTTGGCCAGGACTAGGTCGGCCGGCGAGCCGAGCAAGCTCGCCAAGACGGCGGGCGTGGCCTCCGCGCCTCCCGCCAGCGCGTGGACGGCGGAGAAGACCAGGTCGCCCAACGCGTAAAGCGTCAGTCCGCCCAGCGCGCCCAGCTTGAGCAGGGTCCACGGGGACTTGGGCGCGCCGTCGGCGGACGGGGCGCTCCACGCCGCGCCGAAGGCGCGCACGCGCGCGAGCTGGGACTTCAGCGCCCCGAGCAGCGCCGACGGACGCAAGCTCCGCGCCGAGAGCGCGAGGGCGCCGAGGATCATCCCCGCGACGGCGACGCCGGTCCAGACCGCGGGCAATCCCGCGAGGACGCCCGTCGCGCCCACCGCGACATGAATGGCCAGCCGCGCGAACTCCACCGAGGTCAGGGAGAAGATGCCGCGCAGGGCCAGGGGCGCCAGCCAGGAGCCGGAGCGCGCCCTCAGCCACAGCGCGGCGGCCTCCACCCCCAGCAGGGGCCCGACGACGGCCGGGGTCGTCGTGACCGACAGGATCAGCGCGGCCGAGACGGCCATCGCCGCCGCGCCCGCGATCCAGACCGCCGCCCGGCCCGCGCCCAGGCGCGCGGCCAGGGCCCGCGCGCCGTCGAAGACGGCCAGCGTGACCGCCTGCGCCGCGAGGGCCGCCGCCGTCGCGCCCAGCAGGTGCGTCCCCAGGTTCCCGTGGAGGAGGGACTCGAAGGAGACCATGCCGGCCGCGTTCGCGGGGTCGGCGAAGCGGGCGAAGGGCTTGGCCAGCAGGTCGCCCCCGATCATCGCGGCCATGCCCAGCGGCAGCCAGAGCGCCGCGGCGCGCAGGCCGCCCAGGAACCAGTCGCGCCACGCCGCGCGCGAGGAGCCGCCGACGCGCGACTCCAACGGCGCCTGCGAATCCGCGCCGTGAAGGGCCGCGCGCCACGCGGTCTTCAGCGTCGCGCCGAAACCGGCGGCCGCCGCGGGCGTCCCGGGCGGGCCGCGCGGGGAGGCGCCGTCAGCGGGATCGCGCCAGTAGCGTGAAAGGCTCAGCAGTCCGAGACCGGCCCACAGGGCCGGTCCCTTGGCCGCCGCCAGGATCGCGGGCGTCAGGGCCGGGACGGCGAAGGCGGCCGCCGCGGCCGCGACCAGCGCGGCGCCGGCCCGAAACGCG
>JAJXTZ010000251.1 GCA_021783355.1 bacterium | reverse complement strand
GCGGCCGACCTCCCGCGCGGGACGCTCGTCGTCGCCTGCCCCGATGCCGTGGTCGCCGACGCCGGGACGCTGTTCGACCGCCTGCCGCTGTCCGCGCGCTTGGCCGACCCCGACGGCGCCGCGGGACTGGGCCGCCTGCTGCGCTGGCGCCCGGCGCCGACGGAGAAGTGATAGAATAGCCGGGATGCGCACGAGACGAGCCCTCTCGGCGGCGGCGGCCGCGTGAAGCGCTTCCGCTTCGGCTGGTACGGCGACGGGGGCCTGGGCGACCGGATGATCCAGGCCATCCTGGCCGGGCGCAAGACCGCCACCTCCTGCCCCGCCTACGACCCCGAGGACGCCGACCTCCAGCCCGGCGACGACCTCCAGCTCGTGGACAAGCACGGCGCGCAGCGCGGGCGCCTGGTAGTGACCCTGGTCGAGGTGCGCCCGTTCTCCAGCTTCGACGAGGACCTCGCCGCGCGCGAGGGCGTGACGCTGGCCGAGCTGCGCGAGAAGCTCGGCTTCGCCAACGGGCGCGCGATCCGCCCCGACGAGGAGATGCGCGTGGTCCACTTCCGCCTCGCCCCGGCGGCGGCGCCCGCGGCGCCGGAGCCATGATGCGACTGTTCGTGGTGTCGCTGGGCTGCCAGATGTCCGTCGCCGACGGCGGGGAGCTGGCCGCGCCCCTGCTGGCGCGCGGCTTCCGGCCCGCCGCCGCGCCCGAGGACGCGGACGCCGTGATCCTCAACACCTGCACGGTGCGCCAGCACGCCGAGGACAAGGCGCTGTCCTTGATCGGCCGCCTGCGCCCGTGGAAGGAGGAGCGCCCGGAGCGCGTGCTGATCGTGGCCGGCTGCGCGGCCGAGCGCCTCGGGGAGTGGATCCGGGGGCGTTTCCCGCACGTGGACCTCGTGGTCGGCGCCAAGTCCATCGACGATTACCCGCGCCTGGTGGAGTCGGCCCTCGCGTCCCGCTTCGACGCCCTGCGCGAGTCGAGAGAGGCCTTCGCGGACGGGACCGCGGCGCCCGGGGACCCGATCGGCTGGCCGTCGCCGGCCGTCGCGCCGCTGACCATCATGCGCGGCTGCAACTACTCGTGCTCGTACTGCATCGTGCCCGCGGTGCGCGGGCGCGAGTCCTACCGCGCGCTCGAGGCGGTGCTGGCCGAGGCGCGCGAGAAGGCCGCGGCCGGCGCGCGCGAGATCCTGCTGCTCGGCCAGACGGTCAACAGCTGGCGCGCGCGGGGGCCGGACGGGATCGAGCGCCGCTTCCCGGACCTCCTGCGCGCGGTCGCGGCCGTGCCGGGGGTCGCGCGCGTGCGCTTCGAGAGCCCGCACCCGTTCTTCCTGGACGACGCGCTCGTCGCCGCGATCGCCGAGACCCCGGCGGCCGGACTGCACCTGCACCTGCCCGCGCAGTCCGGCTCCGACCGCCTGCTTTCGCGCATGCGCCGCAACTACACCGCGGCGTCGTTCCTGGAGAAGGCCGGGCGCCTGCGCGCGGGCGTGCCCGGAATTGAAGTGTCCACCGACATTATCGTAGGATTCCCGTCGGAGACCGACGAGGACTTCGCGCGGACGCTGGACCTCGTCGAGCGCCTGAGGCCGGCCTGGGCGTACACCTTCAAGTACTCCCCGCGCGAGGGGACCGACGCCGCCGCCGCGCCGGACGATGTGCCCGCGGCGGTGAAGGAGGAGCGCCTGGCGCGGCTCAACGCCGTGTGCGACTCCTTCGCCGAGGCCGCGCTGGACGCGCGGATCGGCCGGACGGTCGAGGTCTTGGACGAGAACGGGGGCTACGGCCGCACGCGGGACGGCTTCCGCGCGAGATGGGACGGGCCGGCGCAGCCGGGACGACTGAGGACGGTCCGCGTGACCGGGAAGAGCAAGCGCACTTTGCGGGGGGAATGCACATGAGCGAGAAGAAGACGGGCGCCGAGCGCCGTCAGCACCGCCGCTTCAGCGTCGTGGACGGGATGATCGAGCCGATCTCCTTGGAGCTCGGCGCCGCGGCCAAGAGCCAGCCCGCGATCATGACCGACCTGTCGGCCGGCGGCATGTCCATTCTGCTGTTCTGCGAGCCGCCGCACGCGAAGTCCTTCGAGATGACCCTGGCGATCCCGGGCCTGGACAAGACGCCGATCGAGGCCTCCATCGTGCGCGTGCACCAGAAGGGCGAGACCTACAGCGTCGGGATCTCGTTCACGAAGATCGCCAAGAGATTCCAGGACCGCATCGCGGGCATGGCCGACGACAACGCCGACTGCGAGACGCGCGTCGCGCTGCGCCTCCCGGAGGCCTGCGTGCCCAACTGCAGCTTCCACACCCTCTGCGCCAAGCCCGTCAAGGCGCCGCACTGGCCCGCGGGCAAGAAGTAGGCGGAGGCGCCCTGCTGGTCGTCGCCGGGCCGACGGCGTCGGGCAAGACCGACCTGGCGGCCGCGCTGGCCGAGAGGCTGGGCGGGGAGGTGGTCTGCGCCGACTCGCGGCAGGTCTACCGCCTCCTCGACGCGGCCACCGCCAAGCCCTCCGCCGCCCTGCGCGCCCGCGTCCCGCACCACCTGATCGACGCCGCCGACCCCGCCGAGTCCTACGACGCGGGCCGCTTCGCGCGCGAGGCCTCCGCCGCGATCGACGGCATCCTCGCGCGCGGGAAGGTCCCCGTCGTCTGCGGCGGCACGGGCCTGTACCTCGCGGCGCTCCTCGGGGGCCTCGCCCCGCTGCCCCCTCGCGACCCGGCCGTG
>JAJXTZ010000250.1 GCA_021783355.1 bacterium | reverse complement strand
TTGACGATCATGCCCTTCGCGCCGTCGATGACCACGTTCTCCAGCAGCGGGGAGGTCATCGCCTCGCGCGCGGCGTTGAGCGCGCGCCCCGCGCCGGAGGACTCGCCGATGCCGATGAGCGCCTCGCCGGCGTCCTTCATCACCGCGCGCAGGTCGTTCATGTCCAGGTTGATCATGCCCGGCACCGTGATCAGGTCCGAGATCGACTGGACCGACTTGCGCAGCACGTCGTCGGCTTCCCTGAACGCGTCGTCGTGGCGGGTCTCCGGGTCGATCACGTCGAACAGGCGCTGGTTCGGGATCACCAGCAGGGTGTCCACGCTCTGACGCATCTCCTGGATGCCGGCTTCCGCGATCGACGCGCGGCGCATCCCCTCGAACTCGAACGGGCGCGTGACGACGCCCACGGTCAGCGCGCCCAGCTCCTTGGCCAGGCGCCCGACCACGGGCGCGCCGCCGGTGCCGGTGCCGCCGCCCATGCCGGTGGTCACGAAGACAAGGTCGGAGCCCTTGAGCACTTCGCGCAGCGGGGCCTCGCTCTCCAGCGCGGCCTCGCGCCCCTTGCCGGCGTCGCCGCCGACGCCCAGGCCGCGGGTCAGCTCCTCGCCCAGCTGGATGCAGACCTGCGCCTGGCAGCTGCGCAGGACCTGGGCGTCGGAGTTGGCGGCCACGAGCTCCACGCCCTCCAGGCCCGCCTCGGCCATGCGGTTGATCGCGTTGCAGCCGGCGCCGCCGACGCCGAGCACCTTGATGACGGCGCGCTTCTCGTCCTGCTCCTCGGCCAGCTGGATCCTCATCATCAGAACAGGCCGTCGAAGGCGGATTGGAGCTTGCGCATCCACGGCGGACGCTGGCGGCGGACCGGGCGCCCGCCGCCGCCGCGCCATGACGGGGACTGCGCGTACAGCAGCAGGCCCAGCGCGGTGGAGTAGGACGGGGACAGCCAGGCGTCGTCGGCGAGGACCTGGTCGGGGTGCGGCATGCCGGCGCGGACCGGCACGCCCAGGATCTGCTGGGCCGCCTCCACGGTGCCGCGCATCAGCGAGCCGCCGCCGGTCAGGATCACGCCGCCGGGGACCACCAGGTCGGCGTAGGACGAGTTCTGCAGGTCCTCCGCGACGATCGAGAAGATCTCCTCGACGCGGGGCAGGATGATGCCCATCATCGCGCTGGTCTTCACGCGCATCGGGGTGCGGCCGTCGATGCCGCAGCCGTCGATGTCGGCGTCGCCGTTGAGCAGCGCCGGGTGGGCGATGCCGTGCTCCACCTTGATGCGCTCGGCGGTGGCGATGGAGGTCTTCAGGCCGACGGCCAGGTCGCGGGTGATGAAGTCGGAGCCGATGGGCAGCTCTTTCGAGTACTTGATGGCGCCCTCGCAGTACACCCCGACCGACACCGACTGCCCGCCCAGGTCCACCAGCGCGCAGCCCAGCTCCTTCTCCTCGGGAGTCACCAGGACCTCGCCGGAGGCCAGCAGGCCGTACACCGGCTCGGCGACCTCAAAGCCGGCCTCGGCCACGGTCTTCATCAGGTTGTTCAGGTGCGAGCTCGACGCGGTGATCAGGTGGACGTCCACCTCCAGCAGGGAGGCCTCCATGCCCACCGGGTGCGGCACGCCGCGCTGGCGGTCCAGCGAGAAGCCCTGCGGGACCACGTGCAGGATCTCGCGGTCGGACGAGAGCGGGATCGCCCGCGCGCTGGCCGTCACGGAGGCCACGTCGTCGGGGGTGATCTCCCGGTCGGTGCGGGCGATGTTGAACGCGCCGCGGTTGTTGAGGGACTGCAGGTGGCTGCCGCGCACGCCCAGCCACACCTCGGAGACGGTGGCCTTCGCGGCGGCCTCGGCCTCCTCCACCACGCGCGTGACGGCCGCTGCGGTCTCGGGGATGTTGGTGACGACGCCGCCCTTGACGCCGCGGCAGGCGACGCTGGCGCCGCCGAGCACCTTGACCCGGCCGGTGGCCGCGTCCGGCGCGCCGATCAGGCACGCGATGCGGCCGCTGCCGATGTCCAGCCCCGCCGCCGTCTCGGGACCCGCCTTGAGCCTCTTCATCTCACGCCTCCAGACGACGCGACGGACGCCGCGCGGCCCGCGGGCCGCAGCAGCACCTTGCCGTCCTCGAAATAGCGCAGGTCCGCGGAGAACAGGCCGGGGCCGCGCGCGCGGGCGTCGGCCAGCGCCTCGGACAGGCGCTTGAGCTTCTCCTTCGTCCAGTCGAGTCCGCCCCACAAGACCACGGTCCCGTCGGTCAGGCGAGCCTCCCAGCCGGCGTCCCCGGGGCGGTAGACCATCTCGGCCAGCGGGGCGGGCAGGGCGCCGGGCGCGGTCAGCGCCGGCCACTGCGCGGCCAGCGCCTTGAGCTCCCCGGTCGAGGCGCCGGCGGCGTCCACGCCGGGTCCGGAGAGGGCGTACACGCCCGCCGGGGCGGCGAAGACGACGCCGTCGGCGCCCAGGAAGCCGGCCGGGCGCCCGCGGCGCAGGGCCGGGGCCACCGCGGAGCGCAGGACGGGGATCAGGGTCGCCTTCCCCTCTCCCCAGGCGCGGCGCACGGCCACGTCCAGGACGCAAGGGAACTTGTCCTTGATCGCGGCGGCCTTCTCGCCGGCGGTGCCGGCGACGGCGTCCGCGGCGGCCTGGGCCAGCGGCCGGAACGCGCCGGACGCGGACTCGACGACGACGGCGCCGGGGCGGCCGGAGCCGCCGGGCAGGGCGCGGGCGACGCGG
>JAJXTZ010000249.1 GCA_021783355.1 bacterium | reverse complement strand
GACGCGGCGGGAGAGAGGACGGCCGGCGGCGCGGAGAGGAGGGACAGGGGCGCCGGGCCCAGCGCCGCGGGGCCCGCGGTCGGGACCGCGGCGGGAAGCGCCGAGACCCCGCCCTCGGCGACGCCGGCGCGGCCGAGGGTCTGCGCGGCGGCCTGATACGCGGCGAAGCCGGGCGTCCCCAGGACCAGGGACGCGGCGATCAGAGCGGCGGTCAGGCGCTTGAGAGTCTTGCTCATCCGCAGAAGGAAGTTGATCTAAATCAACATTCCTGTGGGAATTATCACATCTCGGACCCGGAAAGGCGTGGGCCCCACGGGCGCGTGCGAAGGGGCATGGGGCCTACGGGATTTTAGGCCCGAGGACCGGGAAGCGTCAGACTTTTAGGCGCGAGGAGAAGAAGACCGCGCAGAAGGCCAGGCGGGTGGGCAGGCCGACGAGGAGGGTGAAGGCCAGGCCCGTGCGCGCGTCCAGCGAGAACGGGCCGAAGACCAGGAGCAAGGCGACCGCGCCGAGCAGGCGCCAGACCGCCGCGGCCAGCAGAGGGCGGGAGGCCCGGCGGGGCTCGGGATCGACGAAAGCGCGTTCCCGCCAGAGGAGCCGCGCCAGGAACCCGAAGACGGCCGTCCACGCACCCAGGAGGACCCACGACCGCGGCCCGGGCCAGTCCCCCGCCAGGCGCGCCAGGAGCTGAGCGGGCGGCAGCCAGGCGCAGAAGCCGCAGAGCCACCACAGCCAGGCGTCGCGGTCCGGCGGCTCGCCGGCGTCCGCGCGCGCGAACGCGCGGCGGGCCAGGGCCCAGGCGGCGACGGCGAAGAGGGCGTCGGACAGCGGCCAGACGCCGCTGAGCATGCGCTGGTAGCGCAGGGTGCCCACCCAGCCGTCGAACGCGTAGACCGCCAGCGCCGCGGCGGCGATCGCCGCCAGGAGCAGGCGCTCGGGGCCGTCCGGCGCGGGCGGCCCGTCGTCGCGCCGCGGCAGGAGGGCGTCGGCCGCGTGGAGGGAGAGGACGGCGATCATCCCCCAGTCGAACGCGGCGGTGACCGACGCCAGCCAGTCCACGCCCAGCAGGCGCACGCCGTCCTGGAGCTGCTTGACGAAGATCCCGTCGTGGGCCAGGCCGACGGCCGCGCCGATCAGGAAGGCCTCCGTGTCCAGGAGCCGCCGCCGCCGCCGCGCGACCTCGAAGGCCAGGAACAGCCACAGGTACGGGAAGAGGAAGCGCCAGGGGTCCAGCAGCCCGCCCGCCCCGCGCACGGCCAAGTCGCCCCCGATCAGCAGGGCGATTGCCGCCGCCAGAGGCGCGCGCAGGCGTTCGGTCACGGCATCCTTAGGAACGGACGGCGACCGCCTCGATCTCGACGCCGACGCCCTTGGGCAGGGCCGCGACCTGCACCGCCGCCCGGGCCGGGAACGGCGCCGCGAAGTGGCGCGCGTAGACCTCGTTCATCTCCGCGAACTTCGCGAGGTCGGTCATGAACACCGTGGTCTTGGCCACGGCGCTCAGGTCCAGACCGGCCGCCCGGAGCACCTCGCGCAGGTTCGCCAGGCACTGCTCGGTCTGCTCGGCCACGCTCCCGGCGACGGCCGACCCGTCGGCCTTCAGCGGGATCTGCCCCGAGACGAACACCAGCCCCCCGGCCGACACCCCTTGCGAGTAGGGGCCGATCGCGGCCGGGGCCTTGCTCGTGACGACCGCCTCGCGCGCCATGTCAGCGCAGGGCCGCGAGCAGGGCCTTGTTCGACTTGTACGAGCGCATCAGCTCGGTGAGCGCCCGGATCGCCTCCAGGTCCCCGAGGCCGGCCAGGTGGCGGCGCAGCTTGTAGACGCCCTCCAGATACTCCGGCGTGAAGAGCTTCTCCTCCTTGCGCGTGCCCGAGTCCCGGACCTTCAGCGCCGGGAAGATGCGCATCTCGGCGGCCTGGCGGTAGAGGACCAGCTCCATGTTGCCGGTGCCCTTGAACTCCTGGAAGATGATGTCGTCCATCTTGGAGCCCGTGTCCACCAGGATGGTGGCCAGGATCGTGAGCGACCCTCCGCCCTCGATCTTGCGCGCCGCGCCGAAGAAGCGCCGCGGCGTCTCCATGGCGCGGCTGTCCAGGCCGCCCGACATCGTGCGGTTGCCGGTCGCGAACTGGTTGTAGACGCGCGCCAGGCGCGTCAGCGAGTCCAGCAGGATGAACACGTCCTCGCCCTGCACGACTTTCTCGATGGCCGCGCGCATCAAGTCCTCGGCGATCTTCTTGTGCTGCTGGTAGGTCTGGTCCGACGACGAGGCCCAGACCTCGGCCGGCACCGAGCGCTTGAAGTCGGTGACCTCCTCCGGACGCTCGTCGACGAGCAGGCAGTACTGCCGCACCTTCGGGTCCACCGCGTGCACCGCGTTGGAGATCTGCTTCAGGAAGGTCGTCTTGCCCGCCTTCGGCGGAGCGACGATGAGGCCGCGCGTGCCCTTGCCGATGGGCGCCAGCAGGTCCATCGCGCGCATCGACGGGTCGGTGGAGCCCTTCTCGAGCTGGAACCACTCGAACGGGTCCACGGGCGTCAGCGCCGAGAAGGCCTGCTCGATCTCGCTGCGCTGCGGGGGCTGGGGAACCTGCGGGCGTCCGCCGCCCTGGTGGTTGCCGCCGCCCTGGTGGTTCTGGCGGTTCTGACCCTGCTGGGCGCCTTGGCGCTGGCCCTGGAACTGGCCGCCGCCGCCGCCGCCGCGGCCGCCGCGATGACGCCGCCGCCG
>JAJXTZ010000075.1 GCA_021783355.1 bacterium | reverse complement strand
GGCCTCCGGGTCCGCGGCCCAGGCCGTCAGCCGCGTCCCCAGCTCCGCGGCGTCGGCGACGCGCGCTCCGCCGCCGCCGGCGGCCAGCAGACGCGCGGGCGCCTCGATGTGGGCGGTGTGCGGCCCGAACAGGACCGGAGCGCCGGCCAGCGCGGGCTCGAGCAGGTTGTGGCCGCCGACCGGGACCAGCGTCCCGCCGACGAAGGCCACCCGAGCCCGGGCGTAGAACGCGGACAGCACGCCCATGCGGTCGAGAAGCAGGGCCTGCGTCCCGGCCGGGTCGGACGCGGGGTCCGACCAGCGCGCGGAGGTCAGTCCCGCGGCGAGGAGCACGCGCCACGCCTCGTCCGCGCGTTCGGCGTGGCGCGGCGCCAGCACCAGCCGGAGGTCCGGCGCGGACGCGCGGGCCCGCCGGAAGGCGGCGATCACCGCCTCCTCCTCGACCGGGTGCGTGCTCCCGGCCGCGAACAGGGGGGCCCCGGCCCATCCCAGCGCCGCCAGGCGCGCGTCCGCGTCCGCCGCGGCCGCCGGGACGGCGCCGCGGTCGTACTTGGCGTTGCCGGTCACGCGCAGGGCCTGAGGGCGCGCGCCCAGGGCCCGGAAGCGCTCCGCGTCCTCCTCGCTCTGCGCGGCGACCAGGTCCAGCGCGCGCAGGGCCGGCGCCAGCAGGGGGGCGATCAGCCGGTAGCGGGAGAAGCTCCGGGCGGTCAGGCGCGCGTTGACGAGCGCGGGGCGCAGGCCCGCCCGCGCGGCCAAAATCAGGGTGCTGGGCCAGAGCTCGGTCTCGGCCAGGACCAGGCGCTCGGGGCGCGCGGCGGCCAGGAACCGCGCCACGCAGGGCCAGGCGTCGAGCGGGGCCAGCTGGGCCCAGGCCGTCTGGGGCAGGCGCCGCGCCGCCTCGCGTCCGGCGACGGTGGTGGTCGTGAACACGAAGGCGGGCGGGTCCGGGCGCGCCGACAAGGCCTCCAGGATCGGGGCCAGGCCCCCGACCTCGCCGGCCGAGGCGGCGTGGATCCACCAGACGCGGCGGCCGCGGAGACGCGCGCGCCCCTCGGGCGCCAGGCCGCCGAGGCGCTCGGGGAGTTCCCCGGAGAAGCCCGCCAGGCGGCCGCGGCGACGCGACAGGACGAAGGAGAGCAGGACGCCGAACGCGGCGAACGGGGCGAGCAGGGTCTCCAGCGCGAGCAGGAGAGCGCTCATGAGACGAGCCGGTCGGCCTCCTCGGTGACCGCGTCGAGGGCGGCCTTGACCTCGGCGGCCTTGGCCGCGAGGTCGTCGTGGGCGCCGACCTCGATGGGCGCCCCGTACACCACGACGGAGCGGCCGAACGGCAGCGGGACCTGGAAGCGGTCCCAGGCCTTCGCGAGCTCCACGCGCCGCGTCAGGGCGTTGGCGATGGGGACGATCGGGGCCCCGGAGAGCTGGGCGACGCGCAGGACCCCGTCCTTGACCTGGCGCGCGGGACCCTTGGGGCCGTCCGGCGTGATGCCGACGTCCAGGCCCGAGCGCAGGGTGTCCACCATGGCCTTGGCCGCGGCCGCGCCGCCGCGCGACGAGGAGCCGCGCACGGCGGACAGGCTCGACAGGCGCATGGTCTCCGCGATCATCTCGCCGTCCTTGGAGCGCGAGACCAGGACCGCCGCCCCGGCGCCGCGGTGGGTCCAGGTGAAGTAGACCTGGCGCTGGTGCCAGAACGCGTAGATGAAGCGGCGGCCGTCCTCGTGCAGGCCCTTGGGGATGTCGCCGCGCACGACGCGGTGGCGGTTCGTCCAGCCCACGAGGGTCACGTACGCGTACGCGAGGTAGGGGACCAGCCGGCGAAGCACTACTTCCGGCCCTTGGCCTTCGACTTCGCGAGCCAGGAGAGGCTCACGGCGCACGAGGCCGCCGGGGAGAGGTCCCCGGTCTCCGGGCACGACACGCCGATCTTGTCGCCGCTGAGCTTGCGCACCGCGCACGCCAGGGCCTCGCCGGCGGTCAGCGCGGTGATCGGGGAGAGCTCGCAGTTGTCCTTCTCCGCCTCGTCGGCCAGCAGGCCGGAGGCGAAGCGCACGCACTCGTCGAGCGCGGTCTCCTCCAGCACGGGCCACAGCCCCTCGGGAAGCGAGGTCTCCGCGGCGCGAGCCGGTCCGAACCCGTCGCCCAGCGTGGCCAGGATCAGACTGTAGGCCAGGCCCGGCAGCGGGGACAGCAGGGGCTGATCGGGATCCGGGTGCCCGAAGGTGTCGAAGAGGACCGCCGGCACGACGCCCTTGGCGAGCCGGTCCAGGACTTTGGCGAGAGCGGGGTCCGGGAGGCCCGCGGTCTCCAGGTCCACGCGGGCCTTCTTCGCCCGCCGCTTCACTTCGTGGGGCCTCAAGACCAGCTTGAAGCCCTTGATCTTCCTCACCGGCCCTTCCGCTTCTCCTTGGGCTTGACGCGCACCTGCCCGCCGGCCGCCGGCGTCTGGGCGGGAGCGGGCGCCGCCGACGCGCGGCCCGCGGCGCCGCCCGCGGAGGCCTTCTTGCCGCCGAAGCGGATCTGGTGCTCGTAGACCAGGGGAGCCGCCACGCCGATCGAGGAGTAGGTCCCGAAGATGTTGCCGACGACCATCGCGAACGCGAAGTCGCGCAGCACGGGCCCTCCGAAGAAGAGCAGGACCACGCAGACGATCTGCACGGTCAGCACGGTGATGATCGTGCGCGACAAGGTCTCGTTCATCGACGAGTTGATCAGCACGTCGAACGGCAGGCCGCGCTCGGTGTGGAGCTTCTCGCGCATGCGGTCGAAGATGACGATGGTGTCGCTGATCGAGTAGCCGGCGATGGTGAGCAGCGCCGTCACGATCAGCAGGTCCACCTGCAGGTGCAGAAGGGAGAACAGGCCGGCCACGCCGATCACGTCGTGAAAGAGCGCGATCACGCCGGCCACGCCCCAGATCGGGTTCTCGAAGCGGTAGGCCACGTAGCAGACGATCGCGAACAGGCTCCAGAAGATCGCCCAGAGCGTGCGCTGGCGCAGGTCCTTGCCGACGACCGGGCCGATCACGTCCTTGGTGTCCAGCGTCGGGGGGGAGTCCGGGAAGGATTTCTTCAGCGCGTCCAGCGTCTCGTCCGCGAACTTGTCGACGGCGGCCTCGTTCTCCGTGCTCTTCTCGCGGAGCATGAAGGTCGGGCGGGGCCCCACGACGGACTGGACCTCCGCGTCGAGCTTGGCGCCCTCCAGAGACTTGCGCACCGCGTCGACGTCGACCTTGGCTCCGGGGGAGAAGCTCACCTGCAGCATGGTGCCGCCGGTGAACTCGATCGAGTAGTTGAAGCCCTTGACCGCGATCGCCGTCAGCCCGGCGACGACCACGAAAATCGAGAGGCCGATAGGGTACCAGCGCAGCCCGATGAAGTCGATGTCCGGCGTTTTGAAGAGTTCCATTAGATCGAGAGCTCCTGGACCTCGGTGCTGCTGAGGTAGTAGTCGAAGATCATGTGCGTCACGACGATCGCGGTGAACAGCGACAGGATCAGGCCGATCGTCAGCGTCACGGCGAAGCCCTTGATGGGGCCGGTGCCGAACTGGAAGAGGATGATCGCGGTGATCAGCGAGGTGACGTGCGAGTCGAAGATCGCCGAGAACGCGCGGCTGTAGCCGACGGAGACCGCGGTCTTGATCGGCTTGCCGAGCCTCAGCTCCTCGCGGATGCGCTCGAAGATCAGCACGTTGGCGTCCACGGCCATCGCCAGCGAGAGGATCACGCCGGCCATGCCGGGGAGAGTCAGCGTCGCGCGCAGGTAGGCCATCGTGGCCACCATCAGCAGGAGGTTCAGGCCCAGCGCGATGATCGCGACGACGCCCGACGCGCGGTAATAGACCAGCATGAAGAGCACGACCAGGATGAAGCCGATCGCGCTGGAGCGCAGGCCGTCGCGGATCGAGTCCTCGCCGACCGTGGGGCCGACGACGCGCTCCTCGATGACCTTGACCGGCGCGGGCAGGGCGCCGGCGCGCAGGACGATGGCCAGCGACTTGGCGTCCTCGGGGGTGAACTGCCCCTCGATGATGCCGGAGCCGCCGCTGATGCGGCCCTTGATGACCGGGGCCGAGTAGACGACGCCGTCCAGCACGATCGCCATGCGCTTGCCGACGTTGGCGGAGGTGAGAGCGGAGAACTTGCCCGCGGCCTCGGGCTTGAACTTGAAGCCGACGACCGGCATGCCGTAGTTGCCGCCGGTCTCCACCTTGGCGTTCTCCAGATTGGCGCCGGTCAGCGGCGCCGCGCCGGAGGTCAGGTACGCCTCGCCGTCCTTGCCGGGGAGCAGGGTCATCCCGGCCGGGACCATCTTCGCGGCGGCGGTGGAGACCTGCGCCCCGACGAACGGGCTGGCGCCGGAGTCCAGAATCTTGTTGAGGGCGGTGCGCGCCTTCTCGGAGTCGTCCACCATGCGGAACTCGAGCTGGGCGGTCTTGCCGATCAGGTCCTTGGCCCGGGCCGAGTCGGTCACGCCGGGCAGCTGGACCACGATCCAGCGCGCGCCCTGGCGGACGATCAAGGGCTCGGCGACGCCGAACTGGTCGACGCGGTTGCGGATGATTTCGATGGCCTGGCTCATCGCGTCGTTCAGGGAGGTCTTGGGGTCGAGCTTGTCGACCTCCAGCTCCATGACCATGTGCGTGCCGCCCTTGAGGTCGAGGCCGAGGTTGACCAGGTACTTGGGGCGCTGGCGGAGCTTCTCGAGGGACGCGCGCTCCGCCGGAGAGAGCTGATACCAAGTGATGGACGGGTACAGCGCGAGGATGCCGAGGCAGACGAGGGCGAAGAGCCCGGTCCACTTCATCTGGTTCTTGGACATGTCGTTTCCGTTCCTTGGGAGGGGGCTAGGCCGCCGACGAGGTCTTGGCGGGGGTCTCGGAGGAGACCAGGCGCGAGACGGCGGAGCGCGCGACGGTGAGCTTGACGGTCTGGGAGAACTGGACCTCGAGATCGTCGCCGCGGAAGCCCGTGATCGTGCCGTAGAGGCCGCCGTTGGTCACGATCTTGTCGCCCTGCGCGAGGGCCTTGAGCATCGCCTCGTGCTCCTTCTGCTGCTTCTGCTGGGGGCGGATTAGCAGGAAGTAAAAGATCGCGAAAATCGCGACGAAGGGCACCAGGTTCATCAGCGAGCTGGGGGAGGCGTTCGGGACCATGGATTCTCCTTTTCTGCGCCGAGAATCCTAGCACTTTGCGCCGGGTCCGGGAAGGGGAGAGGAGGGCGCGAACGCCTAAAATTTCGCGGACAAGGTGAAGCGGTGGGTGGCGCCGAGCTCGCCCATGGGGACGGCCGCGTAGTCGAGCCGCCAGGTCCCGCGCCCGAGACCCACGCCCAGGGTGAGCCCGCGGGCCGCGTCGAATCCGGAGCCGCCCCCGATCGAGGTGCTCGTGCTCCAGCCCGCGCGCAGGGCCACGCCCGCCGGCGCCCGGTACTCCCCGCCGAAGCCGAAGTCGTTGCCCGCCCCGCGCGGGGAGTTCGTCCACTCCGCCGCCAGCGCGTGGCCGCCGGGGAGCTCGTAGGCCGCGCCGACCGCCAGGCGCAGCGGGAGGTCGTCGCGCTCGGCGTCGTACTTGAGGCCCGGCCCGAGGTCGCGCAAGGCCGCGGCCAGCACCAGGCGGCCGGGCCCCGCCCCCGGGATCTCGCGGCGCGCGCCGAGGTCCAGGGCCACGGTGTCGGCCTGCGCGGAGCCGATGTGGGACTGGACGGCCTTGACCGTCGCGCCGACGGAACCCGCCCCGGTCTTGCGGCCGAAGCCCAGGCTCAACGCCGCGTCGGAGGCCTGGAAGCTCCCGGTCGGATGACCGAGGGCGTCGCGCCCCTCCAGCGCGGACTGGCTGAGGTAGGTGACGCCGCCCGCGAAGGTCCCCGCGGAGGTCGGCTGGGCGTAGGCCGCGAAGTCGTGGCGCACGGTCTGAGAGAGCTCGGCGTGGCTGGCCGTGACCTCGTGCTTGTCCAGGGCGGCGAGCCCGGCCGGGTTCCAGTACAGCGCGTCGGCGCCGTCGGCCAGCGCCGCCCCCGCGCCGCCCAGGGCCAGATAGCGGGCTCCGACGCCGAGGGACAGGAAGGAGGCCGTCTCGACGGCTCCGGCGGCGCCACCGCAGAGGACGAGCAGCGCGGCGAGCGCGGACCGCCTCATTTGATCACCGCCACGCGCCCGGACTGGCGGATGTCGGCCGAGCCCGACTTGGTCGCGGTGATGACGTAAAGATAGACGCCGGACGCCACCCCGGAGACGCTCCAGGCGTGGTCGTAGGTGTCCTGCGGGCCCAGGCCGTTGCCGTCGTCGTAGTCCGATCTCAGGGTGAAATCGGACGAGTCGTGGATCTTGCGCCCGGACAGGTCGTAGACGCGGACCGACACCGAGTCGGCCAGCCCCGGCTGGATGCGGAAGGTCACGACGCCGGCGCCCCGGACGGGGTTGGGGAAGGCGTAGGCGGCGCGCAGCGAAAAGTCGGCCGGGGCCGCGCCGGCGGGGGACCCGGACGCGGAGGAGGCCAGGACCTGATACAGCGAGAAATGCGTGGTCTGCGCGATCACGAGATGCGCGGCGCGGTCCACCGTGGAGGGCATCGTCTCCCACTGCTGGGTCCGCGGGTTCCAGTAACGGACGGTCAGACCGGACTCGTCGGCCCCCGGAGGCAGGAGCGCCGGGTCGTACGGAAGCTGGATCGTCACCGGCCGCGCGAATTGCGTGCCCTCCGGGCCGAACACGACCGGCGCCGAGACCGGCGTCAGCCCGTCGGTCTCGGTCCTGCGCTCGCGCGCCATCCGGTCGGGCTGGTCCGCGGCCGCCGTCGAGGAGATGGTCAAGTCCAGCGAGGCCGCGACGGCGCCGGCCGGGACTTGAACCTCCATGCGGCCCCGCGCCACCGCGCGGGCGTCGCGGGCGCTGGAGCGGCCGTGGACGGGGAACGGAGCGTCATCGGCGGAGGCGCCGCCCCGCAGGGCCAGCAGGCAGGCCGGCGCCGGCCAGTAGCGGGTGTCGCCGCGCCGGGCGAGACCGTCTCCGCGCCCCAGGGAGGGCGGATCGAGGCGGCTCAAGGAGCCGGTCGCCTGGAAGGTCGTCCCATCGCTGAAGAGGCCGCTGACCGTCACGGCGTGGCGCCCGGGCGCCAGCAGCGCGGCCACGGAGGCCCGGTCGAAGCGGAACAGCCCGTCGGGTGTCCCGCGCGACCGGAACCGGGAGGGCTCTTCAAAGGAACGGCCGCGCCGGCCGCGATCGCCGCCCTCGCCTTCGGCGCCCGGAGCGCCGAAAGGCCCCGTCGCCGAGGGCAGGGCGGCCAGCGGCGCGACCGGGGCGCCGTCGACCGCGGTCAGGCGGACGCTCCCGGCCTGGACGCGGCCGCGGGACAGCATCAGCGCGGGCACGAGGGCGGTGACCACGCGTCCACCGCTCCTTTCGTTCAGGACCGGCGGGGCAAAGACCGCCGGGTACGACTTCCCGCCCGAGGGTCCAGGCGCGGGCGACGGGGCGCGGGAGGTATCGAGCAAGGCGACGATCCCGGTGCGGGCGAGCGTGCCGCGGACGACTCCGGCCGCGGAGTCCACCGACTGCCCGGCGATCGCCGCGCTGCTCCACGAGGTCCCGTCGTAGCGGAAGAGGGCCAGACCCGCGGTCGGAGTCGCCGGGGCGTAGGCGATGGACAGCAGCCCCGGGGACAGCGTCGCGTCCGGGGAGACCTGGTACGGCGCGGACGCCGACGCGAACGGGACCGGGGCGGCCGCGCCGACGGCGACGGCCGCGATGGCCAGGCCCGGAACCGGGCTGTCCAGGGTCACGACGGGGACGGTCTCGGTGCTCGTCGCGCGGTAGTAGGTCTGCGCCGCGGCGACGTTCGACGGGGCCCCGACGTTGCCCGACGGGTCCGCCGCGCTCAAGGACACATAGTAGGTGGTGCCGGGAGCGAGGCCGTCCAACGACCAGGCCTGAGCCTCGCCCGGATCGAACGAGGCCGTCCAGGCAGTCGGCGTCGCCGATGCCAGCGACGCCGGGTCTGCGGAGACGCTGAGGCGGTACTGCCCGCCGGAGACGGACCCGTAGGCGCCGTCGTTTCCCGGGGCGGTCCAGGAGAGGTTCAGCGCGCCCGCGCCGGCGGGCGCCGCCGCGAGGTCGGCGATCGCGCCCGGGGGAATCTCGTCGGGGAGGGCGTAAACGCCCTTCTGCGGGTTGCTCCCGTCGTCGCCGCCGATCGCGTACACGTCGTCGCCGAAGGCCGCGCTGCCGTGAAGGTACAGCGAGACCGGGAGGGTGTCAGCCGAGGACCACGGGGCCAGGGTCCCGTCCGGGTTGATCCCGGCCTCGTGCACGTTGGCGCTGGGGTAGGTCGGCTCCTCGCCCGCCACCGTGTAAAGGACGCCGTGGCGCACCTCCAGCCCGTGGCCGGCCAACCCGGTGGGCAGGGAGGACTCCGCGCGCCAGGCGGCGAGGTCGCCGCCGGCGACGATCGGGGCGCTGTAGACGGCGTTGGTGATCTGGTCCCGGGGAAGCGGGTCGTAGGTGACTCCGCCCGTCACGTAGAGGCGTCCGCCCGCCGCCGCCGCCGCATGGAGCCAGAGGCCGCCGGGCATCGGGTTGGACGCGGTCTTCCACGCGCCGGGACTGCCGTCCGCGTTCAAGACCGAGTAATAGACGTTGTCGGTCACGAACGAGGTGTTCGCGCCGTCGCGGCCGCCGGCCAGGTAGATCACTCCGCTGGAGACGGCCGCCGCCCCGAAAAAATCGGCGTCGGGGAGGTCGGGCCCGCGCTGCCAGGCGCCCAGGGAGCCGTCGGCGTTGGCGCGGGCGTAATAGACCTCGGGAGAGAACTCGATCGTCGAGCCGTCGGGGAAGCCGTTGAAATTCCAGCGGTTGCCGCCCAGGATGTAGACGACGCCGCCGGCATAGACCGCCTCGTAGCCCCAGCCGATGATCTCGCTGCTCAAGGTGTAGGCCGTCCCGGCGCAGGTCACCGACACCGTGGAGGTCCCGATCGCGGGCAGGGAGGTGGTCGCCGTCCAGGCCCCGACGGTCCCGTCCGCGGCGATCGGGGCGTAGAGGACGTCCGGGGTCCCGCAGATGCCCTTGTCGCCCAGGCCGCCGATCTTGTAAAGGAAACCGCCGCCCGCGACCGTGCGCGTCATCAGGTAGCTGACGGGCAAAGGCGTGTCCGAGCGCCAAGCGGCGCGCGCGCCGGACGCGCCGAGCCCCAGCGCCGCGCACGCCAGGAAGACCGCCGCCGCCCCGATCCGTCCGCTCGCGCTCTTGGCCATAGTCCGCGGGAAGCGTCCCGCCGGAACGGCCGGAGGAACGGGCCCCGCGTCACCCCCAGGATAGCGGCGAGTCCCTGGGCGCGCCAGGAAACATTGTCAGAACATGTCAGCGCGCGTCAGCCGGGGGCTTAAGCGACCAGCTCGTAGCCGTCTTCGGTGGTCTGCAAGCGCCGGGACTCCTCGGGGCCGAGGTCCTCGCGCAGGCGCTGGATGGTCTTTTCCAGGGCGGCGACGCTGCCCTCGTCGCCCCAGACCTCCCGCAGCAGCTTCTCGCGGGCGACCGGGCCATTGGCCTCCAGGAGGACGCGCAGGACCTCGGCCCGGGTGGGAGGCAGCGAGCCGGCGTTGCGGTCGTCGATCCACAGGGTGCGAAGCTTCAAGTCCAGGCGCAGGGAGCCCTTGACCGCCTCCGCGGACGCCGCGGCGCGGCGGGGGGATTGCGCCAGGAGGCGGCGGACCACCGCCTTCAGGTGCGCCAGCTCGAAGGGCTTGCGCACGTACTCGACCGCCCCTTGGGCCAGGATCGAGCTCTCCAGCAGGTCCGCCTTGTCGCCGTGGGCGGTCATCACGAGGATCGGGGTGTCGCGGACCGCCGTGTTGGCGTTGACCAGCTTGATGACCTCCACGCCGTTGAGCACCGGCATCATCAAGTCGAGGAGGACGAGGTCGGGCCTCACGGCGAGGAGCTTGTCGTAGCCCTCCTTGCCGTTGAAGGCGTAGTACACTTCGTACCCCTCGCGGAAGAAGGTGAGGCTCAGCAGTTGTTGGAACTCGCCGTTGTCCTCGATGATCAGAAGTCGCGCCATCGCCGACAGCATAGCTCCGGCGGGCCGTCTTGACAAGGAGGGGGCCCCCTGTTAAGTTTCACTCAGGAGATATCCCGTCGCGTTCAAGACGACAACGGCGTTGTTCCTTTTATTACTAGCGGGCTCGCGCGCCGCCCGCGCCCAGGCCGTGGGCGCGGGAGACTTCCTGCGCCAAGACGCCGACGCGCGCACGGCCGCCCTGTCGGGCGCGGACACGGCCCTGGTGGACGACTCGTCGGCGCTGCTCGTCAACCCCGCCGCCCTGGCCCGCCTGGTCAAGCCCGGCGTGGCCGCCACTCATGTGGCCCTCTTCGAGGGCACCGCGTTCGACGCGGTGACGGCCGCCGCGCCGACGCGGCGCTGGGGGACCCTGGCCGCGGGCTACGTCAGCCAGGGCACCGGCGGCTTCGAAGGCCGCGCCGGGCCCAACGACGCGCCCTCGCCGTTCTCCGTGTCGCAGAGCGCCGTGCTGGCCGGCTGGGGCGTGAGCCCGCGCTTGCCGTGGGACGGCGCCGCGGACCGGGGGCCCCGGCGTCTCGCCCTGGGCCTGACCTACAAGGCGGTCAAGGAGAAGATCGCGTCCTCGGCGGGATCGGGGGCGGGCCTGGACGCCGGACTGCTCGCCCGCCTGGGCCCGGGCCTGGACCTGGGCGTGAAGGCGGAGAACCTGGTCGCCCCGTCCCCGGCCTTCGTCGGGGCCGGCGTGCGCTACGCGCGGAGCCTGGATCTGTCGCCGGCCTACAGCCTGCCGCTGGGCCCGGACTGGAGCGCCTCGGCGGCCCTGCGCCTGCGCCGCGTCGAGCTGGAAGGGACCCAGGTCTCCGGGGGCGCGGAACTGCGCTACGGGAGGCTCCTGGCCCTGCGCGTCGGGGCCGAGGGGACGAGCCCCTCCGCCGGCGTCGGGCTGACGGTGGGCAACACCACGCTGGACTACGCCGTCCGTTTCAACGATCTCGGGCTCGCGCACACCGTCACGCTCGTCCAGCGCTTCGGCCAGACCGAGGCGGAGGTGGAGGAGACGATCCGCCGCGGCATCCGGCGCCTGTCGCGCGGCGACGGCGCGCGCCTGGCCCGGGCCTACCTGTCCAAGGCCGACGACGAGATGCAGGACGGCCGCTATCCGGACGCGCGCCGCGACCTGGACGCGGCCGCGCTGCTGGACCCCGGCAACGAGGACATCGCGGGCCGGGTGCGCGCGGCGGACGCGCGCTGGCAGGAGAAGGTGCGCCGCCAGAGCCTGGAGCGCATGCGCTCCGAGGCCCGCCAGGAGGAGGACGAAGGCAACCCCCTCGCCGCGCGCCAGTACTGGCAGTCGTTGCTGGAGATGCAGCCCGGCGACCTCCAGGCGCGCGAGGAGATCGCGCGCATCGACGGCGCCTTGACCAGCGCGGACCGCGAGCGCGCCGAAGGACTGCGCCGGGCGCGCGAAGCCAACGACGTGGCTCTGGCCCTCGCCGGCGCGGCGACGCAGCTCTCGCGCGGCGACCTGCGCGCGGCGCGGGAGCTGGCGCGCAAGGCCCGCGAGCGCTATCCGCGCAATCCGCAGCTGCGCGATTTCCTGGCGCGGACGGACGACCAGGTGAAGGCCTTCGTCGCCGCACGGCTGGCCGAGGCCGCCTCGGCGCGCGCGCGCGGGGACGCGGCGGGCGCCCTGGCCGCCCTGGAGGCGGCGCTGCGCCAGTCGCCGGACGACCCCGACCTCGCCCGCCGCGCGGCCGCGGCCCAAGCGGAACTGCGCCGGACCCTGACGCCGCAGTCCCGCCGGCAGGCCGAGCAGGTCTATTACAAGGCCGTCGAGGCCTATCTGAAGGGGGATTACGACGAGGCGGGGCGGCTGGCGGACCGCGTCCTGGCCCTGGACCCGACCTATGAGGCGGCGCGCACGCTCAAGGCCAAGGTCGAGGCCGCGCGGAGGTACGCGCCGTGAGGGCCCGGTTCCTCCTGCCGCTGCTGCTGGCGTGCGTCCCGGCGCACGCCGCCACCCTCTCCGGCGGCGACTACGCCGGCGCGGACCTTTCGCCCGCCAACGGCGACGTCCTCTCCGGCACCTTCACCCGCGTCGGCCTGTTCACGATCCCGGCCGGCGCGACGGTCTACGCCGCGGCCGGGGTCCCGCTCGTCGTCTACGCCGCGACGGTCACGATCTCCGGCACCCTCGACGCCTCCGGACGCGGCCAGCTCGGCGGAGCCGCGGGACCGGCCGGGGGCGCGGGCGTCGCCGGCTTCGGCGGGGGACCCTCCGGCGCCGGCGGCGGCGGGGGCGCG
>JAJXTZ010000074.1 GCA_021783355.1 bacterium | reverse complement strand
GGGCAGGAAGATGCGGTCCCCCTCCCAGAGCGGCAGGTCCTTGAGGCGCGCGTCGTCCACCCACTCCAGCGTGCCCTCCGGGCAGTCGCCGAGCGTTCCTTCATACTTGGTGGCGGTGTAGACGAACACCAGCCAGTCCTCCCGCCCGCGGAACGCGGGGAAGGTCAGCACGCCGCGCAGCCGCGCGTCCAGGATCGTCAGGCCGGACTCCTCGCGCATCTCGCGCAGCACGCACTCGTCGGGCGACTCGCCGGGCTCGAGCTTGCCGCCCAGGCCGTTCCACTTGCCCAGGTGGGCGTCGCCCGGCTTCTTGTTGCGGTGCACCATCAGCGTGCGCCCGCCGCAGCGCAGGTAGCAGAGCGTGGCGGCGACGGTCTTGGGGCGAGGGGTCGTCATGGCGCGGCGTCATTATACATGATGAGGCGAAGACCCCCCCGATGACCCGACCGCCGAAGGCTCCCGTGAGCGCCGCCGGCCTCGCCCTGCAGGGCGCGGCGCTGCTGGCCGCGCTGTTCTGGGGCCTGGCCCGCCTGGGCCCGCCCGCGCGCGTCACCACCAGGGACCTGTGGCGGCACCGCGAACGCCGGGCCGGCCGCCGCGTGCGCGCGACGGGCGTCTTCGTCTTCGACGAGCTCCACGGCGGGGTGCTTGGGTCCCCGGTCCTGACGCCCGCCGCGACCGCCCCGGGGCCTTGATTCCGAGGCCCCAGATTCGTTATCAATGACGAATCCTCCGGAAAGGACAACCATCACGACCATGAAAAAGACCCTGGCCGTCGCCCTCGCCGTCGCGTCGTTCTCCGCCTGCGCCGGAATGCAGGACTCGCTGAAGAACGAGGTCAGCAGCATCGACCAGAGCGCCGTGGACGCGACGCACGGCGCGGTCGGCTCGCTCTTCCACCATGAGTCCGCGGCGGCCGAGCCCGTCGCCGCCCCCGCGTCCGACTCCGGCTCCGCCGCGCCGGCCGCCCCGGCCGCGTCGGCCGACCCGGTGGTCGCCTACCAGAACTACGACTTCAAGCCCGGCAAGACGGTGATCTTCGACGACGGCTTCTCCGGGGACCAGGACGGCGAGTTCCCGGCCCACTGGGTGTTCAAGGCGGGCGCGGCGGTGGTCAACAAGGTGCAGGGCCGGCCGGCCCTCCTGTTCACCACGAACAACTCGCTGGTGACGCCGCGCATGAAGCGCGTCAACTACCTGTCCGACCCGTTCACCGTGGAGTTCGACTACTATGTGACCAACGGGGACTCGTCGGGCCCGACGCTGACCTTGACCGACGCGCAGGGCCAGGACCGCACCTTCGCCTTCGGCCGCGAGGTGACGCCGGGCTTCTTCCAGAACAGCAACCCGACCTCCGACACGCTCCCCGAGGCCGGCTTCGACGGCCAGTGGCACCACGCCGCGCTGATCTACCGGCACCACCAGATCAAGGCCTACATCGACAACATGCGCGCGCTGGTCGCCCCGGACGCGGAGATCGTCCCGGCGCGCCTGGAGATGGGCGTCGGCTTCGCCACCGACAAGACCCCGTGCATCTTCCGCGACTTCCGCATCGCCGCCGGCGGGGCGTCCAACGAGATCGGCGCGGAGCTGTCGAAGGGCCGCCTGGTGACGCACGGCATCACCTTCGAACCGGGCAAGGACTCGCTGCGCCCGGAGAGCATGGGCGTGCTCAACGACGTGGCCGGCTACCTGAAGGAGCACTCCGGCGCCAAGTACGAGATCGAGGGCTTCACCGACGACGACGGCTCCGCCGCCTCCAACCTGGCGCTCTCGCGCCGCCGCGCGGAGGCGGTCAAGGACCGTCTCGTCGCGATGGGCGTGTCCGGCTCGCGCCTGCGCGCCAAGGGCCTGGGCGAGTCCCACCCGATCTCCCCGAACGCCACGCCCGAGGGCAAGGCCAACAACCGCCGCGTCGAGTTCGTGAGGCTCTGAGCCGACGAGTCTTAGACCGGCCGCGCGGCGGGGTGCAGGGCGTCGAGCGCCTTCTCTAAACCCGCCATCGCGGCGACGGCCTCGGCCACCACGGCGTCGCGCTGGGCGTCGGTGAAGGGCGCGGCGTCGAACTTGGCCTTGAACGCGGCCCAGACCGGGCCGCCCTTGTCGCCGTAGCAGCCGAAGTACGCGAGCGCGTCGGTCTCCACGCCCAGCCCCTTGGCGAAGCAGGCCTTCATGGGGCGCGCGCCCATCTGCGAGCCCTCGAACACATACAACGCGCCCAGCAGGGAGGCGTCCGAAACGCTCTCGTCCGCGAAATGCGCGGCCAGCCGCTTGGCTTCGTACAGCGGCGCGGCTTTGCCGTTGGGATCGGTCAGCGCCAGGTCCTTGGTCAGCAGAGGCGTCTTGGCCAGTTCCGCGCTCCACACGCAGCGCACGAGCTCGTCCTGAGACGCCGCCAGCCGCCCCTCCAGCGCCTCGTGCGCCGCCGACAGACAGCGCAGATAGGTCACGACGGCGTCGCGGGGAACGCTCCCGTCCATGACCGCGGCCGAGAAAGGCGTCGTCTCGAGGCGGGCGTGGGTCGGGGCCAGGGTGCTTCGAACGCGGGCGGAGAGGGTGTCCATGTCCCGAGTGTAGCTCTTTGACCGGCGGGTCCGGGGTTCGGCAAATGTCCTAGAATCCCCCGGTGGCGGATTCCTTCCTCGCCGGTTTGCCCGCGTTCCGAGGCCTTCCCGCCTCCGTCCTGGCCGGGCTGGCCCCGCGGCTCCGGCTGCGCAAATACCGCAAGGGCGAGCCGGTCTTCTCGGAAGGCGACGCGCCCGACGCGGTCCATCTGCTGCGCTCGGGCCTGGTCAAGGCCGTCAAGCACTCGCCCCACTCCCAGCTGGCCGCGATGGAGATCATCGCGCCGGGGCACTTCTTCGGCATGATCGCGGTCATGGACGGCAAGCCCTATCCGGTCAGCGCCGTCCCGCTGTCGCCCTGCGAGGCCTACCGCTTCCCCGCGCCCGTCTTCGTTTCCCTGATGAGCGCCCAGCCGCACTTCTCCAAGCACATCTACGCCTCGCTGGGGGACCACCTGCGGCAGTCGCAGGCCTTGCGCGCGCTGGCCTCGGAATCGGTGGAGCGCCGGATCGCGCACGTCCTCTGCGCGCTGGCCGAGTCCATGGGCGACCGCCTGACGGTGCGCCGCGAGGACGTCGCCGAGATCGCGGGCTGCTCGCCGGAGACGGCCATCCGGACGCTGGCGTCCTTGCGCAAGGCGGGCCTCATCTCCACGGGCTGGAAGCGCGTCACCCGTCTGTACCGGCGGAGGCTGCGCAAGCTCCTGGAGCCCGATTAGGCCGCCGGCCCGATTCCTGCGCCAGCGCATGTTTTTCCGGGACCGTCCGCGCTATCCTGTCTGCGACGAGACGCGCGAGACTCACGGAGGTCCCATGACGACCATCGCCATCACCGAGCAATTCGGCGCCGATCACGACAGGCTGGACGAGCTCTTCGCAGGCTTTCAGTCCCTGAAGCGCCGCGACCCCGCGGCGGCCAAGGAGAAGTTCAAGGCGTTCCTGAAGGGCCTGACCCGGCACATCGTCTGGGAGGAGGACGTGCTCTTCCCTCTCTTCGAGGAAAGGACCGGGATGACGGACTCAGGCCCCACCGCGGTCATGCGTCAGGAGCACCGCCGGATCAAGGGGCACCTGGACGCGATCCACGACAAGGTCCGCGTCGGCGACCCGGACAGCGACGCCGCGGAGAAAGCCCTGCTGGAGCTCCTGTCGGCCCACAACATGAAGGAAGAGAGCATCCTCTACCCGGCCATCGACGCGGGGCTGGACCAGGCCGGCCTGGAGGCCGCGCGCAAGGCCATGGACGCCATCCCGCAAGAGAGGTACGCCTGCTGCTGCCACGCGCACTGAAGCCGCTCCTGCCGCGCGAGCACGGCTCCTGGGCCGTGCTCGTCGCGCCGGTCGCGGCCGGGCTGGCGGCCTCCCGCGGGGGGCCGCCGGCCGCCGTGCTGTTCTTCTGCGCCGCGGCGCTGGGCGGCTTTCTCCTGCGCACGCCCCTGCAGGTCCTCTTCTTCTCCAAGCAGGACCGCGCCGCCGCTTGGGCCAGCCTGGCGCTCTACGGGGCGCTGGCGCTGGGCGGGCTTGCCCCCCTCCTCCTGCGCTACGGCCGGTTGGGCCTGCTGGGCTTCGCGCTGCCCGCGGGGGCCCTGCTGGCGGCGGACCTGCTCGTCCAGCGGGGCCGGCGTTCCTTCGGGCTCTGGAGCGAGCTCTCCGGCATCCTGGTCCTCTGCCTGGGGGCGCCGGCCGCCTATTATGCGGCGCGCGGGAGCCTGGGCGCGGACGCGTGGGGAGCGTGGGCCTTGAGCGCGCTGTTCTTCTCGGGGCCGGTCTTTCACGTGAAGCTGGCGGCGCTCCAGCACCGCGCGGCCTCGAGCGCCGGCTTGGGCGGGGCGGTGTCCCGCGCGCGCCGGGCGAGCGTCCTCTATCACGGCGCCGCGCTGGCGGCGGTCGCCCTGGGAACCGTCTTGGGGCGCGTCCCCGCCTTGGCGGCCCTGCCCCTCGCGGCGGCCCTGCTCAAGACCTGGCGCCGCGGCGCGGCCCCGCCCGCCAAGACGGACTTCCGCGCGCTGGGCTACCGGGAGGTGGGCTACTCGGTCTTCTTCGCGCTCTGCGTCTCGGCGGGCTACCTGCTACGCTGAGCGCGCGCGGCTCCGGGTCCGATTAGCTATAGTCGCGACATGTTCCTCCGGTGCGCGTACTGCCAGCACCTGACCGGCGAGGCGGCGCCGCTGGACGAGCACGTCCCCGCCGCCGGGGCGCTGGCGCGACGGCTGAAGAGCGAGACGGGCGCGAGGATCGTGCTGGGCGGGAGCATCTTCCGCCGCCCGCCGCGCCGGACCTCCGGCGAGGCGCCCGTCCTGCTGACGCTCGACGAGTTCCGCGCCGAGCTGTCCAAGCTGGCCCCGAAGCCGTCCTAGCTCAGGCGCCCCAGACCAGCGGCAGTTCCGGGTCCGCGGGCGGGCTCTTGGCGCGCGCCGTCGCGCGCGGCGCGGCAGGCGGGAGCAGGCCGTCCAGGACCTCCAGGGCGGCGCGGTCCATCAGCTGGAGGTATTTGCCCACATCGTACTCCAGGCCGCCTTCCATCAGCGCCAGGGGCGTGGAACGCCACTCCTTCACCTTGTCCGACGCGGCGGTGATGACGAAGCGGACGGTCTCGCCGGGGTGCAGGGCGACGCCGGACGCGGACAATCGCTTGGCGGCGAGCGTCGAGACGGTGTCGCGGGCGTACTCGTCCGGGGTCTTGGACAGGTGGAAGGCAATGGCCAGGTCCTCGGCGGTGACGCGGCCCTCGCACAGTCTCAGGCGGCATTCCTCCACGATCTCGAGCAGCTCCGGGACCAGGCGCTTGAGGTCCCCCCCCGGCTCCACGCGGGCGAGTCTCTCCAAGAGGTCGCGCTGGAGGCGCTTGAAGAGGGCCGGGGTGTCGCGGCGGCGGGCGGCGATGCCGCGGATCTTGAGCTCGCCGTTCTTGAAGGCGCCGAAGTAGCGGCCCGGGACGCTGGACAAGGCGTCGCGCTTGGACGGGCAGTAGCGGATCCACTCGTAGACGCCTTCCAGCGCCAGGGGGCACTCGGCCTCGGCCTCCACGGCGCGGCGCAGTTCCTCCAGGTCGGCGCCGGGGGCGAGCTGGATCCAGACGGCGTCCACCAGGGCGTGCAGGAGGCGATGTCCGCGGGCCTCCACGGCGTCCTTGGCGCGCAGGAGGACCTCGCGGCCCCAGGCGGTCACGCACTCGTGGGCCTCGATCTTGCCGAAGCGGGCGTTCTTGAAGCCCAGGTAGCCGAAACAGCAGACCAAGGTCCACTTATGGGCGTCGGCGCGGGCCTTGTCGGCGGCGGCGCCGGGGCCGCCGGCCTTATAGCGGGCCTTGTACAGGGCGCGCTTCCTCAGGATGGGCTCCAGGACGGAGGGGACCAGGCCGCGGCGCTTTCGGCAGAGGCGGTGGCCGATCTCGGGGACGGGGGCGTCCGGGCAGCAGGGGCAGTTGACGGTCTCCGGCGAGATGTTGCGGCGCACCATCATCTCGGGATACATGGAGGTGAAGTCCAGCTCGGCGACGTCGCGGTGCCAGCCGGCCTCGGGCTCGTAGACGAGGCCGCCCTTGTCGGCGGCGAGGAGGTCCGCGGCGGGGCGGAAGTCCTCGGCCTGCTGCTTGTCCATGGGGATCAGGACGCCGTGCTCCCAGGCCCAGGCCATCTGCATGGAGCTCAAGGAAGTGCCGATGGTGCAGCGGGCGGCGCGCTGGACGGGGATCTTGGCGATGCGGGCGATCTCGTAGAGGCCGTGGTTCCCGGTCTCGCGGAGCATGAAGCTGTTCTTGCGGTCCAGGTGCCAGCGGCCGAACAGGTACCGCGCGCCGCCCTGGTACACGGCGCGGCCGTAGGTGAAGAAGCTGCGCTCGCCGCGGGCGGCCATGGCGCGGCCGCCCTCGCGGGAGAACTCAAGGCCGACACGGTGCTCTCTGGCCAGGGCGTCCAGCCGCGGCAGGAGGACGCTGTCGCCCCACTCGGTCTCCAGGACATCGGGGTCGAACTCCTTCAAGCGCCGCGCCAGGGACTCCAGCTGGTCCGGGACGCTCCCCTCCAGTTCGTGGGCGCGGCCGTCCATGGTCAGGACCAAGCCGCCGCGCAGGCCGTGGTTGGGATCCAGGCTTCCGGAGATCTCGGAGCCGCTCAGGCTCAGGCGCAGGACGCGCAGGTCCGGGAGCTCGTAGTCCGGCGCCCAGGGGTCGTCGTCCAGTTGGAAGGCGCGCAAGAGCCCGTCCTCCGTCTCGAAGCGCCCCAGGGCCAGAGGGAAATGGCCGCGCTCGTAGTGGTACGCCTGGACCGGGTGGACGTCGGCGTCGTAGAGCGAGAGCTCCATGGCCCCCAGGCGCCGGACCAGGGCGTCGCGTTCCAGGACGGGGACGCGCAGTTCCCACACGCGCAGGGTCTTCCCGGAAAAAAGCTCCGTCTTCTCCGCCCAGGAGGTCGTGACGGGATACGGCAGGCCCTCCAGGAGCCGCGCGGCGCGCTTCAGCGCGGCGTGCTCGCCCGCCAGGCGCACCGCCGGCCGCCACGGGTCCAGCGCGCACAGCCGCCGCCCGTCGCGCGCCGCCAGCCAGACGCGCATGCCCTCCGGCTCGGGATACGCGTCAAAGAGCCACCCCGCCGTCGTCTCCCTCGCCATGCTTCCTCTCCAGCTCCAGCAACTGCCGCTCCACGGCCACCAGCATGGCCATCAGCGCGGCCTCGAACGGCATGGGGCGGCTGGCCATGGACGCCGGCGCCGCGTGATAGCGCGCGAAGCGCCACAGCGCGTCGAACGCCTCCTGGTCCGCCTTCCGCAGCGCCCGCCTAAAATGCTTCCAGGCGTTCTCTTCCGCCTGAAGGCTCTGCACGATCGTCGGCAGAGTTCGGCCCATAGAACCTCGTCGCGCCCCGCGCGCCCCGTCCCCACAGCTCGTCCCAGCCTTCCCGCCCCGCCGGCGCCGCGCGGTCCGCGGCCAGCACCACCCACGCCGCCGGCAGGAGCGCCATCCCCTCCAGCACCCGCGCCAGCACCCGCCGCGCCGCCGCGGCCGGCACGTCCTCGTCGTAGAACAGCGGCAGGGGGTCCGCGATCACCACCGGCTCCCCGCGCCAGCGCTCCGGCACCTTGACCTTCACCATCGTCTCCAGCTGGTAAAGGTTGAACGGCCGCGCCAGCGCCACCCTCGCCAGCGCCGCCCGCGCGTCCGCCCCGCAGAACCGCGCCGCGTACCCCAACCCGTAGGCGTTGAAGGAGTTGCCCGCGTCCAGCCACAGCACCCCCATCCCGCGCAGCAGCGCCGGACACAGCGCCGTCAAGAACCGCCCGCACAGATCCCGGGGCCCCGACACCGCATAGCGCCCCGGCACCAGGCGCCCGCCGCGGATCAGCGGCCCCACGCCCCCCGTCCCGGCGAGCGCGTCATCGGCCGGCCCCGCCCGCGGCGTTCTCGTCACGCCTACAGCATAATCGAACAGTTGTTCGATGTCAAGACCCAGCCGGCGCGGGGGCGGCCGAGTCGAGAGGCGGTATGCTAAAATAGCCCGTCGCCGCTCGACGAGTCGTCAACGGAAGGGTGCGTGAGCGGTTGAAACGAGCAGTCTCGAAAACCGATTTCCGCCCCTCGGGCGGAACCAGCCGCCGGTTTTCTCGTCGAGAGACTTCCTGGTTCGCCCTGTCTCGTAGTGCCGTTTGGACCCCCAAACACTACGCAGGCACTACGCAGAACTCACTATGCCGGCCCGGAGTTACGCCGCGGCCCCAGAATGTGAGGAGTCCGCCGCTGCCGCAAACAGACGATGCCGCCTCCAGCGGCGAATGTCCGAAATACACCACATATTTCGGACATTAAGATTCCAGCGCCGGCGGTTTTTATTGTTGACTTTAGTACAACGATCGATGTATACTTAGCAACAATATGGCGGAACTCCTTGAAGGGATATTCGCGTCCCGCACACGAGCGCGCCTCATCGCTGCCTTCACGCTGCGACCGGGCGAACGCCTTTACCTAAGAGAGGTCGCGCGTCTCATCAAGGCAGACGTGCGCGCGGTCAAAGTCGAACTCGACCGTTTGGAACGTCTCGGATTCTTAAGAAGCGAGGCCTCGGGCAATCGGCGCTACATGAAAGTCAACCAGGCTTTCCCCCTCTACACCGAACTCAAGGCCATGGCCATCAAGACCGTCGGACTTGGCGACAGCCTGCGCGCCGCCCTCAAACAGCTGCCAGGCATCCGCTTCGCGTTCGTTTACGGTTCGATCGCCAAGGGACAGGAGACTGCCGAGAGTGATCTCGACCTATTCATCGTGGGCGAGGTTTCCGGCCCCTTACTCCATAAAGCGCTCTCCGGGGCAAAGGCGGCCGTGCGGAGAGAAATAAACACGTCGCGCTTCACGTTTGATGAAGTCCACAACCGGCTCAAGAAGGGCGATTCTTTTATAAAAGATGTTCTGAACGGCCAGAAACTTTTTATCATAGGCGCGGAAGATGAGTTTACAAGAGTTCTTGGCCTCCGGCCGTCTTAAGCGCCACAAGGCGTCCGCCCAAGACGTCGGCAAGCTGTTCGACGTCGTCAAGCGCGATCTTGCCGACGCCCAAGTCAAAGGACTCTCCGAGGATCGCCGCTTCACCATCGCCTACAACGCCGCGCTCCAAGCCGGCCGCGCGTTCCTCGCCGCGGAGGGCTACCGCACCGCGGGCCAAGGGCACCACCACACCGTATTCCAGGCGCTGCGCCTGCTCATGGATCCGGTGCATCACCATGTGCTGGACTATTTGGACGACTGCCGGTCAAAGAGAAATCTGGCAGATTACCTAGGAACAGAGGTCGCGTCCGAGCAGGAAGTCGCGGAGTTGGTCAAAGAGGCAAAATTGTTTTCCTCTCTTCTCCACGACCTCATCCGTAAACGTCACCCCGGCCTGATAAAATGATCCGCCGAGGCTCCGAGAACGAATCCGGCTCAGCGCCGGCTTTGCCGCCGCCGACGGGCCAGCAAGTTCGATTCCAACGCCCACGCCGTAAAGAACCCCCGCGACGTGCTTGCACATCTCGGCCCGGTCCGGACAGGAGCAGTCGCCCTTCTCATCGGCCCTAAGGACCCGGAGCCAACAAGCGGCGATGAAGTTCGGCGAGAGCTTCTGGAATCGGCCGGCCAAGCGCCTCTCGCATCCAGACTATAGCCGGAACGTTCATCAGCCCCGCGATCCCCATCTCCTCTGTTACACGGGCTTGGCCGCGTTCATACTCCTTTAGGAGGTCGGCGAGATGTATCCTGCCCTGAGCGTCCGCCGCCGCTTCGCGGGGTGTTCGTCCGCCCAGCGCCCTTATAGGCTGATCCGGCCAACTCTTATGATGCTTCTTCACCGCGGCGGCAAGAACGCGCTGGGGATTTTTTCCTTGGGGCTGTTTTGAAATCGAAACCGATACCTTATGTTTGGCTAAGAGTTTAGCCTGGATCCTCTTGAGCAGAGGCGGCGCTGAATTCAAAAAAGCTTGCAGGTCCAGTTCGGGTTCATGAACCTTCGCTGTGCGGTAGGCGGCTTCCAAATCGAATTTGAGTTCAGCCCGATCAAGGGGACTGAAGACAATGACCTCCCCCCACGCTTGCGCCGGCCCGCCCATCTGCCGCAGCCGCATCACGAGCACGTCCCAAATGGCGGCCCCACGTGATGCCGAAACGTCAGCGACCTCAACTTCTTCCCCGGAGAATATGTTTTTGACGGTCAGCCCTGTGCCAGGACGCACGGAGATAACCTCGTAGACCCCGGTGTGGGTGGCCTTATGCTTCTCCAGCTCGGCACGGTGCTTGGCGCTCAAGGATGCGCCACGCTCAGCCTCAAAACGTTGTAGGAGTGTTTGTCCGTTGCGTCGACGACCGGTGATGAGCCAATCCATGAAGTGGCCGAAGCGATCACCGTCTGGCCGCTTCACCGAACCGATCTCGCCGAACTCTTCCCAGGCAGCCTGAAGGTCGACACCCCGGGTGGTCCGAAGCGCATAGGCGGCGACCTCATCGGAGAGCGACCCCGGGGGCATCGCGGGAACGGCGGCCGCCGCGCAGCACTTCTTGTACTTATGACCTGAGCCGCATGGGCACGGCTCGCTGCGGCTGATGGAAGAAGCCATAGGAGATTTTACCTTGCTTCGCACATATCACGCTCCTCCGGCGGGTGGAACGACGATATGATGGATCTGGAGCACTACGTAAACACTACGCTCGAACTCGGGGCCGCCTCCGCGTCATGTCATTTCGGCGTTTTCTCCATGAAAATTCAATCCCGACATCCAGTAGCTATTGCAACACCTGAGGCAAGCTGAGGTCTTCGTTTTGATCCGTCTTCCTTGCCGTGATCGTAGCCGTTGCCGTTAGGCCCAGTCCAGAGAAATGTCGTTTCCGTTGGAGGACGTGGCCGTTGCCGTTCCGTCCGCCGCGCGAATTTCGCGTGCCGCCGTTGCGTGTCCTCCGCGTCCGCCCCGCTGTTTCACGGGGCGCAGCCAAGGAAGGCGGTCAGGCTCTCCCTTGGTGTCGACCACCCCAGGCACTTGCGAGGCCGGTCGTTGAGAAAGGTCTCGATGCGCCTGATCTCCGTCCGGCCGATGCCCGCGAAGGACGACTTCTTGGGATAGAGCCTGCGGATCAGCCCGTTGGTGTTCTCGTTGGTGCCCCGCTCCCACGAATGGTAGGGATGGGCGAAAAACACGTCCATGACGGCGTCCTTGGCGATGTCTTCGTGGCGGGCGAACTCCTTGCCGTTGTCGAGCGTGACGCTTCGCCGCACCCGCGGGGGCAGCGTCTTGAACATGGCGCAGATCTTGAGCGCGACCTCGTCGGCCTCCTTGCTCTGCGTGCGATCGACCAGCGTGAACCGCGATTTGCGCTCCACCAGCGTGGCCAGATTCCCCGTGCCGTTGGCCCCGTTGATCAGATCGCCTTCCCAGTGTCCGATGGCCCGGCGCGTCTCCACCTCCGCCGGACGGGTGTCGATCCTTCGCTGGTTCGGGATTTGCCCGCGCCCGCGGCCGTCCTGCCGGGGGCAGCGCCGTCGCCGCTTGCGCTTGGCCCGGGGCAGGTTCTTCCACAGCGTCCCGCCGGCCTTGGCGTCGGCGTAGACGTGCTTGTAGATCGTTTCCGCGCACACCCATGCTCGCCCCTCAAACCGCGCTCGTCCGCCGATGATCGCCGGCGTCCAGCCTTCCTTGAGCCGCGCCTCCGCGTCGCAACGGACCTCATCCGTGAAGCGCCGTGGTCCCGCTCGCCTCGCCTGAGCCTGCGCCTTTTCGTGCGCCTGTTTGGGCCGGTAGCCTTTCAGTCCCGTGTTGCGCGCGATCTCGCGACTGATGCTTCCTTGGTTGCGCCCCAAGCGCCGGGCGATCTCGTTCTGCGCTTCACCCTCTCGAAGCCAGCGGTAGATCAGCTCTCGTTCTTCCGCCGTCACGCGCCTGTAAGCCATCTCGTTCTCCTCGTGTTTGCGAACACGAAGAACACAGCTTACCGCGTGAACGTCTCACGCTACGACCGTTGCAATAGCCGGTGGAACGCGGGTCTCGAATTCGGGACGCGGAGCAAATAAAGGGTCTTCTCCGTCCTGAGTGGGTGAAAACCACGTGAGAAACGGCAGGCTCTCGACGAGAAATGACTTATCGTGATGCCCGGGGAATCTGGCACGATTGGCGGATGCCAAAACGACTCCGCCTTCAACGCCGGGGAAAAAAACGGCGTGCGGCGCCTGCGGCCGGGTCTACCAGACATGGTACGACCGCAAGACGCGCCGTGTGCGCGACCTCCCATGCGGGGAGGTGCGCGTCTGCCTGGAG
>JAJXTZ010000073.1 GCA_021783355.1 bacterium | reverse complement strand
GTTACCGGATCGGTGGTGGCCTGCTTGTCCGCCGCGGGCGCGGCCGCGCGCGCCCCCGCGGGGGCGAGGCCGAGCAGGAGGGCGAGGGCCGCGGCGCGCATCGCCTCATTATAGACGGAGGACCGCCGCCGCGGACGGGACCTTGGGCCCAGGCGCGCCTAGGCCTTAGGACCCACGAAGGCCGGATAGGGCAGGGACTTGTAGTAGTCCTGCAGCGGCTTGACCGACATGGACGCGCCCTGGAGGACGGAGATCGCGTGCACCGCGGCGTTGACGCTGCGGATGTTGGTGATGCACGGGATGTCCAGCTCCAGCGCGGTGCGCCGGATCTGGTAGCCGTCGGCGCGCGAGCGCTTGCCCGACGGGGTGTTGATCACGAGCGACAGGTTGCGCTGCTTGAGCAGGTCCACCACGTCGGGCTTGCCCTCGCCGATCTTGGCCACGCGCTCGGCGAGCAGCCCGTGGCGGCCCAGGAAGTCCGCGGTGTTGCGCGTGGCGACCAGCGTGAAGCCCATCTGCCGCAGCGCGCGGGCCACGTGCAGGATCTCCGGCTTGTCCTCGTCCTGGACCGACACGAACACGGCGCCCGAGGTGGGCAGGGTGAGGCCCGCCGCCTGCTGGCTCTTGGCGAACGAGCGCGGGAAGTCCGCGTCCAGGCCCATGACCTCGCCCGTGGACTTCATCTCCGGGCCCAGGCGCGGGTCCACGCCGGGGAACTTGATGAACGGCAGCACCGCCTCCTTGGTGGCGGCGTACGGGGGCACCGCGCCCTTGAGCGCGGCGGCGGGGACCAGTTTTTTAAGCGGGCGGCCCATCATCACCCAGGTGGCGATGCGCGCCACCGGCAGGCCCGCGGCCTTGCTGACGAAGGGCACCGTGCGCGACGCGCGCGGATTGGCCTCCAGCACGTAGACGGCGCCGTCCTTGACCGCGTACTGGATGTTGATCAGGCCGCGGACCTTCAGCGCGAGGGCCAGGCGGCGGGTGTGCTCGCGCACGGTGTGCAGGACGGACGGGGCCAGCGAGTGCGGGGGGAGGGTGCACGCGGAGTCGCCGGAGTGCACGCCGGCCTCCTCGATGTGCTCCATCACGCCCGCGATCCACACGTCCTTGCCGTCGCAGACGGCGTCCACGTCCAGCTCCGCGGCGTCGGCCAGGAAGCGGTCGATGAGGAGCGCCGGGTGCGCGGAGGCCTTGCGCGCGCGCTCCACGTAGTCGGTCAGGGAGGCGTCGTCGTAGACGATCTCCATCGCGCGCCCGCCCAGCACGTAGCTGGGGCGGACCATGACGGGATAGCCGACGCGGCGCGCGATCCTCACGGCCTGCTCCGCCGAGCGCGCGATGCCGGACTCCGGCGCCAGGATCTTGAGCTTGTCCAGGATCGCGCCGAAGAGCTTGCGGTCCTCGGCCTTGTCGATGTCGACGGGCTTGGTGCCCAGGATCGGCACGCCGGCCTTCTCCAGGGCCACGGCCAGGTTCAGCGGCGTCTGCCCGCCGAACTGGACGATCACGCCGTCGGGCTTTTCCACGGCGACGATCTCCAGCACGTCCTCCAGCGTCAGCGGCTCGAAGTACAGGCGGTCGGAGGCGTCGTAGTCGGTGGAGACGGTCTCCGGGTTGCAGTTGACCATCACCGACTGCCAGCCGTCCTCGCGCAGGGCCTTGGAGGCCTGCACGCAGCAGTAGTCGAACTCGATGCCCTGGCCGATGCGGTTGGGGCCGGAGCCCAGGATCATGACCTTCTTGCCGGGCTTCTGCGGCAGGAGGTCTCCGGTCTCCTCGTAGGTGGAGTAGAAGTACGGGGTCGCGGACGGGAACTCGCCGGCGCAGGTGTCCACCAGCTTGTACGACGGGCGCACGCCCAGGCGCAGGCGGCGGGCGCGGACCGCCTTCTCGGCGGTCTTGGGCCCGCACGCGCGGGCGATCTGGGCGTCCGAGAAGCCCAGGCGCTTGGCCTCGCGCAGGCGCGCCGCGTCGAGCGGGGCCCCGGCCAGGGACTTCTCGAACTCGACGATCTCGAGCATCTGGTTCAGGAACCAGGGGTCGATGCGGGAGACCTCGGCGATGCGCTCGACCGGCACGCCCAGCGCCAGCGCGGTCTTCACGAAGTACAGGCGCGACGAGGTCGGGGTGGCGACGCGCTGCAGAAGGGTCTCGGCGTCCACGCCGGAGTCGCCTTCCAGGCCCTTCTTGCCGCTCTCCAGGCCGCGCAGGGCCTTCTGCAGGGCCTCCTTGAAGGTGCGGCCGATGGCCATGGCCTCCCCGACGGACTTCATCGCGGTGTCCAGCGGGAACTCGCCGAACTTCTCGGTGGCGAAGCGCGGGGCCTTGACCACCACGTAGTCGATGGCCGGCTCGAAGCAGGCGGGGGTGGCCTTGGTGATGTCGTTGGGCAGCTCGTCGAGGGTGTAGCCGACGGCGAGCTTGGCGGCGATCTTGGCGATGGGGAAGCCGGTGGCCTTGGAGGCCAGCGCCGAGGAGCGCGACACGCGCGGGTTGATCTCGATGACGACGCGGCGCCCGGTGCGCGGGTCCACGGCGAACTGGATGTTGCAGCCGCCGGTCTCCACGCCGATCTCGGAGACGATGCGCTTGGCGTCGTCGCGCATCTCCTGGTACTGGCGGTCGGTCAGGGTCTGGGCCGGGGCGACGGTCAGCGAGTCGCCGGTGTGCACGCCCATCGGGTCCACGTTCTCGATGGTGCAGACGACGACGAAGTTGTCGGCGCGGTCGCGCATGACCTCCAGCTCGTACTCCTTCCAGCCGATGATGGACTCCTCGAGCAGGACCTTCTTGACCGGGCTCATCTCCAGCGCGGTGTGCACGCGGGAGAGCAGCTCCTCGTAGTGGTACGCGATGCCGCCGCCGGCGCCGCCCAGCGTGAACGAGGCGCGCACGATGACCGGGAATCCCAGGTCGCGGGAGACGGCCTTGAGGTCGGCCGCGTCGGTGACCACGGTGGAGCGCGGCAGGTCCAGGCCGATCTTCTGCATCGCGGCCTTGAAGAGCTGGCGGTCCTCCGCCTTGCGGATGGTCTCCAGGCGCGCGCCCAGGACCTCGACGCCGTGCTTCTTCAGGATCCCGCGCTCGGCGGCGGCGACGGTCAGGTTCAGGGCGGTCTGCCCGCCCAGCGTGGGCAGGATCGCGTCGGGCGACTCGGCGGCCAGGACCTTGTCCAGCGCGTCCGTCGTCAGCGGCTCGATGTAGGTCCGGTCGGCCAGCTCGGGGTCCGTCATGATCGTGGCCGGGTTGGAGTTGATCAGGACGGTCTCGTAGCCTTCCTCGCGCAGGGCCTTCAGGCCCTGCGTGCCGGAGTAGTCGAACTCGCAGCCCTGGCCGATGACGATGGAGCCGGAGCCGATGACGAGGATCTTCTTCAAGTCTTCGCGCTTAGGCACGGAGGGCCTCCCGGCGCTCGCGCATCATCGCGGCGAAGCGCCCGAACAGGTAGCGGCTGTCGTGCGGACCGGCGGCGGCCTCGGGGTGGTGCTGGACCGAGAACACGGGCAGGGTCGCGTGCGCCATCCCCTCCGAGGTGCCGTCGTTGAGGTTGACGTGGGTGGTGCGGACCTCGGCCGGGAGGCTGTCGAGGTCCACGCAGAAGCCGTGGTTCTGCGCGGTGATCTCGATCTTGCCCGTGGCCAGATCCTTGACCGGATGGTTGGAACCGTGGTGGCCGAACTTGAGCTTGAAGGTCTTCCCGCCGAAGGCGAGCCCCAGCAGCTGGTGGCCCAGGCAGATGCCGAAGATCGGCACGCGCTCCGGGATCAGGCGCTTGATCGTCTCGACGGGTCCGGTCAGCGGCTCCGGGTCGCCGGGGCCGTTGGAGAGCATGATCCCGTCGGGCTTCAGGCGCAGGATGTCCGAGGCGGAGGTCCCGGCGGGGACCACGGTGACCCGTGCGCCCAGGGCCGACAGCCGGCGCATGATGCCGTACTTGGCGCCGAAGTCCATCACGACCACGCGGAAATCCGGCTTGGCCGGGGCGCCCTCGGTCCACTCGTAGGGCGTCTCGCAGGTGACCGTGCTGGCCAGGTCGCGCCCCGCCATGGAGGGGATGGCGCGGGCCTTGGCGACCAGGCGCGCCGCGTCGCCGTCCAGCGTGGAGATGATGCCGCGCAGGGCGCCCTTGTCCCTCAGATGCAGGGTCAGCTTGCGCGTGTCGATCCCCTCGATGGCGACGATCCCGTGCTGGCGCAGGAAGTCGCCGACGGACTGCACGCTCTCGTGGTTGGACGGCTTGCGGCACAGCTCGCGCACCACGAAGCCGGACAGGCGCGGGCGCGCGGACTCGTGATCGCGCGCGGTGATCCCGTAGTTGCCGATCAGCGGGTAGGTCATCGTCACCAGCTGGCCGCAGTACGACGGGTCCGTCAGGATCTCCTGGTAGCCGGTCATCGCGGTGTTGAACACCGACTCCCCGGCCGTCTCGCCGGCCGCGCCGCACGCGCGTCCGGCGAACAGCGTCCCGTCCTCCAGCGCCAGCCAAGCCTTGTCGTTCATTCGTTCCTCAGTGGCGGAAGTGCCGCATGCCGGTGAAGATCATCGCCAGGCCGTGCTCGTCGGCCGCGGCGAGCACCTCGGCGTCCTTGATCGAGCCGCCGGGGGAGACGATCGCGGTGATGCCCAGGGTCGCCGCGGCGTCCACGCCGTCGCGGAAGGGGAAGAAGGCGTCCGAGGCCAGGACCAGGGCCTTGGGCGCGGCGTTGTCCCGCTGCCAGAGCTTGTACTTGACGCCCGACATGTGGACGGAGTCCACGCGCGACATCTGCCCCGCGCCCAGGCCCACGGTGGCTTCCGGCCCGGCCAGGACGATGGCGTTGGACTTCACGTGCTTGCAGGCGGTCCACGCGAAGCGCAGGGCCTTCTCCTCGTCCGGGGTCGGCGCGCGCTTGCCGACGGATCGCCACTCCGGGCCGGCGATCGCGCGGTCGGGCTCGGCGACCAGGACCTCGTCGCCGATCGAGCGGTACTGGAGGGCCTTCGTCGGGGGCTTGGCGCGCACCAGCAGGCGCAGGTTGGGCTTCTTCTTCAAAAGATCCAGGGCCTCCGGGTCGTAGCCGGGGGCGACCAGGACCTCGACGAAGCGCTTGGACAGGAGCTCCGCGATGACGCGGTTGACCGGGCGGTTGAAGGCCAGCACGCCGCCGAAGGCGGACAGCGGGTCGCCGGCCCAGGCGCGCTCGAAGGCCTGCTCGATCGATGTCCCGACCGCGATCCCCGCGGGAGTGGCGTGCTTGAACACGACCGCCGCGGGCTCGGCGAAATCGGAGACCGCGTCCCAGGTGCCGGAGGCGTCCAGCAGGTTGTTGTAGGAGAGCGCCTTGCCGTGCAGCTGGGAGAACGACATCCCGTTCTCGTTGGCGTAGAGCGCGGCCTTCTGGTGCGGGTTCTCGCCGTAGCGCAGGTCCTGGATCTTGGACAGGCGCGGGGCGAGCGCGGCCGGGAAGAGCTCCGCGCAGGGCGCCGCCGGCGTCTCGCCGCACCAGGCCTTGGCGATCATGGCGTCGTAGTCCGCGGTGTGGCGGAACGCGGTCAGGGCCAGGCGCCGGCGCGTGTCCTCGGTCAGCCGCCCCTGCGAGGCGGTCAGCTCGGCCAGGGCCGGGGCGTAGTCGGCCGGGGCCGTCAGCACGGCCACGTCCTCGAAATTCTTGGCGGCCGCGCGGATCAGCGCCACGCCGCCGATGTCGATCTGCTCGATCACGGCCGGGTCGTACGGCGACGGGGCGGCGGCCGCGGTTTTGGCGAACGGGTACAGGTTGACGACCACCAGGTCGATGGGTTCCAGTCCGAAGAGCTCCGCCTCGCGCGCCTGCTTGGCGTCCTTGCGGCGCAGGAGGATGGCGCCGTGCACGTTGGGGTGCAGGGTCTTGACCCGTCCGTCCAGGATCTCGGGAAAGCCCGTCATCGTGTCCAGCGGGCGGATCGGCACGCCGGCCTCGGCGAGCGCCTTCGCGGTGCCGGAGGTGGAGACGATCTCCACGCCCAGCTCGTGCAGGCCGCGCGCCAGCTCCACCACGCCGGACTTGTCGGAGACCGAGATCAGCGCGCGGCGCACGCGCGACGGGACTTCCGCGCGCGGCGCGCTGAGCTCCGCGCGGCGCCCGGCGATCTTGAGGCGCCCGTCGCAGAAGAGCGCCGCGGCGCGCGGGTAGATCCAGTGCTCCTGGGCGCGCACGCGCGCGGCCAGCGTCTCCGGCGTGTCGCCGGCCAGCACCGGCACCGCGGACTGCAGGACGATCGGCCCGCGGTCGTACTCCTCGTCCACCACGTGCACCGTCGCGCCGGAGACCTTGACCCCGGCGGCGATGGCGGCCTCGTGGACCTTGCGCCCGTACATCCCCTGCCCGCCGAACGCGGGCAGCAGCGCCGGGTGCACGTTCAGGATGCGGCTGGGGTAGGCGCGCAGCAGCGGCTCCTTGACCTTCAGCATCCAGCCGGCCAGGCAGATCAGCCCGACGCCGCGCTGCTGGCATTCGTGCGCGAGGCGCGCGCTGAGCTCCTCGGCGGGGACCGCCGCGGAGTCCGCGACCAGCGTCTCGATCCCGGCGCGGCGGGCCCGGCGCAGCGCGCCCGCGTCCGGGTTGTTCGACGCGACGAGGGCGATCTCCCCGCGCACGCGTCCGTCGGCGCAGGCGTCGAGCAGGGCCTGGAGATTGGTGCCCTCCCCGGAGGCGAAGACCGCGAGCTTTTCCATCAGGCGATCTCCGCCTCGTGCTTGCCGTCGACGATCTCGCCGATCAGCATGGCCTCCGGCAGGACGCGGCGCGCCAGCTCCAGGCTGTCCGGGCGGATCACGATCACCATCCCGATGCCCATGTTGAAGGTGCGCCACATCTCGCGCTCCGGCACCCGCCCGCGGCGCGCGATCTCGTCGAAGACCGCCGGCCGCTTCCAGGAGTCCTTGCGGAAGACCGCCTTGCGTCCGCGCGGCAGGATGCGGGGCACGTTCTCCACCAGTCCGCCGCCGGTCACGTGGGACAGGCCCAGGATGATCTTGTTCTCGGCGCGGAACGCCGCGCGCAGGGACGCGATCTCGTCGACGTAGATGCGCGTGGGGGTGAGCAGGGTCTTGCCCCAGCGCGACAGGTCGCGCCCCTTGAAGACCTTGCGCGCCAGCGAGTAGCCGTTGGAGTGCAGGCCGGAGGACGGCAGGCCCAGGATCAGGTCGCCGGGGAAGATCTTGGACCCGTCGATGACCTCCGAGCGCTTGACGATGCCGACCGCGAAGCCGGCCAGGTCGTACTCGCCCTGCGGGTAGAAGCCCGGCATCTCGGCCGTCTCGCCGCCGAGGAGCACGCAGCGGCCCAGGCGGCAGCCCTCCATGATCCCGGCGATGATGCGCTTGGAGCGCTTGAGGTCCAGGCGGCCGGTCGCGTAGTAGTCCAGGAAGATCAGGGGCTTGGCGCCGCAGCAGACCAGGTCGTTGACCGACATCGCCACCAGGTCGATGCCGATGGTGTCGTGCTTGTCGAGCGCGAAGGCGAGCTTGAGCTTGGTGCCCACGCCGTCGGTGCAGGCCACCAGCTCCCACGGCCCCGAGCCGTCGAGATCCAGCGGGAAGAGCCCCGCGAAGCCGCCGATCGCCGGAGCCTTGCTCTGGATGTGGTCGACCAGCTTGTCGGCGAGGTCGATGTTGACGCCGGACTTCTTGTAGGTCAGTGTCGCGCTAGCCATTCTTGAGCTCCTTGCGGCTTCCGGGCTTGACGGCGGGGACGCCGGCCCGGCAGAGCGGGCAGGCGTCGGGCGTCCAGGTCGGCACGGCGACGGTCCACAGCGCGGCGTACGGCACGCCGAGGTCCGCGCGCCCCTCGGAGCGGTCCACGATGGAGCCGGCCCCGGCGACGCGCGCGCCCGCGGCGCGGACCATCGCGAAGACCTCCCGGGTGGACTTGCCGGTGGTGACCACGTCCTCGACGACCAGCACCGACTCGCCCGGCTCCAGCGCGAAGCCGCGGCGCAGGGTCATGGCCCCGTCGGCGCGTTCGGCGAAGTAGTGGCGCACGCCCAGCGCGCGCGCGACCTCCTGGCCGATGATCAGCCCGCCCATCGCCGGAGAGACCACCAGGTCGGGCTTGGAGGGCGCGCGCGCGGCGAGTGCCCGGCCGAGGCCCTCGGCGTCGGCCGGGTGCGCCAGCAGGAGCGCGCACTGCAGGTACCGGTCGCTGTGCAGGCCCGACGAGAGCAGGAAGTGGCCCTTGAGCAGGGCCCCGCGGTCCAGGAAGAGCTTCTCGACGTTCATTCCCTCTCCAGCGCGCTCGGCGCGGCGGCCTTCATCTCGGTCAGGATGTCCAGCGCCGCGCGGCGCGGGTCCGGCGCGTGCGTGATTGGGCGCCCGATCACCACGAAATCGATGCCCAGCGCCGCGGCCTCGCCCGGCGTCATCACGCGCGCCTGGTCGTTGAGGGCCGCGCCCATTGGGCGGATGCCGGGGGTGACGAACTTCATGTCCAGGTGCGGGAAGGCCTTGCGCAGGACCGGCACCTCCTGCGCCGAGCAGATCGTCGCGTCGGCCCCGGCCACCCAGCCGGCCTTGGCCAGGCTCTTGACCAGCGTCGGCACCCGCGCGCCGGGGTGGAAGAGCTTGACGTCCTTGGGCGCCATGCTGGTCAGCACCGTCACGCCCCAGAGCTTCGGGCGCGGCGACACGTCGGCCGCGGCGCGGACCATGTCGGGCCCGCCCATCAGGTGCAGGGAGACCGCGTCCACGCCCAGCCGCTGCGCCTCCTGGACCGCGTGCGCGACCGTCTGAGGGATGTCGTGGAGCTTGAGGTCGAGGAAGACCTTGCCGCCGCTCTTGCGCACCAGGTCCACCGCGCGCTTGCCGTGCGCGGTGAAGAGCCGCAGGCCGACCTTGTACCAGACGACCACGCCCTGGAGCGCGCGCAGGAGGTCCTCCTCGCGGCGGATGGTCTCGACATCCAAGGCGACGATGACCTGGGTCACGCGGACTCCGCGAGGCCGCGCAGCAGATGCTTGACCGCGCGCGGGCCGCCGTAGACGAGGCCCGTGTAGAGCTGGACCAGGTCCGCGCCGGCGGCCAGGCGCTCGCGCGCGTCCGCCGCGGTCGCGATCCCGCCGACGCCGACGACGGGGAGCGTCGTGAGCGAGCGCGCGCGGCGCGTGAGCGCGAGCGCGCGCTCCTTGAGCGGCGCGCCGGAGAGCCCGCCGGCCTCGCTCCGCCACTTCGCGTCCACGCCGCCGCGGGCGACGGTGGTGTTGCAGACGACCAGGCCCTGCGCCAGGCGCCCGGCCGTCTCCACGGCGGCGGCGAAGTCCTCGTCGGCCAGGTCGGGGGCGAGCTTCAGGAGGACGGGCTTCTTCGCCTCGTTGGCTTCCTGCACCGCTTCCAGGACGCGGGCCAACTCTTCGACCTTCTGCAGGTCGCGCAGGCCCGGGGTGTTGGGCGAGGAGACGTTGACGACGAAGTAGTCGCCGTGGGCCTTCAAGATGCGGAAAGTCCGCGCGTAGGCGGCTGGGGCCTTCGCGGGCTCCGTGCCCTTGTTGAGGCCCAGGTTGATCCCGAGCGGCACTCGGCGCGGGGGCTGGGCGGCCAGCCGCCGCGCGACCGCGCGCGCGCCCTCGCCGTTGAAGCCCATGCGGTTGAGGAGCGCCGCGGACTCCGGCAGGCGGAACAGGCGCGGGCGGGGGTTGCCGGGCTGGGGCTCGAGCGTCACCGAGCCGATCTCCAGAAACCCGAAGCCGAGCGCGGGCAGGACCGGGACCAGGCGCCCGTCCTTGTCGAAGCCGGCGGCCAGGCCCACGGGGTTGGGGAAGCGCAGGCCGAACACCGTCTTCTCCAGGCCCTTCGCCGCGGGCCCGGTCAGCGCCGACAGCGCGGCCGCGGCCCCGGGGACGCCGGCGGCCAGGGCCATCAGCCCCGAGACCTCCTCGTGCGCCGTCTCCGCGTCGAGGCGGAAGAGGAGCGGCTTGACCAGGGACTCATAGAGCATGGACGGGGCGGCCGGCGAAGAGGGTCAGCGCGACGCGGCCCTTGAGCCGCCGTCCGGCGAACGGCGTGTTGCGGCTCTTGGACTGGAACGGCGCCTCCGGGGTCCAGGACGCGTCCGGGTCCACGACGGCCAGGTCCGCGTCGGAGCCGGGCGCGAGCGTGCCCTTGGACGCGAGTCCCAGCAGGCGGGCCGGGGCCGCGGACATGCGCTCGACCAGCTTGCGCCGCGTCAGGACCTTGGCGTGGTAGAGCGTCGTCAGCGCGACGGAGAGCGAGGTCTCCAGGCCGATCACGCCGAACGGGGCCAGGTCCAGGCCCGCGCCCTTGGCCGCGCAGCCGTGCGGGGCGTGGTCGGTGGCGATGGCGTCGATGGTCCCGTCGGCCAGGCCCTCGAGCAGGGCCTGGCGCTCGGCCTCGGCGCGCAGAGGGGGGTTCATCTTCCAGTCCCCGTCGTAGCCGGGGACCATCGCGTCGGTCAGCGCGAAATGGTGCGGGCAGGCCTCGGCGGAGACCGGGACGCCGCGCCTCTTGGCCGCGCGCACGGCCGCCACCGACGCGGCCGACGAGAGGTGCGCCAGGTGCACGCGCGCGCCGGTGAGCTCCGCGAGCGCGATGTCGCGCGCGACCTGCACGGTCTCCGCGGCCCAGGGGGCGCCGCGCAGGCCCTTGCGCAGGGCCTCGGGGCCCTCGTTCACGCACGCCCCGGCCGACAGGGTCAAGTCCTCGCAGTGGTCGATGAGGAGGAGCCCGAGGTCCTTCGCGTGCTCGAGCGCCCTGCGCATCAGCCCGGCGTTCATCAGCGGGCGGCCGTCGTCGGACAGGGCGGCCGCGCCGCCCGCGCGCAGGCGCGCGAACTCGGTCAGGCGCTCGCCCTTCTGCCCGACGGTGACGGCCCCGGCGAAGAGGACCTCGATCGCCGCGTCGCGCGCGGCCGCGTGGCGCAGGAGCGCCAGCTGGGAGGGGTTGTCCGTCGGCGGCTCGGTGTTGGCCATCGCGAGCACGGTGGTCACGCCCCCGCGGGCGGCGGCGCGGGTGCCGGTCGCGATGGTCTCGTCGCCCTCGCGCCCCGGCTCGCGCAGGTGCACGTGCATGTCCACCAGGCCCGGGATCACCCATTTCCCCTTCGCGTCGAAGCGCGGGGCGTCCTGGAGGTCGCGGCGGCGGGAGAGGCCCGCCGCGACCGCGCGGATCTCTCCGTCCTCGACGAGCACGTCGCGCACGGCCTCCAGGCCGCGCGCGGGGTCGATCACCAGCCCTCCGGCGATCAGCAGGCGCTCAGACACGGGCCCTCTCGCACAGCGCCAGGACGGCCATGCGCGCGAGCACGCCGTTGGCGACCTGGTCCAGGATGGCGGAGCGCGGCCCGTCGGCCACCTCCGAGGAGATCTCGACGCCGCGGTTCATCGGCCCCGGGTGCAGGACGGGCGCGTCGGGCTTCATCAGCGCGGCGCGCGCGGGCGTCAGCTGGTAGGCCAGCGCGTAGTCGGCCAGCGACGGCACGAAGCCCTGCTCCATGCGCTCCAGCTGCAGGCGCAGGACGTTGACGGCGTCGGCGCCCTTGAGGGCCTTGTCGACGTCGTGCTCGATGGCGGCGCCCAGCGCGGCGAAGTCGTCGGGGACCAGCGGCGTCGGCCCGCAGAAGACCACCTTGGCGCCGAGCTTCTTCAGCGCGAACAGGTTGGAGCGCGCCACGCGGCTGTGGCGGATGTCGCCCAGGATCAAGACCTTGCGGCCCTTGAACGAGCCCCAGCGCTCGCGCAGGGTCAGGAGGTCCAGCAGGGCCTGCGTCGGATGCTCGTGCGCGCCGTCGCCGGCGTTGATCACGCAGGCCTTCACGCGCGGGGCCAGGTCCTCCAGCACGCCGGAGCGCTCGTGCCGCACGATGAAGTGCGTGACGCCGATCGCCTCGAGGTTGAGCATCGTGTCGAGCAGGGTCTCGCCCTTGGCCAGCGAGGAGCCGGCGGCGGAGAAGCCCAGGACCTCGGCGCCCAGGCGCCGCGCGGCGGCCTCGAACGACGAGCGCGTGCGCGTGGACGGCTCGGAGAACAGGAACGCGACGACGCGGCCGGCCAGCGGCGACTTCGGGGGGGAATTTTTGAAAGACGCGGCCGCGTCGAGGATCGCCTCGATGTTTGCGGCGCTCAGCCGTTCCAGGCCGAGCAGATCCTTGAGGCCCCAGTCTTTCGTCACGCGCGGTGTCGGCGGCGGCCCGCCTGGACGATTAGACAATTTTCGGACGCGGGCGTCAAAGACGGCGGCGCGGCGGGGTCGAGGGCGCTCAGGCCGCGGCCCTGACCGGGGCCACTGGCGGGGACGGGGGAGTGCTGTTATGATTGGAACGATGAAGCGGCGGCTTCTCGCGTCGTGGTTGTGGCTGCTCCTGCCGGTCCTGCCGGCGGGCGCGGCCGTCTCC
>JAJXTZ010000248.1 GCA_021783355.1 bacterium | reverse complement strand
CTCCCAGAGGGGCGGCGACGGTGAGAGAGAGCGGGGCGAACGCGGCGCGGGGCGCGGCGGCCGCGGCGCCGGCGGCGGCGGAGACGCCGGACTCGGCGGCGGCCGAGACGGCGACGCTCTGGGCGGCGGAAAGGGTGGGCGCGAGGAGGACCGCGGCGCAGAGGCCGAGGCGCAGGACGGCGGAGGCATGTCGCATCATGGATTCAATCATACCGCGGGGGGACCTCCGGCCGTATGGACCCAAAGTCCCCGCCGGGGCCCGGTGAAGGACCTAGGCGGAAAGGGGCCGGCCGACTCAGGGGGCGCGGCGCGGTCTCAGGACCGGCGCCGACCTTCCAGGATTTTAAGGAAAGAGCGCCCGGCCAGCTCCTCCGGGCTCAGCCCGGAGGCGGCGGCCTCGGCGTCGGTCAGCGCGCCGCAGGCCCGCGCGCGCAGGAAATAATTGAGCAGCCCCTGGCCCGTGGCCGCGTCGTCGAACTCCCCGCCCAGCCGCGACGCCCGCGCCGAGGACTCCAGGAAGCTCTTCAGCCGCGCGGCGGCCAGGGGCAGGCCGTCCAGGAAGAAGGCGAAGACCGCGGCGTGGCGCGCCGGCAGCTGGGCCGGGTGCAGGTCCCAGCCCTGGTAGAAGCCCTCGCCCAGCGCGCGCGAGGCGTTCTGGAAGTGCAGGCGCCAGCCGCGGCGGACGGCGTCGCCGTTCTCGCGCTCCTGCGCCTCGGTGAGCGCCGCGCCGGGCGCCGCGCGGTGCGGGCCGACGGGAAGGGTGGTGGTGGCCCCGTCGGACAGGGCGATCCCGGAGCCGGCCAGCGCGGTCTGCATCATCGCGCGCGCGAAGGCGCAGGACGCATGGTCCAGGGTCTGGCGCGCGGCGGTGACGCCGACGGCGGCCGAGTAGTCGTAGGCGCCGAGGTGCGCGCCGGCGCAGCGCCCGCGCAGGGCCGCGGCCAGAGCGCGCAGGGGCACGCGGCCGTCCGCGCCCAGCACCGCCTGCGGCGTCTCGATCATCAGCTCGGCCTTGATGGCCCCGCGCGGGAGCTTCTTGCGCCGCTCGAAGGCGTCCAGCAGGTCCGCCAGCGCGGCCGGCTGTCCCGGGTGCGAGGCCTTGGGCAGGGTCACGCGCAAGCCCGGGGGCAGGCGGCCCTGGGTCCGGCGCACGAGGGCGCTGAGGAACAGGTCGAGCGTGCGCGCGCCGCGCGCGGCCGTCTCCGGGGCCAGGGCCTTGATGCGCAGGCCGACGAACGGGGGCAAGGTCCCGTCCTCCAGGCCCTTGGCCAGCTCCTGGGCGGCGGCCAGCGCGTGGCCGTCCTCCTCGGCGTCGCCGCGGTGGCCGTAGCCGTCCTCGAAGTCGATGCGATAGTCCTCCACCGGCTCGCGCTTGAGCTTCTCGACGACCCGGTCGTACACCGGGCGCGCGAGGTTCTCGCGCAGGCCCAGCGCCGCGGCGAAGGTCCCGGCGTCCGGCGCGTGCCGCGACAGGGAGCGCAGGGCCAGGTCCCCGAGCTTGCGCGCGGCGTCGGACTTGAACAGGTGGGCGCCGCCGTAGACGACGTGCACGGGCGCGCGGCCGCCGCCGTCGCCGGGATGGCGGGCGGCGAAGGCGGCATTCTCCCGCGAGAGCTTGGCGAGCGCGGTCTTGACGGTCTTGGCGTCGAGAGTGGTCCGGGGTCTCATGGGTGGCTCCTGAGGCGCCATGGTATCAATTCGTCCGGCGGGGGGCGCAACGCGGCGCGCGGAGGCGGCCTCAGGCGCCGCGTCCGAGACGGCCCCGCAGGCGCACGGCCTTGAGCGTCGCCACGCAGGCGACGAGGTTCTGCACCGTGTAGATCAGGTACATCGCGAACAGCGACGAGGCCGCGGCGGGCACGCCCAGCAGGCCCGTGAACACGAAGTAGCCTCCGGCGGACAGGGCTAGGATCAGCGCGGAGAGGACGCAGAAGGCCGCGGCGTCGCCCAGGCCCCGGCGCGTCGCGCGGCGGCCCAGGACCGTCAGCGACTCCGGCAGGAAGGCCCACGACGCCCGCAGCAGGCGGGAGAGCGCGGCGCGCGCGGCCAGCCAGCAGAGGCCGGCGAAGCCCGCGCCGACGGGCAGCGTCAGCCAGGCCGGGGCCGAGACCAGGGACAGCATCATCGCGAACGACCACACCCAGATCGTCTTCGTGCCGAAGAAGGCCCACATCATCCCCGCCGACGAGTCCCCGGCCGAGCGGTCGTGGAGCATCTTCATCAGCTGGGCGTACATCATGTGAGTGAAGCCGAAGCCGGCCAGGACCTGGAACGGCACCAGCAGCGGGCCCATCGCCGCCGCGCCGGGCATCACGGCCATCAGCGCCGGTCCGGTCAGGGCCAGGGCCGCGATGAGCGCCAGAGCCATCCCCGCGGTCCGCGCCAGCGCCCGCCCGCGCGAGGGGAGCGCCCCTCCCCCCGCGCGCGCGTAGCGGGCCTCCAGGCCCAGCATCGCGGCGAAGCCCAGAGCCTGCGCGAGGTTGCGGTACATCATCAAGTCCTTCCCGTCGAAAGCGAAGCAGAGGGCCACGGCCAGCGCGGAGGCGAAGCCGATGACGGTCATGCTGACCGACACCGAGCCGCTGCGCCGCGAGATCATCGTGTGCAGCTGGGGCACGGTGAACAGGAAGGCCAGGGGGTTGGCCAGCCAGTACGCCGCCTGCCCCAGGCCCGCGGCCGTGGCCAGCGCGAGGTGCGGGGAGGCCGCGCCCAGCGCGGCCCCCGCGAGGGCCGCCGGCACGGCGACG
>JAJXTZ010000072.1 GCA_021783355.1 bacterium | reverse complement strand
CCGGGGCGGCGAGGACGCCGCCCGCCGCCGGAGCGGCGTCCGCGGCCCCGGCGCCCACCGGGGCGTCCAGACGCGGGACCTCGACGGGCGCGGCGAGGAGCGCGCCGGGCGCCAGCCACAGGACGGCCGCAAGCGCGGCCGCACTCCTGGCCCGGGGACGGCGTCCTGCGCTCGGGACGGTCCTCATGCGGGTAGTGTAGCCTCGCCCGACCGCTTGTCAAGGACTCGGCTCGCGCCTCTCCCGGAACGCTCCGAGGTTTGGTAAAATGTCTCGCATGGAGCCCCTCCGGGCTCCCGAGACCATGACCGAAAGATCCAAGAAAGCCGCGGACCTTGGAAGCAACCTGCGCGGCTGGGCGGCGCTGGGGCGCGACTGGGGCGCCATCGTGCTCATCTCCTGGGCCAGCGTCCGGCTCCACAGCATCCCCGCTTATCTCGCGGCCGTCGCGCTGATCGGGGCCTTCCAGTTCGCCATCGGCGAGTGCCTGCTCCACGAGGCGTCCCACTTCCACCTGTTCCGCACCCGCTCCTGGAACGAGCGCTTCGAGGCCTTGTACGCGCTCCCCTTCTTCATGACCCTGGCGCAGTTCCGCGAGGAGCATCTCGCCCACCACCGGGACGCGGGCACGCCGCGCGACGGGCTTCTGGAGGACTACCGCCTGATCGGGCTGTTCCGCCCGAAGCCGGACATGTTCTGGCTCTGGTTCGTGAAGCCCCTGACCGGCTTCGCCGGCTATTTCTACCTGACCAAGCTGTCGCTCACGCCCCGCCGGGACGGGTTGAAGATCGCGGGTTTCTGGACCGTCGTCCTGGCCGCGGCCTGGGCCCTGGGCGGGCTGCAACTGCTGGCCCTGTACTGGCTGGTCCCGATGCTCTTCGGCCACGCGTCCTTCCTGTACTGGTCCGAGGTGCAGGACCATTTCGGCACGCGCTCGGGCACGCGCTCGGTGACCGGCGCGCTGGGCAACCGCCTCTGGCACAACAACGGCTACCACGCCGTGCACCACGCGCGCGCCTGGATGCCGTTCTACCGCCTGCGCGAGGCTCACGACGACTTCTTGGCCGGCGCCGGCGCGGCGGCGGCCCAGGACCTCTCGTCGGGCTTCCTGGAGACCTACCGCCAGCTCCGCGCGGCGGTCTCCGCCGCCCCCGCCGCGGCGCTCGAGCCCGCCCTGCGCTGACCGCGCGCGCCGTGGACGCGGCGGGCCGCGAAGCGCTAAGATGGCCGGCATGACGGACCCCCTGAAGCCGCTGTTCCGCGCCCGTTTCGGCGTCGAGGCCGAGACGCTCTCGCCCGTGCGCGCGGAGGGCTCCAACCGCAGGATCTACCGGCTGACCGGCGGCGGCAGGACCGCCGTCGGCGTGCTCAACGAGGACGCCAAGGAGAACCGGGCCTTCATCGAGTTCTCCAAGCACTTCCACAAGGAAGGCATCCCCGTCCCCGAGTTCTACGGCGAGGACGCCTCCGGCACCGCGTACCTGGAGGAGGACCTGGGCGACACGACGCTGTTCCAGTTCCTGGGCAGGAAGCGCGGGCCCAAGGGCCTTTCCGAGGAGGCGGTGGCCGCCTACCGCGAGGTGGTGCGCTGGCTGCCGCGCATCCAGATCAAGGCCGGGGCCACGGTGGACGACCGCTGGTGCTACCCGCGCAAGAGCTTCGACAAGCAGTCGATGCTGTGGGACCTCAACTACTTCAAGTACTACTTCCTGACCCTCGGCGGGATTGTGTTCCACGAGGAGCGTCTCGAGGAGGACTTCCAGGTCTTCGCCGACTACCTGCTCGCCGCGGAGCGCGGCTACTTCATGTGCCGGGACTTCCAGTCCCGCAACGTGATGCTCAAGGACGGCACGCCGTACTTCATCGACTACCAGGGCGGCCGACGCGGCGCCCTGCAGTACGACCTGGCCTCTCTCCTCTACGACGCGAAGGCGGACCTGCCCTTCGAGCTGCGCGACGAGCTGCTCGAACTCTACCTGCACGAGGCCGCCAAGCACGCCCCCGTGGACAAGGCCGAGTTCAAGAAGTACTTCCCCGGCTTCGTGCTGATCCGCATCATGCAGGCGATGGGCGCGTACGGCCTGCGCGGCTTCCACGAGAAGAAGCCCCTGTTCCTGCAGAGCATCCCGTACGCGATCCGCAACATCGAGCGCGTGCTGGCCACCTCCGGCCTGCCGGTGGAGGTCCCGGAGCTGACGGGCGTGTTCAAGCGCCTGGTGGGCTCCTCGGCCCTGCGCCAGTTCGGCGCGGCCAAGCTGGGACTGCGCGTGCGCATCCAGAGCTTCTCGTACAAGAACGGCGCGCCCAAGGACTCCAGCGGCCACGGGGGCGGCTACCAGTTCGACTGCCGCTGCCTGCCCAACCCGGGCCGCAAGGCCGAGTTCCAGAAGTCCACGGGCCTGGACGCCGACGTGATCTCCTACCTGGCCAAGGAGGAGGCGGTGGACCGCTGGCTGCGCTCGGCCTGCGCGCTGGTGGACCAGTCGGTCGAGGACTACGGACGGCGCAACTTCACCCATCTCGCCGTCGCCTTCGGCTGCACCGGCGGTCAGCATCGCTCCGTCTATTGCGCCGAGCGCCTGGCCAAGCACCTGCGCGACCAGGGCGTCTCCGTCTCGGTCACCCACCGCGAGAAGAAGGCCTGGCCGGCCAAAGGCGCGTGAAGGCGCTGATCCTTGCCGCCGGCGTCGGCTCGCGCCTGCGGCCGCTGACCGACGAGACCCCGAAGGCCCTGCTCTCGGTGGGCGGCGCGCCCATGCTGGAGCGCGCCGCGCGCCGCTTGCAGGCCGCCGGCGTCTCGTCCTTCGTGGTCAACGCCCACCACCACGCCGGGCGCGTGGCGGCGTTCTGCGCGGACCTGTCCCGGCGGCTGGGCGTCCCCGTGGCCGTGTCACGGGAGGACGGCCTCCTGCTCGACACCGGCGGCGGCCTCAAACAAGCCGCCCCCCTGCTGGCCGGAGAAGGCCCGTTCTTCGTGCACAACGCCGACGTGCTGTCCGACCTGGACCTCGCCGCGCTGATGGCGGCGCACCGGGAGTCCGACGCCCTGGCCACCCTGGCCGTGCGCGAGCGGGAGACCTCCCGGCGGCTCCTGTTCGACGCGAACGGCCTCCTGCGCGGCCGCCGCAGCCCCGAGGGCGTGGAGTGGGTGGGAGCCCCGGTCCCGGACGCCGTCGCGCTCGGCTTCGACGGCGTCTCCGTGATGGACGAGGAGTTCCTGGGCCTGCTCTCGGAGGAGGGCGTCTTCCCCCTCACCCGCCCCTGGCTGAGGCTGGCCGGGGCCGGCCGGCCGGTCCGCGCCTTCCGCGCCGACGCCTGGGCCTGGCACGACATCGGCACCCCGGAGAAGCTCGCCGCCGCCCGGGCCTGGGCGGCCGGCCGGCCGGCCTGAAACCCCGCGAACTAAAAACGCGGCTCGCGCGTATGAGAGATGCGGCGCCATGAGGCGCCCCCAAGGAGGCCCTTGATCATGAAGACGCTTTTCGCCGCCGCCCTGCTGCTCCCCGCCGTTCTCGGCGTCGCCCGCGCCGCGGAGACCGCTCCCGCCGCCGCTCCCGCCGCCGCCGCCGCTCCCGTGGACGCGAAGAGCGAGCACGCCCGCATCGCCGCCGACGAAGCCGCCATCAGGAAGGACTGGGGCGAGCTCAAGGCTCAGCTCAAGGGCCTGGACGGCGAGGCGGAGACCGAGATCAAGAAGATCCGCTCCGATTACAAGTCCAAGAAGGACGCCGCCCGCACCCAGACCAAGGCCGACGTGAAGGCCAAGCACGACGACATCGCCGCCGCCCGGGCGAACCTGCGCAAGGCCTACGCGGCCAAGCACCCCGTCAAGCACCCCGTCAAGCACCCCGTCAAGCATCCCGCGGCCAAGAAGGCTCCGGCCGCCCCGAAGAAGTAACCCGGCCGCGAACGGATTCGGGGCGCCTTCCGCGGCTCGGCGGAAGGCGCCCTTTCGTTTGAGACGCCCCCGTCCCCCCGGGGGCGTCTTTCGTTGTACAATGGACCTCGTGGACGAACTCCCCCGCGCCGCGCCGGACGACGAGGACCCCCGCGCCGAGGCGCCGGTCAAGCCCCGCGGCCGCCCGGCCGCCCACGACCTGCCCATCCCCTGGGTGCGCCTGCGCTCCGCCGCCTCCGGCCACCAGCTCTACAAGCGCATGATCGCCGAGGTGGACCCCAAGGCCAAGCCCGGGGACATGGTCGCCATCTACGACCGCTCCGACGCCCCGTACGGCGTCGCCCTGTACAACCCGCGCAGCCTGATCGCACTGCGCCTGCTGACCCGCGGCGTGGGGAAGTTCGACGCGGACGCCTTCTTCGACGAGCGCATCGCGGCCGCGGTGGAGTTCCGCCGCGAGGTCCTCGGCCTGGACGCCGTCAGCGACGCCTACCGCTTGGTCCACGACAACGGCGACGGCCTGCCCGGCCTGGTGGTGGACCGCTAAGGCGACTGCGTGGTGCTGGAGTTCTACTCGCTGGGCATGTTCCGCCAGGCCGCGCGCCTGGAGCGCGCGATCAAGAAGCAGTACCCGTCCGCGCGCTTCTTCCACCGCGCCAGCCCGCACGCGCAGAGCATGGAGGGCTTCACCCTCAAGCCCAACCTGGGCTCCGGCACGCGCGTCAAGGAGAACGGCGTCACCTTCCTGGTGGACCCGTCCGGCGGCCACAAGACCGGCTTCTTCTGCGACCAGCGCGACAATCGCCTGGCCCTCGTCCCGTTCGCGCGCGGCAAGAAGGTGCTGGACGTCTGCTCCTACACCGGCGGCTTCGCGCTCTACGCCAAGAAGCTGGGCGGCGCCGACGAGGTCACGGCCGTGGAGCTCGACCCGGAGGCGGTGGAGCTCCTTAAGAAGAACGCCAACGCCAACCAGGTCCGCATCGACGCCGTCTGCGCGGACGCCTTCCCCTACCTGCGCCAGGCCGCCCAGAACGCGCGCCGTTACGGCCTGGTGATCCTGGACCCGTACAAGCTGATCGCCAGCCGCGAGGCGTACGGCCTGGGCCGGCAGAAGTACCTGGACATGAACCGCCTGGGATTCTCGCTGGTGGAGCCGGGCGGCGTCATGGTCACCTGCTCCTGCTCCGGCATGCTCCCGTGGGAGGAGTTCCAGCAGTTCGTGCGCACCGCCGCGGGCTCCGCCGGGCGCCGCGTGCAGATCTTCCGCAAGAGCGGCGCCGGCGCCGACCACCCGTTCGCGGCCGATCACCCGGAGGGCGAGTATCTGAAGGTCCTCTGGTGCCGCGTCCAGTAAGGTGATCCTGCTGGCGGGCGCCTCCGGGACGATCGGGCGGCGCCTGGCCATGGAGCTCAAGATCCGCCGGGCCCGCCTGCGCGCGCTGACGCGCGACCCCGCCCGCGCGCGCGACCTGATCGGCCCCGCGGAGTTCGCCGCGGGGGACCTGGCGGTCCCGGAGACGCTCCCGGCCGCCTTCCGGGGCGTGGAGGCCGCCTTCCTGGCCAGCGCGCTCCACCCGGACCTGCCCGAGCGGGAGACCGCCTTCCTGCGCGCGGCCGCGGCGGCGGGCGTCAAGCGCGTGGTCCTGGTCTCGGTCCTGGGCGCGGCCGCGGACGCGCCGTTCTCGGCCGGACGCTGGCACTTCGAGGCGGAGGAGGAGCTGCGCCGCCTGGGCCTGCCGCACGCCGTCCTGCGTCCCGCCCCGCTCCACCAAGGCCTGCTCGACTCCGCCGCGACGATCCGCGGCGGGGCGTACGCCGCGGCCCTGGGCGAGACCGCGGTCCCATGGGTGGACGCGCGGGACGCGGCGGCGGCGGCCGCCGCCGCCCTGTGCGGGGAGCTGGAGGACGGGATTTACGAACTGGCCGGCCCCGCGCCGCTGACGGGGGCCGAGGTCGCGGCGGTCTTCTCGCGCGTCCTGGAGCGGCCGGTCTCCTACGCCCCGGTCTCCGAGGAAGCCTCCCGCCGGGCGCTGATCGCGGCGGGCCTGCCGGAGTGGCTGGTCGCCGCGCGCCTGGAGCAAGGCGCCTTTCTGCGTTCGGGACGGGCGGCCGCCGGGCCCGGAGGCGTCAGGCGCGCCTGCGGGCGGGAGCCCTTGACGCTGGAAAGCTTCGTGCGCGAGCGCGCCTCCGCCTTCCGCTGACGCCCCGGGTCAGTGGAGGGTGGGGACGCCGGCCACGCTGACCTTCACGGCCTCCAGAGTCGCGGCGCGGCGGTTGCGGCTCCAGCAGGACTCAACGGACTGCTCGCACACCGGCTGCTCCTTGCCGTAGCTGATGGTGGCCACGCGCGAGCCGTCCACGCCCAGCATCTGGTAGTACGACCGCACCGCGGCGGCGCGGCGCTGGCCCAAGGCCAGGTTGTAGGCGACGGTACCGCGCTGGTCGCAATGGCCGGCGACCTGGACCTTCACCGCGGGGTTGGCCTTCAGCCAGTCCGCGTTGGCCTGAAGGGTCTTGCGGGCCGCGGGGTCCAGGCGGTCGCTGTCGTAGGAGAAATGGACGAGCTTGAGCTCCGGGACCTCGCGCGGGGACATGTCGCGCACGTCCGGCTCCGCGTCCACGGCGCGTGCCGCCTGGGTGGGCTGGGGCGCGACGGGGCCGGTGGCGGGGATGGAGGCGTCCTTGCGGGCGCCGCGGGTCGACGCGCAGCCGGCGGCGAACAGGCCGACGAGGGTCAGGACGGTCCAGATGCGGACGGAATTCTTCATGAGGGGAGCCTCCATGGGTCTCTTACAATCGTACGCCTCCCGGCGCGGGTCGTTTATCGCTATACTCTATAGTACGAATAGATAATTACAATGATAAACCTCAACTACCACCACCTGTACTACTTCTGGACCGTCGCCCGCCTCGGGAGCATCAGCGCCGCCGCGCGCGAGCTGAACCTGGCCCAGCCCACGCTCAGCGCCCAGATCGCCCAGCTGGAACGGCGCTGCGGCAAGCGCCTGCTGACGCGCGCCCCCTCGGGCGCCCGCCCGACGCCCGAGGGCGAGGTGGTCCTGCGCCGCTGCCGCGTCCTCTTCGAGACCGGCCGCCTGCTGGAGGCCGACATCGCCGCCGGCCTGCGCGAGGCCCCCCTGGCCCTGCGCATCGGCGCTCACGGGGCCGTCCCGCGCGCGGCGGTCCTGCGCACGCTCGACGCCGTCCACGCCGCCGCCCCCCGGACGCGCGTGATCCTGGCCGACGGCGCCCCCGAGGCCTTGACCCAGGGCCTGGCCTGCGGGCGTCTGGACCTGGCCTTGGCCGCGCGGGATCTGACGCCCGAGCTGGGGCCCGAGTTCGTGGTCCGCGCCGTCGGCTCCGTGCCGCTGGTCTTCGCGGCGGCGCCCACCCTGGCCCGCCGCGCCGGGCGCTTCCCGCGCGGCATGACGGGACTGCCACTGCTCCTGCCCGGCCCCGAAAGCCCCGTCGCGCAGCGCGTGGAGCGCTTCCTGAAAACCCGTGGCGCGGTCCCGGAGGTGGAGACCCAGGCCGATGACGCGGAGATTCTGCGCGCGCTGGCGCTTGCCGGGCGCGGCGTCGCCGCGCTGGAGCTCCCCTCGATTCGCGCGGATCTGGACGCCGGGCGCCTGGTCCGCCTCCACGCCGGGTCCTGCGGCCTGCGCGTGACCGTCTGGCTCGCGGCGCCGGACGAGAAGACCGCCCGCCCCGGTCTGGGAAGGATCCTCCGCGAGCTCGCCCGCTTCACCCTGGGCCGCGACCTCACCACCGACGGCCCCCGCCTCGGCCAAAAGATCCAAGCATGAATGGGTCCAACGCGGCCCACACGCTCGACCCGCCCTCCGGCCGGAGCGGGCCCTTTTGGGGCGCGTTCGTTGCTAGAATGTAGGCATGAGAGCCCTGAGACCCGCCCTCGTCGCGTCGGCCCTGCTCCTGTCGGCTTGCGCGGGTTGGCGCTGGTCCGGCAGCCCGCCTCCCGACGGCCGCTCCGCGAAGGCCGCCCTGCGCGGCGCCGACGACGCGCGCGACATCGCCCCCGCCGCGCCCGCGGCCGGCGGCATCTCGGTCTCCACCGCGCCGCACGCGGACGCCCCCGCCGCCGTCCCCGCCACGCCCGCCGAGCGCCTGAAGACCGCGGAGTTCTACAGCGACCTCGGCCCCGACACGGTGGACGTCTCCGCCTACCCGGCCCAGCAGAAGTACAACTACACGGTCTTCGCCCGGGTCTGCTCCTCCTGCCACACGCTGGCGCGCGCGATCAACGCCCCCATCGCCAGCCGCCGCTGGTGGGAGTTCTACATGCTGGGCATGCGCGCGCGCAGTTCCTGGCGCGGCATGAGCATGAGCCGCCAGGACGCCAAGGCCGTCCTGGACTTCCTGGACTACGACGCGCGCGTGCGCAAGCGCGACCACCGGCGCCGGTTCGAGCAGACCACGGAGGCGCTCAAGAAGCGCTTCGACGCCGAGGTGGACGCGCGCATGCGCACCCTCCAGCGCGAGATGCCGGCCGTGCCGCAGTCGCGCTGACCCTTCCGGGTCAGCTCCGCGCGCGCAGGTACTGCTTCGGCCAGGGGCCTTCGGCTCCCAGCGCCGCGGCCGCGCGCAGCGGCCAGTACGGGTCGCGCAGCAATTCGCGCGCGAGCAGGACCGCGTCGGCCTTCCCCGAGGCCACGATCTCCTCGGCCTGCGCGGGCTCCGTGATCATCCCCACCGCCCCGGTCGCCAGCCCCGTCCGCGCGCGCACCGCCGCGGAGAACGGGACCTGGTAGCCCGGCCCGACCGGCACCTTCGCGTGCGGCACCAGGCCGCCGCTCGAGCAGTCCAGGAAGTCCACCCCCGCCGCTTTGAGCCTGCGCGCCAGCTCCACCGTCTGTTCCAGGTCCCAGCCGCCGCCGGCCCAGTCCGTGGCCGAGACCCGCGCCATGAGGGGCAGCTCGTCCGGCCAGGCGCGCCGCACCGCCGCGGCGATCTCCAGCGCCAGGCGGACGCGACCGTCGAAGGAGCCCCCGTAGGCGTCCGTCCGCCGGTTGGACAGCGGCGACAGGAACTCGTGGACCAGGTAGCCGTGCGCGAAGTGCAGCTCGACGGCCCGCATGCCCGCGTCCTTGGCGCGCGCCGCGGCGGCCGCGAAGAGCCCGGGCAGGGCCGCGACCTCCGCGCCCGCCAGCTCGCGCGGGACCGGAAAGCCCTCGTCGAAGGCCAGCGGGGACGGCCCCACCGGCGTCCACCCCCCCGCGGACGCCGCCACCGTCCCGTGCCCCGCCCATGGCGCCGCCGTGGAGGCCTTGCGCCCCGCGTGCGCCAGTTGGATCGCGGGGACGGCGCCCTGCGCGGCGACGAAGCCCGCGACCCGGGCCCAGGCCTCGGCCTGGGCGCCGTTCCAGATCCCGGCGTCGTCCGGAGAAATGCGCCCGTCCGGCGCGACCGCCGTGGCCTCCGCCATCACCAGTCCCGCGCCGCCCACGGCGCGCGAGCCCAGGTGGACCAGGTGCCACTCGCCCGGAACGCCGTCGCGGCACGAGTATTGGCACATCGGGGAGACGAAGACCCGGTTTCGGCACTCGACGCCGCGCAGGCGCAGGTGAGAGAATAGAGCGCTCATGGGCGCGATTCTACCACTTCGCCCGCTCGGCCGGACCGCTCCCGCTTTGGTAGAATGCCCGCGTGAACGACCTCGAGACCGGCCGCGCCGCGCTGATTACGGAGGACGGGACGATGGCGGCCTACTTCGCGCGGCCCAAGGGCGCGGGCGCCCGCCCGGGCCTCCTCCTGCTTCAGGAGGCCTTCGGCGTCAACGCCTGGATCCGCGGCGTGGCCGACCGGTTCGCGCGGGAGGGCTACAGCGTGCTGGCCCCGGAGCTGTTCCACCGCACCGGTCCCGGCTTCGAGGGCCGCTACGACGACTTCCCCGCGGCGCGCGAGCACCTGCAGGCCCTGACCGTGGAGGGGCTGTCCGCGGACCTGCGCGCGGCTCACGCCTGGCTGGAGGCGAACGGCTCCGCGGGCGACGCGTCGGCGGTCGGCTTCTGCATGGGCGGGCGCACGGCGTTCCTGGCCGACGCGATCCTGCCGCTGAAGTGCGCGGTCTCGTTCTACGGCGCGGGCATCGCCCCCTCCCTGCTGGACCGCGCCGCGTCCCTGTCCGGACCGGTCCTCCTGATCTGGGGCGGCCGGGACGCCCACGCCCTCCCGGAGCAGACGAGCGCCGTGTCCGCGGCGCTGCGCGCCGCGGGCAAGAGCTTCGCCGTCGCCGAGTTCTCCGACGGCGATCACGGCTTCTTCTGCGACGCCCGCCCGGCCTACCACGCGTCGTCGGCCGCGCGCGCCTGGGCCCTGACGCTGGCCTTCCTGAAGACGCGCGGATGAGCCGCCCCGCGGCGTCGGCGCCCGCGCCGAGCCGCCTGGCCTTCATGGTCCGGGCGCTGAAGTACCGCAACTACCGCCTGTTCTTCGGGGGGCAGGTCGTCTCCCTGATCGGCACCTGGATGACCAGCGTGGCCACCAGCTGGCTGGTCTACCGGCTGACCGGCTCGGCGTGGATGCTGGGCGTGGTGGTCTTCGCCGGGCAGTTCCCGTCCTTCCTGCTGGCCCCGTTCGCGGGCATCTTCGTGGACCGGGTGGACAAGCACCGCCTGCTGATCGGCACGCAGTCGGCGGCCATGCTCCAGTCCTTCGCGCTGGCCGCGCTGACCCTGACCGGCCGCATCACGATCCCAGGGCTGATCCTGCTCAACGCCGTGGACGGCGTGATCAACGCCTTCGACATGCCCTGCCGCCAGGCGTTCGTCGTGGAAATGATCGAGAGGAAGGAGGACCTGGGCAACGCCATCGCGCTGAACTCCTCCATGGTCAACGCCGCGCGCATGATCGGCCCCGCGATCGGCGGCGTCCTGATCGCGCTGGCCGGGGAGGGCTGGTGCTTCTTCGCCGACGGGGCCAGCTTCCTGGCCGTGATCGCGGCCCTGCTGGCGATGCGCGTGGCCGCCAAGCCGCGCAAGCCCCGTCACGCCGGCGGCCCCCTGGCCGAGCTGCGCGAGGGCTGGGACTACACCGTCGGCTACGCCCCGATCCGCTCGATCATCGTCCTGCTCGCGCTGGTGAGCCTGCTGGGCCTGCCGTACTCGGTCTTGATCCCCATCTTCGCGGGCCGCGTCCTGGGCGGAGGCCCCCACACCCTCGGCCTGCTGATGACCGCCACCGGCTGCGGGGCGCTGGCCGGCGCCGCCTGGCTGGCCCAGCGCCGCACGGTCCTGGGCCTCGACCGCGCGATCCCCATCGCCGTGGGCGTCTTCGGCCTGGGACTGGCGGCGTTCTCGTTCTCGCGGGCGCTATGGCTGTCCTCGGTCATCCTGGTGGTGGTCGGCGCCGGCTTCATGATCCAAATCGCCGCCAGCAACACCATCGTCCAGACCATCGTCGACGACGACAAACGCGGGCGCGTGATGAGCTTCTTCATGATGGCCTTTCTGGGCGCCGCCCCGTTCGGCAGCCTGCTGGCCGGGCGCGCCGCCGAGCGCTACGGGGCCCCGCACGCGGTCCTCTTCGGCGGGCTGGCCTGCGTCGCCTGCGCGGGCGTCTTCGCGCTGGGCCTGCCGCGCCTGCGCCGCGCGATCCGCCCCGCCTACGAGCGCATGGGCCTTCTCCCCGAGATCGTCGCGGCCGTCCGCGACGCCGGGGAGATGACCTTCGAGACCCGCGACTAGGGCGCGCGCGTCAGTGCTGGCAGTTGATGCTGATGCCGCTGCCCGCGCGCGTGCTGGCCACGAAGCAGGCGATCTTGCCGTGCTGGACGAGGAAGACGTCCGTGTCCTTATTGCGGCCGATCAGCAGCATGTTGCCGGGCCCGTCGACGGGGATCTCGGCGGCGCGGGCGCGGTCGGCCCGCGCGGCGGCGAGGGCGGCGACGGAAGCCAGAACGGAGACGGCGCAGGCGGCGGCGAGGAGCTTGTTCTTCATGGCGCCAGTCTAGCCCCGATGCTCCCTCGCTGTCAACGCGCGGCGGCCTGGACGCGCGGGCGACACTGGGGCCGACCCACGGAGGAACCATGCTCGCCCGACCAGCCTCCGCGCTCCCCGCGCAGTACCGGATCTCGTTCTCCCTGCGGCTCAAGGACCTCTCGGCGTCGGGCGACTTCGCCGCGTCGGACGGGACGCAGGCCAATTACGTGCGCGGCGGAGAGGTCCCCGCCGAATCCGTCACCGCCTCCGGCAAGACGGTGGAGTTCAAGAAGGAAGGGGTGATCGTCGACTGCATCCCGTCGGGGCGCCCCGGCGGGCTGGTGGCCCTGCAGTGCCAATTCGAGATCTCGGGGCCCATGGCCCCCGTCACCGACTTCAAGATCCGCCCCGTCGAGACCTTCCAGTGCCAGGCCGAGGTCCTCCTCCGCCCGGGCGTGCGGCGCGTGCAGGTGGACGACCCCGACCGCCGCGTGGAGGTGGGGGTCGAAAAAGTCGCGCTTTAGGGGCGCAAAACACTGGACTCGGCCCCGGCCCATC
>JAJXTZ010000071.1 GCA_021783355.1 bacterium | reverse complement strand
GATGGATTTCTTCGGAATTGTAAGGCGTTTACCCCCACCCGTCAACCTCTTTTTTATGTCGCGTTCCGTGAGGAACGGGCGCCCGGCCGGCCCCGGGGGCGGCAGGCCGCGCGGGCGCGACGGGCCCTTCCCCGCGGGGGGCGGAGACGGCGCGGCCGCGGGCCCGGAGAGGCCCGCGACCAGCAGGTCGATCAGGTCGTCGCGCGTGAGCACGGCCGTGCCGGCCTAGCGCTCCAACTTGATGGCGATGCGGTCCAGGTACTTCTCCAGGTCGTCGTGCGGGCGCGGGATCACGTGCACGGACACCAGCTCGCCCACGCGCTGGGCGGCCGCGGCCGCCGCGTCCACGGCGGCGCGCACCGCGCCGACCTCGCCGCGGCAGAGCGTCGTCACCAGGCCGTTGCCGACCTTCTCGTAGCCCAAGAGGCGCACCTTCGCCGACTTGGCCATCGCGTCCGAGGCCTCGATCATCCCGACGAAGCCCTTCGTCTCCACCAGTCCCAGCGCTTCCTTGCTCTCGGCCATGCGGCCTCCTTTACGCCGTCTCGCCGTCGTCGAACCCGCGGTCCGCGGGGCCCATCTCCAGCACCGCGTTGCAGCGCGTGCAGCGCCGCGGGGTGCTGTAGGTGCGCACGCACTCGTCGTCCTCCGGCCACCACTCCTCGAAGAACATCTCCACCTTCTTGTGGCAGGTCAGGCAGAACTTCTCCATCCCCGCGCCGCAGCCCGCGCAGAACTTGGGCAGCGGCTCTCCCGGATGCGTGTGCATGATCGCCGCGCAGGCCCCGCACTGCAGGTCCACGGAGATCTTGTACTTCGCCGGTTTTTCCTTGGCCATGTCTAACCTCGTCCCGTCTTAATATCCCTTCCCGTCGGCCTTGGCGTCGGTGACGATCGCGACGGAAGCCGAGGTCCCCAGGCGCGTGGCGCCGGCCGCGATCATGTCCGCGGCCGCCTTCGCGTCGCGGATGCCGCCGGACGCCTTGACGCCCATCAGCGGGCCCACGGTCTCGCGCATCAGGCGCACGTCCTCCACGGTCGCGCCGCCGCCGCCGAAGCCGGTGGAGGTCTTCACGAAGTCGGCCCCCGCCTTCTTCGCCATCGCGCAGGCGCGGACCTTCTCCTCGTTGGACAGCAGCGAGGTCTCCAGGATGACCTTGAGCAGCTTGCCCCGCGTGGCCTCGCGCACGGCCTTGATATCGTCGTAGACCAGCGCGTCGTTCCCGGATTTGAGCGCCCCGATGTTGATCACCATGTCGATCTCGCCGGCGCCGTTGGCGATGGCGTCGCGCGCCTCGATGGCCTTGACCGTGGGGGTCGTCGAGCCCAGCGGGAAGCCGACCACGGTGCAGACCTTCACCCCCGAGCCGCGCAGGAACTGCGCCGAGAGGGCCACGTAAGAGGGGTTGACGCACACCGAGGCGAAGCAGAACTGCCGCGCCTCCTCGCAGAGCTTGGCGATCTCGTCCTGGGTGGCGTTGGGCTTGAGCAGGGTGTGGTCCACGAAGCGCGCCGTGCCGGAGCCTTTCTTGGTGGGCCTGCACACCGACACGCGGTCGGCGCCGGCGGCGGCGATCACGCGCTCGTCCACGTGCGCGTCGTCGTCCTCGTCGTCGGGAGCGGAGGACTTGGGCGGCAGGGCCGACAGGGCTCCCTTGGCCGGGGCCGCGGGCTTGGCGCCCCAATCGGCCGCGCCGGCGAAGGTCTTGCCGGCGGAGCCCACGGTGGTCTTCACCTCGCCCTTGAGGGCCTTGGGACCGTCCTCGCACGAGCACTTGCCGGCCTTCAGGAAGCCCTTGGCGTCCAGGGCCTTGACCACTTCCTCCACGACGGTCCGCAATTGCGCTTCAGTCATATGTTTTCACCTTTCCGCCCGAACTCACGGCGTCCACGATCCCGACGATCACGGTGCGCACCGGCGCCGCCTCGTCGCCCAGCACCGCGCGCGCCGAGCCGCCCTCGTCGAGCACCAGCACCACCGAGCCCGGCCCCGCGCCCACGCCGCCCTCCACCGCCATCACCGCGTCGCCCAGGGGCTCCTCGGTCAGGGGGTCGATGGGACGCACCAGCAGCAGCGCGCGGTCCCGGAGCGAGCGGTCCTTGCGCGTGCCCCAGACGTTTCCCACCACCTCGCCCACGAACATCAGCCCTTCCCCCGGAAATCGCGGACCTGATGGCCCTCGACGATGCCCACCACCGCGGCGTCCACCGGCGGCGCGTCCTGGAAGGCGACCGCGGCGTCGCGCGAGGCCACCCAGAAGACCTGCTCCGAGGCGCCCGCGCCGACGGCGTCGGCCGCGACGATCGGATCGCCGACCGGGGCGCCGTCCTCCCAGCGCAGGGGCTGGATGAGGAGCATGGTCTTGCCGTCCAGCGCCGGCTCCTGGCGGGCGCAGAACACGCGGCCGATCACGCGCGCGAGCTTCACCGCGCCTCCTTCCCGCGCGCGGCGGCCACGGCGGCGTCCAGGTCGCCGTTCCCGGCGCGCAGGTCCGCGAGCAGGGCCTTGGTCACGCCGGCGCCCGACAGGACGGTCAGGTTCTTCGGCGCGCGCGGCAGGGCGCCGATCGTCCCGGCGTCCAGGACGAGGGTGACGCGGGCCGGCAGGCGGCCCAGCTCCTCGTACAGGCGTTCCAGCGGGTAGCCGGTCTCGGCCGGGTAGGCCGGGTCGGCGTCGTACGGCAGGAGGACGGCGCCGCGGGAGTCCCGCGCGGTCCGTCCCGCGAAATAGACGACGACGCGCCCGTCGAGGGCGACGCGGTCCCCGATCAACCGTCCGAGGGTCTTGTTCAGGTCGGCCAGGGTCGCGTCCGCGTCGGTCAGCAGGAAGACGCGGTCGCCGGCCGCGCCCAGTTCCGCCTTCGCGGCCGCGGCGAAGGCCCGCGCGTCTTCGGCCGCCGACGGCGCGGCGAGCGCGGCGTCGCGGTAGCGGCCGACGCCGACCGCGACGGCCAGGAGCTTCCCGTCGATGCGCCCGCGGCTCGGCGCGACGATCTTCAGCCCGGAGCCGCCGGGCGCCGGCGCGGGCGAGTACAGGCAGGAGTCGGCCACCGCGGGCCCCAGGTTGTCGAGCGCCTTGCCGAGCGCGTCCTCCAGCGTCTGCGCCGCGGGAGATCCCGCCAGCGTGTCGCGCCGCGAGGCCCAGCCGGTCACGTCCTGCGTGCAGGACGCCCCGTCCGGCAGGCGGGCGCGCAGGGTGTAGGCGACCGTCGCCGAGAGCTCGGCGATCAGCCCCTGGCCGCGCTTGAGCTCGGCGTGCTTGAGGTCGAGCTCGACCGCGGCCCCCGCGCCGCCCGACGCCGTCACCCCCAGCGCCGCCAGCTGCTCGCGCGCGGCGTCGCGGAAGGTGTCGAAGAACGGCCGGGCCAGCATCACGCCGGCGCCCGCCGACTCGAACCCGCGCGACGAGTCCTTGAAGGAGATCGAGGCGACCTTCGCCAGCCGCGCGGGGGCCAGCGCGTAGACCGGCCGCGCCGGGGAGTAGCGCACCTGCGTGCGCAGCGCGCCGCAGCCCGCGGCGAGCGCGGCCGCCAGGGCCGGCAGGAGGGCTTTCCTCATCGGCTCCCCCGCCACTCCGGGACCTGGTCGGAGTTGTCGTCGCGGCGCGCGGCGCGCGCGACCTGGGGCTTCAGGTACTCGTAGACCGCTTTGAGATCCGGCCCTTCCTTCTTGAGGCCCTCGAGGAAATAATAGGTGAAGAGGCCGTGGCCGTTGGAGGCGTCGCTGTTGCTGATCTGGTCGCCCGCGGACGCGGAGAGGACCGTCACCTTGGCCGGCACCCCGGACTGGACGACGTTGACCAGCGGCCGCGCGCCTTTGGCGATCACCGAGCGCCCGCCCGCGCCCGAGAAGCAGGAATCCATCGCCACGAACGCGCTCTTGGCCGGCAGCTTGCCCAGGTCGGCGAACAGGCGGCTGACCGCGAAGCCGGTGGAGCCGATGTAGGTGGGATCCCCGTCGTAGGGCACCAGGTACGCGTCGCCCTTCGCGGGGTTGGGCGCGCCGTGACCCGAGTAGTAGACGTAGACCGTGTCCCCGGCTTCCACGCGGTTGGGCAGCCAGCGCTCGAAGTATTTCTCGAAATCGCCCTTCGTCGCGTGATCGTCGGTCAGCAGGGCCAGGTTCTCCTCGGGGACGCCGAGCACGCGTTCGAAGTATTTCGCCGTCAGGCGCGCGTCCGCGGCCGCGAACTCCGCGTCGGGGAGCCCCTCCCGGTAGCGCTCGATGCCGATCACCACCGCGTAGGCGTGCGGGTTCGAGGGACGCTCCGGCGGCAGGTCGTCGAGGTCGGTGCGCGCCGCGGCCGGGCGCTCCGGAGCGGCGGCAACGGCCGGGGCGGCGGGGACGGAGGCGGCGGCCGGAGACGCGGGCTCGGACACGTCCAGAGGCGCCCCGCGGTAGAACTTGAGGTATGCGCCCAGCCAATCGGCGGTCATCAGTCCGTCCCCGGCGAGCGCGGCGACGCCGCGGTCGTCGAGGGGCGTTCCCGACCGGCGCAGGGCGTCCAGCTTCGCGCGCAAGGGGCGGCCCGGCTGGAGGCCTCGCTTCAGGTAGCGGGCGATCGTCTGGAAGCCCCAGACGGGCCCGCCGGCGCCCTCGGCCGCGGCGCGCTGGACGGGCTCCGTCGCGTACGGGGAATAGAGCTCGACGAACGAGGTCCCGAGCACGCTGGTCCCCGTCTGGCGCAGGGAAACGAGCACGCCGCAGCCGGCTGGCGACGAGGCCTCGGCCGTCAGCACGCGGAAGGCGCGGAAGCGCCCGGCGTCCCGGAACGCGACCGGGTACTGCGGCTCGCGGCGGCCGTGGAGCGCGAAGAAGCACACCTCCGGCTCGTCGGGGAGGGTCGGCGCGGTTTGCCGGAGGACCTGGGGCGGGAGCGTCTGCGGCGGGAGCCCCATGCCGCTGGTCAGGCGCACCGGGCTCAGCGCGCAGCCCGCCGCGCCCAGGACGAGAGCGGCCGGGAACGCCGCGGCGAGCAGGCTCTTCACCGCGAGTACCTCCGCTCGATGGCGGCGATCTTGGCCAGGCGCCCCTCGTGGCGGCCGCCCTCGAACGGCGTCGTGAAGAAGACCTTCAGGATCTCGGCCAGGACCAGCTCGCCGCGGGTCTTGCCGCCCAGGCACAGGACGTTGGCGTCGTCGTGCTGGGCCGCGAAGCGCGCGGAGACCGAGTCGTACGCCGCGACCGCGCGGCAGCCGGGGACCTTGTTGGCGGCCAGGCACACCGCGCCGCCGAAGCCGTCGATGAGCACGCCCTTGTCGTAGGAGCGCGCGACGACCGCCTCGGCCACCAGCGCGGCCACGTCCGGGTAATCCACGGCCTCCGTCGAGTGGCAGCCGAAGTCCGCGACCTCGTGCCCGAGGGCCTGGATCGCCTTGATGACGAAGGCCTTCGCGGCGAAGCCCCCGTGGTCGCTGCCGACGACGATCTTCATTTGCCGATGGTCCCCACGAGCTGAGGGTCGGCCTGCGCGATGACCACGTGGGCGACCAGGCTCTCCTTCTTGACCGCGGAGACGCCGGCGGCCACCGCGGTGCGCACGTCGCCGACCTCGCCGCAGAGGGTCAGGTAGCCCTTGCCGCCGGGCACCACGGTCTTGACCTCGATGAGGCGCACCGACGCCGCCTTGGCCGCCGCGTCGGCGGCCAGGACCGCGGCGATCGCGTCCTTGGTCTCGATGACGCCGACGGCGCCCAGGACCTCGACGGCCCGGCGCTTGTCGAGCGTGTCCACCACCTGCTGGGCCACGTTGCGGATCAGCACCTCGTCGACCAGGGCCTTGCCCAAGACCTCCCGTCCCGCGCGCATCGAGCTCTCCACCTCGCCGACGGGGCCGGTGATCAGGATCTCGTACTTGCCGCGGGCCAGGACCGTCGCTTTCGCGAGCTTGACCGAGGCCATCTTGCACATCGCGTCCGACGCCTCGACGCCCTTGGCGATCGAGCTTGATTCCAGGAATCCGACGGCGAGATTGGCGAGCATGTCAGCCTCCTTGCGGTCTCTTCAGCGCGGCCGTCAGAGCCTCGATCTTGGCGTCGAGCTTCTCTGCGGCGAGCTCGTTCTTGTGCATCATGATCATCAGCTTCACCGAGACGAGGAACACCCCCGCCTCAAGGAGCATGTCGTGGGTGAGTCCTTTGGCGAGCAGCGCGACGCCGAACAGGACGAAGGTCGTCGCGATCACGACCGTCGAGCCGATGTCCAGGAGCGCGCCCTTCATCGCTTGCGCGCCTTCCCGCGGGAGGCGGGCGCGCCCTCGACGAAGGCCAGCGTCAGTTCCCCGGCCTTCACGGTCAGCGCACGGCGGCCCCAGTGCGTGGTCAGGGGGCCCCGCAGGACCGGCGCGCCGGCGCGGGTCAGCGCGCGGCGCAGCGCGTCCAGGTCCGGCGTGGAGAAGAACAGTACCGGGCGTCCGTGCTCCACGGGATACGCGAGCTCGGGCTCCTCCGAGACCTCGTCCTCCTGCGTGACGACGACGTCGATCCCCCCGACGGTCGCCAGCCCGGCCTGGTGCGCGCCGCCGCCCCAGGCGGCCTTCACCTCGCCGCCGGCGGCCTTGGTCCAGAAGCGCCAGGCCTTCTCGAAGTTCCGGGTGGGCAGGAACACGTGGTCCAGCCCCGAGATCAGCGGCGCGTGCTTCTTCTTGCTCTTCGTCTTCATCAGGCGATCCGGAAGTAGCCCACCAGCGCGCAGTGCAGCGGACGCGCGAAGTGGGAGGTCTTGGTCAGCCCGTCTCCGGTCGGCGTGCCGATCGACATCGTGGCGTAGCCCTCGCCCAGACCCAGGCCGTAGAGCGTGGGTCCGTTCTTGACGAAGATCGAGCACTGCATGCGGCGGGCCATCTTGGTCAGATTGCCCACGTCGCGCGAGTGCATGGACGCGGTGTGGCGGTGTCCGCCCTCGGCGGCCTGCGCCAGGTCCAGCGCGGCGTCCAGGTCGCGCACGACGGTCACCGGCATCACCGGCATCAGCTGCTCGGTCCACACCAGCGGATGGTCGTTGGCGACCTCGCTCCACAGGAGTTTGGTCCCCTCGGGCACGGCCAGGCCGATGCCGCGCGCGATCGCCGCCGCGTCCTTGCCCACGAAGTCGCGGTTGAGGACCGGGTCCTTGCAGCCCTTTCCGCCCTCCTTGATGACGAGCTTGGTCAGCGCATCCGTCTGGGAGGCCGACAGCTCGAAGGCGCGCGGGTCGCGGCGCATCGCGTCCAGGAAGCGGGCCCGGGCCGCCTCGACCACGATGGTCTCCTTCTCCGCCGTGCACAGCACCCCGTTGTCGAAGGAGGCCCCGAAGACGATGTCCTGCGCGCACTTGGGGAAGTCCGCGGTCTCGTCCACCACGGCCGGCGGGTTGCCGGGGCCGGCGGCGATGGTCTTGCAGGTCTTTCCCACCGTCATCGCGACCTTGACGATGGCCGGGCCGCCGGTCACCATGTTGACGCGCGTGTCCGGGTGCGCGAGCAGGGCCTTGGTGTTCTCCTGCGACGGCGTCTGGAAGGTGGCGATCAGCCCGCGCGGCGCGCCCGCGGACATCGCGGCCTCGCAGAGCAGGCTCATCGTCTCCACGCAGGTCTTGAAGGAGGCGGGGTGCGGCGCGAAGACCGCGGCGTTGCCCGCCGACAGGATGGAGATCGCGTTGTTGATGACGGTGGCCGCCGGGTTGGTGGACGGCGTGATCGCCGCGACGACGCCGTACGGCGCGTACTCCACCAAGGTCAGGCCTTTGTCGCCGGTGTACGCGCGGCTGACCAGGTCCTCGACGCCGGGCGTGCGCGTGGCGCAGATCAGGTTCTTCTGGACCTTGTCCTCCCAGCGCCCCATCCCGGTCTCCTCGCGGGCCAGCTTGGCCAGGCGCTCGGCCGCGCCGATCGCCGCCTTGCGCATCGCGCGGATCGCCTCGCGGCGCAGCTCCAGCCCCTGCTCCTGGAAGACGGCCTGCGCCTTGCGCGCGGACTGCACCGCCGCGTCCACCGTCGGATACACCACGCCGCCGCAGCCGGAGGGCCGCGGGGCCCCGGCGGGGCGCGCCTCGGTCAGGACGGAGGAGAGTCCTTCCTCCTTCTCCAGGCGCTTGAGGACCTCCGCGACGACGCGGGCGATCTCATCGCTTTGCATTCGAGTCCTCCGACTTGCGGAACACGCGCTTGCCCTCGGCCTCGACGGAGTCCACGATCGCGAACACGACCGCGTCCACCGGGCGTCCCTCGGTGCGGCTCGTCTGCCGGGCGCTCGACCCCTGCACGAGCAGGACGAGCTCCCCCTCGCCGGCGCCGACGGAGTCGACGGCGACGAGGGGGTTGCCCTTCGGGGAGCCGGCCAGGTCCACCGGCTGCACCAGCAGCAGCTTGGACCCGGTCAGCTTCTCGTCCTTGAGCGTGCAGACGACGGTGCCCGTGACTCGGGCGAAGATCATGGCCGCCCCTTACTTCTTGCGCGCCAGGTTCTCGGGCAGCGAGATCGGCATCTTGCCCTCGAGGTCCGGGTGCGGCTGCGGGATCACGTGGACGGCGATCAGCTCGCCGACCTTCTGCGCGGCGGCCGCGCCGGAGTCGCAGGCGGCCTTGCACGCGGCGACCTCGCCGCGGAACAGCACCGTCACCAGGCCGGTGCCGACCTTCTCGTAGCCGACGATCCGGACGTCGGCGGCCTTCACGGCCGCGTCCGCGGCCTCCACGCAGGCCACCAGGCCGCGGGTCTCGATCATTCCGAGCGCGTTCATTGTCTGTGTTCTCCTTACGCGATGTGCACGACGTCGCCGGTCTTGAGCCCGGCGGTGTTGGCCTCGTCGGTGTCCACGTGGAACTCGAGGCTGTACTTGTCCGACACGCGGACGACCACGTCCTCGAAAACAGTCGCGCGTCCTCCGCCGGTCCCGGCGCGCACGCGCACGACCTCGCCGGAGGCCACGCCGAGCGCCTGCGCCTCGGGCGGCGAGAAATGGAGGTGGCGCTGGGCCACGATCACCCCTTCCTTGATCTCCACCTTCCCGGCCGGCCCGATCAGGACCGCGCCGGCGGAGCCCTTCACGTCGCCGGACTCCCGCACCGGGGGCTTGAGGCCGATCGCGACCGCGTCGGTCACGGCCACCTCGATCTGCGTGTGCGCGCGGTACGGGGCCACCAGGCGGATCTTATGGAGGACGCCCTTGGGGCCCTGGAGGGAGATCAGCTCCTCGGCGGCGTAGAAGCCGGGCTGCTTGATGGCCTTGACCTTTTTGGGTTCGGCCCCGCGGCCGAAGAGGATCTTGAAATGGGCCTCGGTCAGGTGGCAATGGCGGTTCGACACGCCGACCGGGATGTCGAGCTGGGAGCGCTTGAGGCGCTTCTCGATCTCCGCGGCCAGCCCGGCGATCCGCTCCGGGGCGATCACGGGGCCTTGAACGCCATGATGCGCTTGAAAGCGTCGGCCTTCAGGCTGGCGCCGCCGACCAGGGCCCCGTCCACGTCGGACTGGGCCATCAGGGAGTCCACGTTCTCGGCCGTGACCGAGCCGCCGTACAGGATGCGCGTCCCCTGCGCGAAGGCGTCGCCGTGCAGCTTCTTGAGCTGGCCGCGCAGGAACAGGTGCGCCTCCTGCGCCTGGGCCGGGGTGGCGGTCTTGCCGGTGCCGATGGCCCAGACCGGCTCGTAGGCGATCACGATCTTGGACAGGTCGGCCGGGGCGAAGCCCTTGAGGCCCCCCGCAATCTGCGTCTCCAGCACGCGCCAGGTCTTCTGCGTCTCGCGCTCATCCAGGGTCTCGCCCACGCAGACGATGGGGGTCAGCCCGGCCTTGAGCGCCGCGCCCAGCTTCCTGTTGACCTGCTCGTCGCTCTCGCCGAAGAGCTTGCGCCGCTCGGAGTGGCCCAGGATCACCATCTGGCAGCCCGCGTCCTTGAGCATCTCTGCGGAGACCTCCCCGGTGTAGGCGCCCTGGGCCTCCCAGTGGCAGTCCTGGCCGCTGAGGCGCACGGAGCTGCCGCGCAGGACCTCGGCGACCACGGGGATCGCGGTGAAGGCAACGGCCACGGCGGTCTCGCCGGAGGCGGAAGCGGCGCCCTCCTTGACGGCCTTGGCCAGTTCCACGGACTGGGCCAGGGTCAGGTTCATCTTCCAGTTTCCGGCGATGAGGGGCCGACGCAGGGGCGAAGTCATGTCTTTCTCCCGTCGAACCGTGGACACTTTGTCCACACTTGGGTGCCCGCGGCGGGCACCGGCTTATTCTACCCGTCGGCCGGGTTCAAGTCAACAGGAATCGGGGAGCATTCCCTCCCTGAAAATCAATACTGGGAGAAGGGCACGACCGGCTCGCCCAGGCGGCCCGGAGAATAGGCCCCGGCGCCGGCGTCCTCGGGGTCGCGCCTGACGCGCAGGGCGTAGACCCCCGCCTTGCGGGCCTCCAGCATCTGGCGGTCGCTGGTGCCGAAAAATAGGACGTAGCGCCCCCCCTCGAGATGCAGATGCAGGTCCTCCGGGTTGGGGACGAAGACGAAGCCCCGCGGGGCCAGGTGGCGCCATTCTTTTTTGAGCGCCTCGCCCCCGGTGCCGGAGCGCTCCGCCAGGATCAGGATCCGGAAGCCGAAGCCGCGAAGCGCCATGGCCAGCGCGAACGGGACGATCTTGGGCGACTCCCGATCGTAGGAGTTGTTGACCACGCGCCAGTACTCCGGCGAACCGGCCTGCTGGACGGAATGCGCCGCATGCTCGAAGGACGCCTCGGAGTGGACCAGGGTGTCGTCGTAGGCGAACGCCGCCCCCAGCCGGGAGATCGTCACCAGGCTGAACACCAAGCCCCAGACGCTCATCAGGGCCAGGAGCTTCTTGGTCGTGGTCCAGGTCTTCTCGACTTTCGCGCGCACGTCCTTGAGCACCATCTCAGTCCTCCAAAGCCGTCAAGCGCCCCGGCGCCGGCGGGGCCACGGTCTTCTCCCGCTCGGCGCAGGCGCGCAGGACGTCGCGCGCCAGCTTCCCCGTGCGCTCCTGCGGGGCGTCCTTGAACTGCTCGTACCCGTCGCCGCCCATGACCAGGAAGTCCAGCGTGGCGACCTCGTAGGTCTTCGCGTCGTCGAGCGGGGCGCCGCCGATCTCCACGGAGGCCAGCCGGGACCCCGCCGGCGCGGACGGCCGGTAGCGCAGGACCACGCCGGACACCTGCGCGACCCGCCCGGGGCCGACCCCGTGCTCCAGGGCCGCGCGCAGCTGCGCGCCGGTCATCGTGAGCTTCACGATCTCGTTGTCGAAGGGCATCACGCTGAAGAGCTCGCGCAGGGTCAGCGGCCCCGCGGCGATGTCGGAGCGGATGCCGCCCGCGTTCTGGATCGCCGCGTCGGCGCGCGCGTAGTCCCGGTAGCAGTCGGCCATCCAAGAGCCCAGTCCGGACTCGCCGGTCCCGGCGCGGGTCAGGGGAGCCGTCGCCGTCGCCACGACGACGGAGAAGGCGCGGCCGACCTCCGCCTGGGCGCGGTCCACCACCGCCTGGACCTTCGGGTCGGTCCCGCGCTCCGGCCGCAGGGCGATCAGGCGGTCGCTGTCGGAGAGGAGCTTGTGCGTGCGCGGGTCGACGAGGAGCGTGGCCAGGCCGGCCTTGAACAGGTACGAGCCCGCCTGCACCACCATCGTCCCGTTCTTCGGGTCGCGGTACGGCCGGTTCAAATAGGTGTGGGAATGCCCGCCGACGATCACGTCGATGCCCGGGACCTCGCGCGCGATGGTCTGGTCGCCCTCGAAGAAGGGCTTGCCGCCCGCCGCCGCCTTCGGCTCGAAGCCCACGTGGGTCAGGGCGACGATCACGTCGGCGCCCTCGCGCTTGAGCGCCTTGACCTGGTCGCGCGCCTCGTCCACCTCGCGCCGGAAGGTCAGGCCCTTGATGTGCTCCGGGAAGGCCAGCGCGTCCATGTGCCGCGTGATCAGGCCGAACACGCCGAACTTGACCCCGTCCACGGTCAGCATCACCCGCTGGCGCGCCCACGGCACGTGCTTGCCGTCGGGGCCGTAGATGTTGGCGGCCAGAACCGGCATCTTCAGCTTGCCGATCAGGGACTTCAGCGCGGCCTCCCCGTCGTCGAACTCGTGGTTGCCGATCTCGGTCGCGTCGTAGCCCACGGCGTTGAAGGTCTCCGCGCTGGCCGCGCCCTTGGTCAGCGAGCCCTCCGGCGTGCCCTGCCACCAGTCCCCGGCGTCGAGGACCAGCTTGGGGGTCTTGTCCTTGTCGATGAGCGCCTTCAGCGCCGGGGCCCCGCCGACCAGGCGTCCGCCGTGGCGCGGATCCGCGCGGGCCATGATCCAGCCGTGCACGTCGTTGGTGTGCCAGAGGTGGATCTTGAGAGGCGCCGCGCCGGCCGCCGCGGCCAGCGACGGCGCGGCCGCCAGGACGGCGGCGAGGATGGATCGAAAGGTTTTCATTCGGCCAGGCTCCCCGCGAGGGCGTCCGCCGCCTGCTGCAGGGCCTCGGCGGAGGCCGACAGGCGCGACGCGATCTCGCTGCGTTTGACGGACTCGACGAAGAAAGGGGACGCGTGCGCGGCGGCGCGCACGGCGCGGCGGCGCCGTTCCGCCCCGGAGGCCAGCCGCTTGGCCTCGGCCAGCGCCTCGGCGCGG
>JAJXTZ010000247.1 GCA_021783355.1 bacterium | reverse complement strand
GGCCGACGGCACGGCGTTCAGCGGGGAGAGCGCCGACGCCGGGGCGAGGACGGGCAGGGCGGAGAGCGCGGACGCGCCGGCCCCGGGGAGCCCCGCGGGACGGACCCCGCCGGCGTCGGCGGCCGGAGCCGCGCCGAAGGATTGCGCGAACGCGCGCGAGGCCGGCCAGACGGCCGACGACACGAACAGCGCGGCGCTCACGGCGAGGGCGACGGCCGACTTCATCCTGCGCACGGTGCGAATCGAGGTCATCAAGTCTCTCCCGGTCCGGTGGCGGTCAAGGAACCTCCGCTCCGCCTTCCCCATATAAGGCCGACCCATTATAGGACGGTGTTGATCTGGGTCAATAGGAACGAAGGTCCCAAATCGCCTCCGGAAGAGGGCCCACGCGCGGGGGCCGGCAGGACCCACGCCGCGGCGGGACTTTAGGGGAGAGCGCGCGTCAGCGCGGGGCGGCGCGGCGCATCCGCAGGATGACGCGGATGCCGGCGAGGTTGACCTTCTGCTCCATCAGGGAGCGAACCTCGCGGAGCAGCTCCATCTCCTCGTCGGAGTACAGCCGCTGGCGCCCGGGCGTGCGGTCGGGGCTCAGCAGGCCGTGCTTCTCGATCCAGCGCAGGGTCCAGATCGGGATGCCGGTCAGACGCGCGGCGGCCCCGATCGTGTAGACCGGGGTCGCGCCCGTCCGCTTCAGGGGGCGGTCGAGCCTAGCCACGCGGGGGACGGCGGCCGGGCCGGCGCGGGGCCTTGACCGCGAAGGGCGCCGGCTCGGAGCGCACGGACTCCGAGCGAATCTTCGCGTACGGCGTCCAGCTGGCGGTCCTCTTCACGAACATCCACGGCATCAGGTCCCTCGCGATCATCGGCGGTGATCCTCCTGTTGCCCGGCGCTCCGGCTCCTACGAATTTATAACAGGTAATCTAATATCTGTCAATATTAAACCTAACATTTCATGCTAAAAAAGAAGCGGCCCCCGCGCGATGGCGCGGGGGCCGCGTTTGCGGCGTTGAGACCGTTACTTCGCGGCGGGAGACTCGGCCTTCTTCTCCTCGACCTTCTTGGCGACCTTCTTCACGGACTTCTTGTGATGCATCACGACCTTCTTGTGATGCATGACTTTCTTGCCGTGATGGACGTAGTGCTTGGCCTTGTGCTCGGGCTTCTTCTCGGCCTTCTTCGCGGCGGCCGGAGCGGCGACGGGGGCCTGAGCGGCGCCCTCGGCCATGGCGGTCCCGGCGAACGCGAACAGAGCGGCGACGATGAGCAGCTTCTTCATAGGTCCTATGTCTCCTTGCGCATGCGGCTCGTGATGTCGCGAGAGGGCGCGACCCCCTCGCGTACTGCCCCAATCATACGGGTCGGTCGTGAAAAAGTTCGACCTTTTCAGGCGAATGCCGCCAGGACCGCCTGGAAGTCGGCCCCGGGCCGGGCCTCCAGCTCGTAGCGCCGCCCCCCCGCCTCCACGGCCAGGGAGAGGGCGTGGAGCATCAGGCGCGGCGCGCCGCCGACCGGGCGCGGCGCGGGGCCGTAGCGCGGATCGCCCAGGATCGGGCGCCCCAGCGCGCAGAGGTGGGCCCGGATCTGATGGCGGCGGCCCGTCTCGGGACTGACGCGCAGGAGCGTCGCCTCGCGCCAGGCGCGCTCGACGCGCCAGCGCGTGCGCGAAGCCTTCCCCTGCGGGGACGGTCCCACGCGCCCGGAGCCGAAGTCCTTCAGGGGGAGGTCCACGATGCCTTCCCCCTCCAGGCGTCCCGCGACGGCGGCCAGGTAGGTCTTGCCGGCGAGCCGCTCCTCGAACCGGGCGCAGAGCTCGCGGTGCGCGGCGGCGTCCTTGGCGAAGACGAGCACGCCGCTGGCCTCGCGGTCCAGGCGATGGACGACGAAGACCCTCGCCCCCAGGCGGCGCGCCAGCTCCGCGCTCACCGCCTCGCCGATCTCCCCGCGCCCCGGGATCGTCGGCCGTCCCGCGGGCTTGGACACGGCGACCAGGCGCTCGTCCTGAAAGAGGATCTCCGATTCGCTCAACGCCGGCTCTCCCGCACGCGCGCCAGAGCCTGGGCCGGGGTCAGGCCGCCCTTCTCGGCCAGGGTCAGGCGGAGGAATTCCCAGGCCGCCTCGGGGCGCCCCGCGGACAGCGCGGCCTCGTAGGCCATGCCGGCCAGGCCGCCGCGCCGGAACGCCGCCAGGGTCGGCGCGCTCCCGCCGGCGCGCACCCACGCGCGGCCCTCCGCGAAGGCGTCCAGCACGCCGCGATGCACCGTCGGGACCCGGCCCGCCTCCACCGCCTCCAATCCCGCCAGTTCCACCGCGCGCAGCACCTCCACGGCCACGGCCGGAGGCTCCCCGCCCCAGCGGCAGGTGATCAGCCCCTCGTCCTGGAGCCAATGCGTGTACTCGTGGGCGAAGAGGACCCGGTAGTGCAGGAGCAGGTCGGGAATCTTGCGCCAGCCGGGCTTGAGCATCAGGCGGATGCCGAAATCGCGGCGGAAGTGGCCGTCGGGGATGCCCAGCCCGTCCGGGTGGTCCTTGTAGGTCCACGACGAGTGCCAGCGCATCCGCCACGGGTTGGTCCGCGCCAGCACGTCCGCGCGATGCGCGTCGTCCAGCGCTCGGCCCAGGCGGGCGGCGGTCTCGGGCAGTTCCGCGCGCGCGGCCGCCGGGATCGTCTGCGCCGTGGCGCGGACCTCGTCCGCCGGCGTCTCCCGGCGCAGCGCGCGCCGCCAGAGCGGGGCGAGCCGCGCGCCCGCCGCCGGGGCGGCGCTCCCGTCGAACTCCCGCGCCGCGGCCTGCGCGGCGGCCTCCGCCC
>JAJXTZ010000246.1 GCA_021783355.1 bacterium | reverse complement strand
GGCAGGGCGCCGGGAGCCACCGCCGGCGCCACCGCGACGGCGACCGCCGCCGCGGCCGGTGTCCTCGCGGGGACGGGCGCCGCGGTCTTGGGGAGCGGCGCGGGCGAGAGCGGCGCTGTCGCCGCGGCCGTGGAGGCGATAGGGTTGACCAGGCGGTCCGCCGCGGGAGACGGGGTTTGGAAGACGCCGCCCTGCGGCAGCCGCGCGCGAGCCTTCACCGCCAGCCCGCGGTCGTGCTCCGCCTTCTGGTGGGACCACCAGTTGTAGAACAGGAAGCCGGGCACCGCCAGCGCCGCGATGAGGATCAGCCAGCCCAGTCCGCCGCGGCGCGCCCCGGTCGCCATCAGCGGTACCTCTTCAGCGGGATCACGGTGGAGATCTCGCAGCTCGCCGAGTTGTAGCCCATCTTGTCGGTCTTCTTGCTCAGGTCCAGGGTCTGCAGGTGCATCATCGGCTTGGCGCTCTCCAGGCGGAGGATCCAATCGTAGAGATCGGCGAAGCGGACCGTCACGGTCACCGCCGAGGTCTGGAAGACCAGACCGTTGAGCTCCTGTTCCCGCACCGGCTTGAAGTCCTCCGTGATCAAGCCGCCGACGTTCAAGGAGTCGCGCACCGAATTGGAGAGCCACTGATCGCGGTCCTCGACCCTGGGGAGGAGGCGGTAGGCGGCCGCCAATTCGTCCCGGAGGGTCGCGTATTGGGCCCCGTAATCGGCCATCATCTTGGCGTGGGCGATCTCGGCGCTCAGGCGCGCGCTTTTCGCCTGCGGCGGGCGGTAGACGCCCATGTACGCGGCGAAGACCATGAAGCCCGCCGCGCCGAACGCGCGCCCGAAGCGCTTGGCCCCCTTCTCCCGGACCGTGTTGACGACCACGCCGATCTCGCGGCTGAGGAGCTCCATGTACGGCTTCAGATCGAGCTGGGCGGCCATCAGCGCTTGGACCTCAACTCCATGGTGAACGAGGTGCGGCCTTCCAGCTTGGCGGCCAAGGCGTCGGGGTCGAGCCCCGGCTCGGCCGCGAGGTCGGTCCCGGAGCCCTCCTTGGTGACGGAGAGCTGGACGTCGAAGTTCTTGCCGAGCGGCGAGCGCAGCAGGCTGTCTTGGAACTTGAAGGCCAGCGCCTGCTCCGCGGAGACGTCGCGGTCCTGGGCGTGGCCGCGCAAGGTGACCGTGAACGGGGTCGTCTGGGCGCCCATCAGCGGGGACCCGACGGCGATGTGGTCGAGCCAGACCTTGTCGGGCATCACGGCGATGATCTCGCGCAGCACCGTGGAGAGCTTGGTCTGGGTGGCGCTGCCGGTCACGGCCTTGAGCTGGTCGAGCTGCGTCTGCATGTCCTTGAGGCGGCGATCGATGTCGTCGGGGCCCATCCCCTGCAGCGTCGTCGAGATGTCGGGTTCGATGTGGTAGCGCCTCAGTTCTCGGGCGTTGTAGCTGTAGGTCGCGCTCTTGATGAGGCCCATGACGACCAGGAACGCGGCGAGCCCGGCGCCGGCCAGCATGATGTTGCGCGCGGCCTGACGCTCCTCGTCGCTGATCCGGTCCTGGGCCACCAGATCGATGGTCGTCGCGGCGGGAAAGAGCAGGTGGCCCGACGCGCCCAGCGACGCGTAGCCGCCCCAGTCCCCGCTCTTGATGGACAGCAGCTTGGGCATGTCCTGCGCGGCGGCCGGGAGGCCCGCCTCCTGGGAGAAGGCGTTCTTGAATGCTTCCAGATCGGGGATTCCCCCGCTGACGCGCAGGCGCGAGATTCCCGTCATGCCCAGTTGCTTCTGCACGAAGGACACGCAGCCGGGCAGGTCGATCTTGCGCAGGTCGTTGAGCGTCGCCGCCTCGCCGAGGAACACCTCGCGGAAGAACGCCGGCACGCCTTTCTCCACGACCATGATTCGGACGCTGCCCCCGTCCATGTGTACGTGGAGGAACGGGGCCGGGTCCCTCTCGGGGTCCACAGCCTGCCATAGACGCAGGACGGAGAGCGGCGCGACCTCCAGGCCGTCGAGCTTGAGGCCCAGGGAGTCCAGTAGTCCCTGGACGTTGGCGATGTTCTTCTTCTGCGTCACCGCGATCAACACCCCGACGCGAGCCTTGCCCGTCGCGTCGGCCGGGAGCGGGAACGCCTGGAAGTCGTGGGCCAGGACGTCGAACGGGATTGGGATGTACTTCTTGGCCTCGAACGGGACCGCGGTCCTGAGGAACCGGTGCTCCACCGCGGGCATCGAGAAATAGCGCAGGAGTCCCAGATGATGCGACAAGGTGACGCGCACGTTCTTGGCGTTCCAGCGGAGCTGCGACATGGACTGGCGCACCAGTCCGGCGACCTTCAGCGGATCGGCGAGGAAGTCCGTGCTCATCGTGGCCGTGGCGGTCGGGCTTTTGCCCTCCGACGGGATCGGGATGCGGACCAGGTGGTCGACGACGATCTTGCCGTCCTTGCCGCTGTGAGTCTCGGACAGATAGATCACGTCCGGGCTCAGGTAGAGCCCGAGGGCGGGAGCCGCCTTCGGCGTCTGCTTGCCGAAGGCCAGCTGCGCGACGAGGTCGTCCAGTGGCATTATCAATCGCCCTTTACGAAAGTGATGGTCACGCCTTTGCCGCCGCCGGCGGACGACGCGACCGAGATCTTGTTCGGATCCACCTGATAGCGGTTGATCAGGAGCCCGGCCACCATCTTCGCGCGCGTGTCGGCGAGGCCCGCCGCGCCGGTCTCGCCGGCGTCGAAATGGCCGGTCACCTTGACGATGTCGAGCGGGTAGGACGACAGGTCCCCGGCGGCCCGGGAGAGCTCCTTCTGCCCGGCGTCGGTCATCTCGTGGGTGTTCGCC
>JAJXTZ010000070.1 GCA_021783355.1 bacterium | reverse complement strand
CCGGCGACGCGGCCGCGCGCGAGAGGCAGATCGAGTCCGTGATGAACGACCTGCGCTCCGTGATGGCCTCGGCCCCGGCGGACTCCGACGCGCGCCTGGGGATGGACCTGACCTACACGCGCCTGCGCGACGCGGGCCGCGCCGACGCCGGGACCCCGCCCAAGGTCAGCTACCAGCCGCGCCAGGTGGGCAACGACATGGACCTGTGGGTGGTCGGCACGGGCTGGATGGCGCTGGTGGCCGAGGTCCTGCCCGAGCAGGGCGAGGCCGTGCGCCGTCCGGACGACGCGGACTGGTGGACGGCGCTGGGGCTGGCGCACGCCACCGTCGGGGAGGGCCAGCGCGCGATGGACTGCTTCCAGCGCGCGACCGAGCTTGACCCGCGCTCGGTGCCGGCGTGGCTGGGGCGCGGCGTGGCGTCGGTGATGAACGGCGACGAGAACGGCGCGGTCGCGGCCCTGCGCCGGGCCCTGGCCGTGGACCCCAAGGACAAGGTCGCGCGCGACGGCCTGAAGTGGCTGCTGCGCCCGCAGTCGGGGAAGGAGGCGGCGAAGTGACGGCGCGGCGCGATCCCGGGCTGATGCGCTCCTTCGTGAAGAGCATCCATTTCGTCGGCATCGGGGGGGTGGGGATGAGCGGGATCGCCGAGGTCCTGGTCAACCTCGGCTACCGCGTGACCGGCTCCGACGCGCGCTCCTCGGAGATCACGCGCCGCCTGCAGGCCGCCGGCGCGCGCGTCTACGAGGGCCACGCGGCCGCGCATGCGCGCGGCGCGCAGGTGGTGGTGGTCAGCTCCGCCGTCGCCCCCGGCAACCCGGAGGTCGCCGAGGCGCGCCGCCTGGGCGTCCCGGTGGTGCTGCGCGCGCAGATGCTCGCGGAGCTGGGGCGCATGAAGAAGACGGTCACCGTCGCCGGCTCGCACGGCAAGACCACGACCACCTCGATGGTCGCGATGGCCCTGCGCGCCGCCGGGGCCGACCCCACGATCATCATCGGCGGCCAGCTCAAGAACATCCGCTCCAACGCCAAGCTCGGCGTCGGCGAGTACCTGGTCGCCGAGGCCGACGAGTCCGACGGCTCGTTCCTGCACCTGACGCCGCTGGTGGCCGTGGTCACCAACGTGGACGACGACCACATGGACCACTACGGGACGATGGCGGCGCTCCAGGACGCCTTCGTCGCGCACCTGCAGCGCCTGCCGTTCTACGGCGCGGCGGTGGTCTGCGCCGACGACCCGGTCCTGCGCGCGCTGCGCCCGCGGATCACGCGCCCGACGGTCACCTACGGCTTCTCGGCCGGCGCGGACTGGCGCGCGCGCGGGACGCGCCTGAGCAAGGACGGCTCCACCTGCGAGGTCCTCCACAAGGGCCGCCGCGCGCTGACCCTGCGCCTGCGGGTCCCCGGGCGGCACAACGTGTCCAACGCGCTGGCCGCGCTGGCGGCCGGGCGCTTCCTGGGCTTCGACCTCAAGCGCCTGGCGCGGGGGCTGTCCGAGTTCCGCGGCGTGGGTCGCCGCCTGGACCGCCTGGGCGCGGCCGGGGGCGTGGAGTTCGTGGACGACTACGGCCACCACCCCACCGAGGTCCGCGCCACGCTGGCCGCCGTGGCCGGGCTGTGGAAGGCCGAGCGCGTGGTGGTGGTCTTCCAGCCGCACCGCTACTCGCGCACCAAGCGGCTGGCCAAGGAGTTCGGGCCCGCGTTCCAGGGCGCCGACAAGGTCTGGGTGACCGAGATCTACCCGGCGGGGGAGAAGCCCCTGCGCGGCGTCAGCGCGGGGCTGATCGTGGACGCGGCGCGGCGCGCGGGCGCGGACTGCGCGCCGTTCCCCGGGGCGCTGGAGGCGGCCAAGCAGCTCAAGAGCGGGGACGTGGTGCTGACGCTGGGGGCCGGCGACGTGTGGAAGATCGGCGAGGACCTGCTGCGCCGGCGCCGCGCCGAGTCCCCCGCGGCGCTCTGATGGGCGCCAAGCTCGGCCAGCACTTCCTGCGCGACCCCGAGGCGCTGGCCGCGATCGCGGAGGCCTGCGGCGCCGGGCCCGGCGACGCGGCGCTGGAGATCGGCCCCGGGCGCGGGGCGCTGACCGGGCCGCTCCTGGCCGCGGGCGCGCGCGTGACCGCGGTGGAGACCGACGAGGCGCTGGCCGCGGCCCTGCCCGGGCGCGTGCCGGACGCCTCGCGCCTGACCGTCGTGGCCGAGGACTTCCTGCGCTTCGACCTGGGCTCTCTCGGCCCGGGGCCGTGGCGCGTGGCGGGCAACCTGCCCTACGCCGTCGCCGCGCCGATCCTGCAGAAGCTGCTCCTCTGGGACGGCTGGACGAGCGCCGCGCTCATGTTCCAGAAGGAGGTGGCGCTGCGCCTGGTGGCCGCGCCCGGCGGGCCGGACTACGGCCTGCTGACCCTCTCGGTGCTGATGCGCGCGGACGCGGAGCTGGTCCTGGAGCTGCCCCCGGAGGCGTTCGTCCCGCGGCCCCGGGTGGACTCGGCCGTGGTGGCGCTCTCGCGCCGGAGCGCGCCGCGCCTGGCGCCGGAGGACGAGAAGGTCTTCTGGCGCCTGGCCAAGGCGGCGTTCGGCCAGCGGCGCAAGATGGCGGCGGGGACGATCTCCGGCGCGCTCGCGCGCCCGCGCGCGGAGGTGGAGGCGGCGCTGGCGGCGGCGGGAGTGGCCAAGACGGCGCGGCCGGAGGAAATCGCCTTCCCCGCCTGGGCCGCCCTGGCCCGGGCCCTGCGCTAGTCCGGCGTCAGCCGGCCTTGGCGCGGATCGAGTCGGCCAGGGACTTCAGCGCGTCCGCGGAGTCCTGCACGGAGCGCAGCAGCTGGTCGGCGTCCATGCCCTCCATCGGGTAGCCGGCCTGCTGCAGGTCGGACTGCAGCCAGGTGCCGTCCATGGAGAGCCAGCGCACGGTGTCGGACAGGCGCGCGGCGGAGGACTGGAACGACTGGGCGTGAGGGGCGAGGGCCGGGTCCTTGGCGGTCACGCGCGCGGCGCAGGCGCCGGCGTCCTGAAGCAGGAAGCGCAGGTCCGAGTCCGCCTGGCGCAGGCGGTCCACGAAGTCGGTGACGGCGTAGGCCAGGCCCGGGTCCTGGGCGCGGCCGCCGGAGCGCAGGCGGGCGTCCAGGTTCTGCTCGTCGGCGTGCAGGCGGGAGAGGTCCATCTCCTTGAAGCTCGCGTCGGAGGCCAGGCGGTCCAGGTCGGCGGCGACGCCGGCGTCCAGGGTCTTCACGTCCGCCGCGCGGGTCAGGGCGGCTTGAGCCATCACGGCGGCGGCGGCGCCTTCGAACGACGGGAGGGCCGGGGCGGCGGACGCGGGGGCGGCCAGGGCGGCGGCGATCAGCGCGGCGTGGAGCATGAGTCCTCCTCGGGGGCGGGGGTTTGGACGGCGGAGAGCGTGAAATTGAAGCCGGAGCCGGCGCCGGGCAGGCTTTCGACCCAGATGCGGCCGCCGTGGGCCTCGACGAGGCCCTTGCAGATGGCCAGCCCCAGGCCCAGGCCCTTGCGCTTCTGGGGGTTGTCGCGGGTCTGGTAGAAGCGGTCGAACACGTGCGGCAGCTCCGCGGCCGGGATGCCGGGGCCGGTGTCGATGACGCTGAAGCGCACGGCGCGCCCCTCGCGCTGGGCGGAGACCTCGATCAGGCCGCCCTCGGGGGTGAACTTCAGGGCGTTGCCGATCAGGTTGGCCAGGATCTGCAGGACGCGGCGGGCGTCGGCGTCCACCAGCAGGGAGTCGCCGACCGCGGCGCGCCAGCGCAGGCGCACGCCCCGGCGCGCGGCCTCGAGCTCCGCGGACTCCGCGGCCTCCTGCAGGAGGGCGGCGCCCGCGACGGCGCGGGTCTCCACGGAGAAGGAGTCGGACTCCAGGCGCGCGGCGTCCTGCAGCTGGGCGACCATCTCGGCGGCGCGCTCGGCGTTGGACAGGATGGCGCGCAGGGCCTTGGCGGTCTCGGCCGGGGAGAGGTTCTCCCGGCTCAGGAAGGACGCGTAGCCGTGGACGACGGCCAGGGGGTTCTTGAGCTCGTGGGCCACGTCCTGGAGGAGGCGGGTCTTGGCCTCCAGGCGGTCCTTCAGCTCGGCCAGGCGCTCGTGTGAGCTCATAAGGAATGTAAGAAGATTCTAGCACGCAAACGCGGGGTTTTGGTAGGATTTCGGCGTCGGGCCAGCCTCGTTTTTTCAGGAGAGCGCATCATGATCGACACCTCGCAGTTCAAGAACGGCCTCGTCTTCGAAGACGAGGGGGACATCGTCCAGATCATCTCGTACCAGCACCACCGCAAGTCCCAGTCGGCGGCCGTCTACCGCACGACGCTGCGTTCGTTGAGCACGGGCAACGTGATCGAGCGCTCGTACGCGTCGGGGACCAAGTTCCGCGAGGTGCCGGTCACCAAGCGCGAGAAGATCTACTCCTACGACGAGGGCGGCATGGCGGTGTTCATGGACAGCGAGACCTACGAGCAGGTCTCCTACCCGAAGGACCGCCTCGGCCCCCAGGCCAAGTTCCTCAACGAGAACATGGAGGTCCTGGGCGTGTACGTGGACGGCAAGCTGACCGACATCGAGCTGCCGGCCAACGTGGTGCTGACCGTCACCTCCAGCGAGCCGGGCGTCAAGGGCGACTCGGTCTCCAACATGACCAAGAAGGCCACGCTCGAGACCGGCCTGGAGATCTCGGTGCCGCTCTTCGTCAAGGAAGGCGACAAGATCCGCGTGGACACCCGCGACAGCTCGTACATGGAGCGGGTCAAGGAATGATCAAAGCCGTCATCTTCGACATCGACAACACCCTGACCGACTTCATGAAGATGAAGCGGGTCGCGGTGGACGCCGCCGTGGAGGGGATGATCGACGCGGGCCTGCCCGGCGAGAAGGACGCGCTGGTGCAGGAGGTCTTCGACGTCTACTGGAAGGAAGGCATCGAGGACCAGAAGATCTTCGACAAGATCCTCAAGGCCAAGCTGGGCAAGCTGGACTACAAGATCCTGGCCGGCGGCATCCTGGCCTACCGCCGCGCCAAGACCGGGACCATGACCCTGTACCCGCGCGTCCACTCGACCCTGATCGAGCTGATGAAGATGGGCGTGCAGCGCCTGGTGATCTCGGACGCCCCCAAGCTGGAGGTGTGGCTGCGCATCGTGGGCCTGGGCCTGCACCACTACTTCGACAACGTGATCACCTCGGAGGACTTCGGCGTCAAGAAGCCCGACCCCAAGCCGTACCGCCGCGCCCTGGAGCTCCTGGGCACCGAGCCCGAGGAGACCCTGATGGTCGGCGACTGGCCGGACCGCGACATCAAGGGCGCCAAGGGCGTGGGCATGCGCACCGCCTGGGCCAAGTACGGCGACACCTTCGGCACGAAGGAGTCCGGCGCCGAGTTCGAGCTGAACGACATCGGCGAGGTCGTCGGCATCGTCAAGCGGGAGAACGCCCTTGCGCCGGCGTGACGCGCCGGCCGCGCTGGCCCTGGCGGCGCTGCTCTGCGTCCCCGCGCGCGCTCTGAAGACGGAGGTCTTCTCCACGACCGGGACGACCCCCGCCTCCGGCACCCCGCAGGGCGCCCTGGTGACGGCGGGGCAGGCGATCGTCCGCCTCTCGTCGTCGTCGGCGGCGGCCTCCCTGGACGCCGCGCTGGCGGCGCGCGGATTCTCGCGCGGACCTTCCTTGGGCGGCGGGTGGACGCTGATCACTTGGACCTCCGCTCGCTCGGTGTCCCAGGCCCTCGGGCAGCTGCAGGGCTTGGCCGGAGTCGCGCAAGTCCAGCCCAGCAACGTCTACAAGATCAGGTCCGTGCCGTCGGACCCCCTGCTCGGCAGCCAGTACGCGTTGACGGCCGTCCACGCGCTCAACGCCTGGGATCTGGAGACCGGCTACTCGTCGCGCGTGACGATCGCGGTGGTCGACAGCGGCATCGACGGCACCCAGCCCGACCTGAGCGCGAAGCTCGGAAACGCTCAGGGCATCGCCTTCGACCCCAACACCGGCGCCGTCGCCGCCGTCAACGACCCCCTCGTGCCCGCCTGCGAGCACGCCACGCACGTGGCCGGGGTGGCGGCCGCGTCCGCCAACAATCATTTCGAGGTCGCCGGGATGTCCTGGGGCGCGCAGCTCGCGTCCCTGAAGGTCTTCGCCGACGCCGACTGCAACACGGACTGCTCCGCGTCCGGCTGCCTGACCAACGACCCCGCCATCATCGCGGCCATCAATTACGCGACCGGGGTGGTCAACACGGCGGCCTGGGGAAAGATCGTGGTCAACATGAGCCTCGGCGGGGGGACCAGCTGCTCCGGGTCCCTGCAGACCGCGGTCAGCGGGGCGGTCTCGGCGGGCGTCGTCCTCGTCGCCGCCGCCGGCAACAGCGGCGCCGCCGTGGAATCCCCGGGAGTCTGCACCGGGGTCATCCCCGTCGGCGCCACGGATTCCGCCGATCACGTCGCGTCGTTCTCCGATTTCGGCACCGCGCTGGCCAACAACGGCCTCGTCGCGCCGGGCGTGTCGGTCCTCACCACCGACCTCAACTCCAAGACGGTGACCGCCTCCGGCACCTCCTTCTCCTCGCCGATGGTGGCGGGCGCGGCGGCGCTGATGATCGCGGCCAAGCCGGGCCTGACGCCGGCGCAGGTGCAGTCCGACCTGCGCTCCGCAGCCGACGACATCGGCTACGCGTCCACCTATCAGGGGGCGGGGCGGCTCAACGCCTACAAGGCGGTGTACTTGGCGCTCAACGGGAGCCTGCCGCCGTCCACCCCCGCGTCGCCCGCGCTCCCCGGCCTTCCCCCGGCGTACGCCTTCCCGAACCCCCTGCGCCTGTCCCAGCAGAGCCATGCGCTGTTCTTCCTGCCGCCTCCGTACACCACCAGCGGCGCGACCATCAACATCTACACCCTGGACGGGCGCATCGTGGCCACCATCGGCACGCCGGTCTGGGACGGCCGCAACGCGGACGGGAACCTGGTCGCCAGCGGCACCTACGTGTTCGTCGTGACCGACGGCTCCCAATCCACGCGCGGCCGCCTCACGGTGATCCGGTGAGCGCGCCCGCGGCGGGCACGGCGCTCTTCGCGGCGTTCAACGCCACGCGCGGGACCGCGGTGGCCGCGCGCGTGAGCCTGGCCGACGACGCGGCGTCGCGCTCCAAGGGACTGCTCGGCCGCGACGGGCTGGATGCGGGCGAGGGGCTCTGGATCGTGCCCTGCCCGATGATCCACACCTTCTTCATGAGATTCCCGATCGACGTCCTCTTCCTGGACAAGCGCCTGACGGTGCGCCGCGTGCTGGAGGACTTGAAGCCATGGCGGCTGTCGCCGTGGGTTCTGTCCGCGCACAGCGTGCTGGAGCTCAAGGGCGGCGTCTTGCGCGGCTCGGTGAAGACCGGCGACCGGCTGGAGATGAGGCCCGCATGAGCGACGCCCCCGCGACTTCCCCGACTCCCGACGCCCCCGACTTCCGCACGCCGTCCGGCGCGGAGATCCAGCGCTATTACGGCCCCGAGACGCCGCTCTCCGGCGCCCTGGGGACGGCCGGCGACTACCCGTTCACGCGCGGCATCCAGAAGACCATGTACCGCGGGCGCCTGTGGACCATGCGCCAGTACGCGGGCTTCGGCACCGCCAAGCAGACCAACCAGCGCTTCCGCTGGCTGCTGGAGCAGGGCCAGACCGGCCTGTCCACCGCGTTCGACCTGCCCACGCAGATCGGCCTGGACGCCGACGACCCCAAGGCCAAGGGGGAGGTCGGGCGCGTCGGCGTGCACATCGGCACCATCGACGACATGGACGAGCTCTTCGAGGGCATCCCGCTGGACAAGGTCTCCACCTCGCTGACCATCAATTCGACCGCGTCGGTCCTGCTCGCCTTCTACGTCGCCGTCGCCAAGAAGCGCGGCGTCGCCCCGTCGGCGCTGCAAGGCACGCTCCAGAACGACATCCTCAAGGAGTTCATCGCCCGCGGCACCCAGGTCTTCCCCGTGGCCCCGTCCCTGCGCCTGTGCGCCGACGCGATGGAGTGGTCCTTCCGGAACGCCCCCCGCTTCCACCCCATCTCCATCTCCGGCTACCACATCCGCGAGGCCGGCTCTGACGCCGTCCAGGAGGTCGCCTTCACCTTCGCCAACGCCGAGGCCTATCTCAAGGCGCTGGGCGAGCGCGGCGTCAGCGTGGAGACCTCCGGCCCCAAGCTGGCGTTCTTCTTCGGCTGCCACAACCACTTCCTGGAGGAGATCGCCAAGTTCCGCGCCGCGCGCCGCGTCTGGGCGCGCATCATGAAGGAGGACTTCGGCGCGACCGACCCCAAGGCCCAGTCCCTGCGCTTCCACGTGCAGACCTGCGGCTCGACCTTGACCGGGCAGCAGCCGATGAACAACGCCGTGCGCGTGGCCTGGCAGGCCCTGGCGGCCGTGCTGGGCGGCGCGCAGTCCCTGCACACCAACTCCTTCGACGAGGCGCTGGCGCTGCCCACCGAGGAGTCGGCCCAGCTGGCGCTGCGCACCCAGCAGATCCTGGCCCACGAGACCGGCGTGCCCGCCACCGTGGACCCCGTCGCGGGCGCCTGGGCGGTCGAGGCCCTGACCGACGAGCTCGACCGCCGGATCACGGAGACCCTGAAGCGCCTGCGCGCCTCGGGGGGGATGATCAAGCTGGTGGAGGAGGAGGTCCCCCAGCGCGAGATCCAGGAGAGCGCCTACCGCTACCAGCAGGACATCGAGAGCGGACGGCGCAAGATCGTCGGCGTCAACACCCTGCGCCTGGACGAGCCCGCCAAGGGCCCCGCGCGCCTGAAGGTCTCGCCCAAGCTGGAGGCCGAGCAGGTCGCGCGCCTGAAGGCCTTCCGCAAGTCCCGCGACTCCAAGGCCGCCGCGGCGAGCGTCGCGCGCCTGGCCGCCGCCGCCGAGAACGCCAAGGACAACCTCTTCCCGCACATCCTGAGCGCCGTGGAGTCCCGGGCCACGCTCGGGGAGATCTTCGCCGCCCTGCGCGGCGTCTTCGGAGAGCACCATGCCCGTTAAAGGCCTGACGCGCCGCAAGACCGCGCAGGAGGTCCTGGCGGAGAAGGGCCTGCTGACCGCGGAGCAGGTCAAGACCGCCGAGGCCGCCGCCGCCAAGTCCGGCAAGAGCTTCCAGCAGACCCTCCTGGACGCGGGCCTGATCAAGAAGGGCCCGCTCCTCAAGGCCCTGTCCGACGAGTGGCAGGTCAAGGCCGTGGACCTGACGCAGATGGAGGTGGACGCCGAGACCGCCAAGGTCATCCCCGAGGCCGTCGCGCGCCGCCACGCGGCCATCCCGTTCGCCAAGGAAGAGAACCTGCTCTTCGTCGCGATGGCCGACCCGCGGGACTTCTTCGTCTCCGAGGACATCCAGCTGCGCACCGGCCTGAGCGTCCAGCCCTACCTGGCCCTGCCCCACGACGTGCTGGCCGCCCTGGACGCCGCCTACGGCCGCGGCGAGGGCGAGGCCTTCAACCGCCTGATGACCGACGTGGGCGCCAACAAGGGCGAGGGCGGCCTGCCCGAGTCCGAGGGCGGCCTGGAGGTGCAGAAGGAGGAGGCCAAGACCGACATCACCGAGGTGGACGCCTCCGCCCCCGAGGTCGAGAAGTACGTCAACGCCATCATCCTGGGCGCGCTGTCCATGAAGGCCTCCGACATCCACATCGAGCCCTTCGAGGACCCCGCCGGCAAGACCTCCAAGATCCTGCTGCGCTACCGCGTGGACGGCATGCTGGTCCCGGGCCCGTTCAACGTGCCCTGGGGCTACCGCAGCGCGATCTCGGCCAAGATCAAGATCATGACCAACTCGATGAACATCACCGAGCGGCGCATCCCGCAGTCGGGGCGCATCCAGATCCTGGCCCAGGGCAGCCCGATCGAGTTCCGCGTCGAGATGGTCCCCACCGTCTACGGCGAGTCCTGCGTGATGCGCATCCTGGACCGGAAGTCCGTCCAGGTGGACATCCTGAAGATGGGCTTCCTGAAGGACACCTTGGACAAGTTCCTGGGCCTGCTGCGGGGCATCGGCGGCAAGAAGAACTTCGGCCTGATCCTGGTCTGCGGCCCGACCGGCTCGGGCAAGTCCACCACGCTCTACGCCGCCTTGAACCACGTCAACCGCCCGGACATCAAGATCCTGACCGCGGAGAACCCGGTCGAGTACAACCTCGACGGCATCGTCCAGGTCCCCGTCAACCCGGACATCAAGCTGGGCGAGGGCAAGAAGTTCGACTTCGCCACCGCGCTGCGCTCCTTCCTGCGCCTGGACCCCGACGTGATCATGGTCGGCGAGATCCGCGACGAGGAGACCGCCCACATCGCCATGGAGGCGGCCATGACCGGCCACCTGGTCTTCTCCACCATCCACACCAACGACTCCTCGTCGTCCATCTCCCGCCTGGTGGACATGGGCCTGCCCGCCTTCATGGTGGCCACCACGATCAAGGCCATCCTGGCCCAGCGCCTGGCGCGCCGGCTGTGCGCGCAGTGCCGCGTGGAGCGCGACCTCAGCCCCGCGGAGAAGCTGGTCTTCGAGGCGCACAAGGTGGAGCCCCCGGCCAAGGTCTGGGTCCCGCCCCCCGGCGAGAACAAGTGCGAGGCCTGCAAGGGCATCGGCTACAAGGGCCGCGTCGGCATGCACGAGCTGCTGGTGATGACGGACGCCCTGCGCCAGGTCTGCCTCAAGGATGTGGCGTCCGACACGGTGCGCCTGGCGGGACAGAAGGAAGGCCTGCGCCTGATCGCGCAGGACGGCCTGGAGAAGGTGAAGGAGGGCCTCACCACGGTGCGCGAGGTCCTGGGAGGCACGGAGTGACCATGGGCAGCGCCGACGCGCCGGAGATGAACCTGGACCTGGCCCTGGAGCTCTTCTCCATCGCCGGCAGCCTGAACTCCACGCTGGACCTGGACTTCCTGCTGCAGAAGATCGGGGCCGCGGCCGAGCAGCTGACCGGCTCGCAGGCCAGCTCCATCATGCTGGTCACCGACGACAAGAAGCACCTGTTCTTCCGCATCGCCTCCGGCGAGAAGGCCAAGGCGCTGCGGACCATGACGCTGCCCATCGGCCAGGGCATCGCCGGCTGGGTGGCGCAGAACCGCAAGCCGGAGCTGGTCAACGACACGCGCAGCGACCCGCGCTTCGCCGGCAAGTTCGACAAGGCCTCCGGCTTCCAGACCCGGTCGCTCCTGTGCGTGCCGATGGTGTTCCGCGACGAGCTGGTGGGCGTGGTGGAGGTCCTCAACAAGTCGTCGGGCGAGTACACCCAGGTCCACGTGGGCCTCTTGTCGAGCCTGGCCAGCCTCGCGTCGGTCGCGATCACGAACACCAAGATCATCGCCGAGCAGAAGAACTTCTTCTCCCACGTGCTGGAGATCCTCAGCGCCGTCATCGAGAACGCGAAGCCCGGCCTGGAGGAGTACCCGGTCCGCGCGGCCAAGCTGTGCTGCTCGCTGGGCCGGGCTCTCGGCGTGGACGAGTACGACTACCGGATGCTGTACTACGCCGGCGTCCTGCACAAGATCGGCTACGTGGCCTTCAAGAACCCGCGCCTGCTGGCCGACATGGGCGTGACCGGCGCCTCCGAGGAGATGCTGCCCAGCTTCTCGGCCCGGATGCTGGAGGGCGTCAAGATGCTGGAGGGCGCGATCCCGATGATCCGCCACCACAAGGAGTTGTGGGACGGCTCCGGCTACCCGGGCAAGCTCGCCGGCGAGGACATCCCCCTCGGCGCGCGCATCCTGGGCCTGGCCGTCAAGATGGAGGAGCTGCGCTCGGCGGGCCTGCGCGGCGCCGAGCTGGGCGCGAAGGCGCTCAGGGAGGCACGCGAGGGCGCGGGCACCCGCTACGACCCGAAGGTCGTCGAGGCCTTCGCGGCGGTCCTGGAGTCCCAGGGGGGAACTTGGTGATGACGAAACCCATCCGTGTCCTGATCGCGAAGCCGGGCCTGGACGGCCACGACCGCGGCGCGAAGGTGATCGTGCGCGCCCTGCGCGACGCCGGCTTCGAGGTGATCTACACCGGCATCCGCCAGACGCCGGACATGATCGCCGCGGCCGCCCTGCAGGAGGACGTGGACGCCGTCGGGCTGTCGCTGCTGTCCGGCGCGCACCTGACCCTGTTCCCCGAGGTGGTCAAGACCCTGCGCAAGAAGGGCCTCAAGGAGGTCCTGGTCTTCGGCGGGGGCATCATCCCCGACGAGGACGCCGCCGTCCTGCGCAAGGCCGGCGTGGACCGCGTGTTCGGCCCCGGCACGCCGCTCTCCGAGATCGTGGCCTACCTCAACGAGAAGCTCACCGTTGCCCGCTAAGAACGACCCGAAGGACCTGATCCGCCGCGTGCGCAAGGGCGAGCACGCCGCGGCCTCGCGCGCCCTGACGCTGGTCGTCGACGAGGCGCCGCAGGCCGAGGAGCTCTCCCGCGACTTCTTCCGCGCCGCCGGCACGGTCCAGAAGGTCGGCGTCTCCGGCCCGCCCGGCGCGGGCAAGTCCACGCTGACCGGGCGGCTCATCGGCGCGTACCGCAAGCGCGGCCAGACCGTGGGGGTGCTGGCCGTGGACCCCAGCTCGTCCTTGTCGGGCGGCGCGTTCCTGGGCGACCGCCTGCGCATCATGGAGCATGCCACCGACCCGGGCGTCTTCATCCGCAGCCTGGCCTCGCGCGGGATGGTGGGCGGCCTGACGCACGCCATCTTCGGCGCCGTCCACGTGCTGGAGGCGCTGGGATGAGACAAGATCATCGTGGAGACCGTGGGCACCGGCCAGGACGAGGTGGACGTCGCCTCCGTGGTGGACAC
>JAJXTZ010000245.1 GCA_021783355.1 bacterium | reverse complement strand
GACAAGGCCCGCCGGCCCCTTGCAATCCGAGGCGTCCAGGGCTAAACTGAGCGCGTGAACCCCTCACGCGGCCTCGCCGCCGCGCTCCTGGCCGCCGCATTGGCCGGCCCGGCGCCGGCGGCGTCGAACGCGCCCGCCGGCGACCAGGCGGTCCCCGGGCGTTGCGCGGGCGCGGGGCCCGCGCCCCGCGCCGTCCTCACGGGCCCCCCCTTCGTCTGGAGCGGCGCGCCGGCGACGCCGGCCGCCCTCGCCCTCTGGACGGGCCTCGGCTACCGCTACGACCCCGGGACCGGGCACCTGATCGGCGCGGGAGGCCGGGCCCTGCCCGCGGCCGAGTACCGGCGGCTGATGTCCCCGTTCGACGCCTCCACCGAGAGGCTCGACCCCCTGACTTGGTCCGCGCTGATGGGACGCGGCTACCGCGTGGACGAGGCCACTTGCCGCATCCTGGCGCCGGGCAGCCGCCGGCCGCTGCTGCGCGCTCAGATCCTGCTGTCCCGGCGCGGCGGCGAGGTCGGCGCGCTGCGGCACACGATGGGCGACCTCCTGACCATTCTGCGCCGCACGCCCGCGGGCGAACCGGTCCCGCCGGCGGTCCTGCGCAGCCTGCAGCTGGCGCGGTCCGCGGGCGTGAGGATCCCGGCCGCCCTGCGCGCCTCCCTGGCCGGGGCGGCGAACGCCGGCGACGCCGCGGCCTCGCTGGAGGCGGCCTACGCGGACTCCACGCGGCTCTTCGACTTCTCGCGGGGCCTCAAGGCGGTGGCCGAATCCTCGCTGCCGGTGCTCCCCGGAGGGGTCAACGCGCCGGCGCGCCCTCCGGTCTACCAGGACTCGCTCGAGACGCGCCTGGGCCGAGCCTTCGACGCCGACCTCGCCGCGCAGTTCGCCCGCACGCCGTCGGGCCGAAGGATGCTGGCCCGCTTCCGCGACGCCCGGGGCGCGGCGCGCCTGCCGGACATCGTGATGGTCAAGATGTCCCAACGCCCGTTCGAGGGCGGCTACGGCCAGTCCGCGGCGGTCGCCAACCCGGAGACCGGCGGCATCCAGATCAACCATTGGGACGCGGCGCGCGTGGCGCTGGAGACGGCGCCGGCCAAGGACCGCGCCGCCCTGGCCAAGGAGTTCTCCGACCCGGCCAAGCTCGCGCTCTACCTCCTGAACCACCCGGACGCGCGCAAGGCCTTCATCTCCCGGGAGGACGTGGTCCTGTACCACGAGCTGACCCACATCTGGCAATTCCGCCGCGACGCCTCGACCATCGAGCAGGTCCGCGGCAACGCGCCGGGGCTCAATCCGCTGGAGCGCGAGCACGAGGCCTACCGCGAGCAGTTCCGGTATCTGACCGACAAGCTCGCCCTGGAGCCGCGCCAGTCGCTCGACACGGGCTGGGTGGACATGTACCAGATGCTGCTGGCGCAGGGCTACCCGGCCCTGCGCACCTGGATCGACGGGCGCTACATGGGCACCTTCGCGGGCAGCTCCGACTTCAAGACCGTGGAGCAGGTGCAGGCCCAGCGCGAGAGCGTCGCGCGGCGCCTGCGCAAGACCTCGGCGTACGCGTGGGTGCTGGAGGGTCTCAAGCTGGTGGGCCTGCGGCGCGCCGACGCGGCCCTGCGCGCCGACGACTCCGCCTACCGCTCCCGCGCGCGCGACTTCGAGACCAGGATCCTGCCCGAGATGCGCCGCCAGGGCTACCCGCGCCTGATCGCCGCCTACGAGGGCGCCGGTCGTCCCGGGCAGGCCTTGTCGGCGATGCTGGAGATCCCCCCCGACGCCCGGGCGGCCGCGGGCGTGACGCCCAAGACGGTCGCGGCCGAGCGCGACGCCGTGGCCCGCGGGCTGGCCTCCTCGCCGAAAGGCTGGATGGACCTGCCCCGCTACCAGGCCTGGCAGGCGCTGGAGAAATGCGCGCAGGACGCGGGGACTGCGCTGCCGCCCGCCCTGGCCGCGCAGGAGGGACGCGAGTTCGCGGCGGCCGCGCGGAACAACTTGTCCGCCGCCGCGCAGGCGCGGGACCCGCGGCAGCGAGCCGACGACCTGACCTGGGCCGAGGCCTTCGCCGCCCACGCCCCGCCGGACCGCCGCGCCGCGCTCCTGCGGCGGATCGCCGCGCTGGAGAAAACCCCATGAAGCCCGCCGCCTTGGCCGTCGGACTCCTCCTCGGCGCCGCCTGCTCGCGCAAGCCCGCGCCGCCCCCGGGCGGCGGGGTCTCCTACGCGGCCCCGGGCGGGAGGTTCGCCGCGGACCTGCCGCCCGGCTGGCGCGTGGACGAAGCCGCCGACGGCGACCGCCTCGCGGCCTTTTTCGGCCCCCCGGACGGCCCCGCGCCGTACACGGAGACCATCGCGGTCTCCTTCCATCCCGCGAGCGGGCGCTGGAAGTCCGCGCGGCAGTTCCTCCCCGCCGAGGCCGCCGGCGGCCTGGCGACGGCGGCCGTCCCCGTGACCGTCGCCGGGATCGCGTCCCTGGAGACCACCGTGGACCGGGACTTCCCCGACCCGCATCTGGGGCTGCAGCGCACGCGCACCCGCGCCGTGCTGGTCCCGGCCCCCGGCGGCTTCTTCGCGCTGGAGAACACGCGCCCCGCCGGTCAGGCCCCGTCCCCGGCCTTCGACGACTTCCTCGCCTCCTTCAAGCCCGCCGCCGCGGCGCGGTGACCCGCGGCTCAGCGCGCGGCGGCGCGGCGCAGGGCGGCCCGCGCGCGGGCCTTCTCGGCGGGCGTGGCCACGGGGCTCTTCAGGACCGCGCGCGCCATCAGCGCGTTGGGGCCGGGCAGGAAGCGGCGGTCCACGGCGGGCAGGCCCAGGGCGCGGCGGGCGGCGTCCTTCAGG
>JAJXTZ010000244.1 GCA_021783355.1 bacterium | reverse complement strand
GCCCGCGGCCGCCGCCCCCGCCGTCCCGGCGGGAACCGCCGTCAAGTCGCCGATGATGGGGATCTTCTACCGCGCCCCGTCCCCGTCCAGCCCGCCGTTCTGCAAGGAAGGCGACCAGATCAAGCCCGGCCAGGTGATCTGCATGATCGAGGCCATGAAGGTCTTCAACGAGATCAAGGCCGAGTTCCCTTGCACGATCGTCAAATTCCTGCTCGACAACGGCAAGCCGGTCAAGGCCGGGCAGGACATGATCATCGTCTCGCGCTGACACGCGGCTGCCGCCGCGTCCGCAACGCCGCACATCTCCCGACGGAGGGGCCCGCACTCACATGGCGACCAACCGGTACCGCTCGGCGGCCAAGGCCAAGAGCAAGGCGCGCAAGGACATCCTGCCCTCGGCCTTGCGCTGGGCTGCGTTCTTTCTTGGCGCGATCTACCTGGGCTGGGCCCTGCTGGTCCCGTCGCACGCGGGCGCCATCGGCCGCGCGATCGCCGCGCAGCTCTTCTCCGCGCTCGGCGACGCCGCGTTCCTGCTGCCGGTCTTCATGTTCAACGGCCTGCTCCAGCACGTGCTGCGCGCCAAGACCACCGGCTGGCTGACCACGACCCTGGCTTCGCTCTTCGGCCTGGCCGCGGGCTCGGCCCTGTTCGCGCAGATCGGCACCTGGGCGGGCGCGCTCCCCGTGCGCGGCGGCGGCGCCCTGGGCGCCGCGCTGTCGGGGGGGCTGATGTCCGGGCTCGGCGCCGTCGGCGCCTTCGTCGCGGCGCTGGGCGTGTTCCTGTTCGCCCTGCAGGTCGTCTTCGAGATCCGCTGGTCGTCCGCGGCCGCCGCCTTCGCGCGCCTGCTGGCCGAGGACTACGCCGCCTGGTCCAAGGCCCGCGCCGAACTCCGGGAGCTCAAGGCCAAGGCCCCTCCCGCGGCCGAAGCCGCGAGGACGAAAGCCAAGGACCCCTCGCCCGCGCGCGCCGTCGCGGCTGCGCCCGCGCCTCCCAAGGCCGTGGACACCCGCGCCGTCAAGCCCGCCTCCGGGCCCAACGGCCTGCCCAAGCTGATCGAGGAGAAGGCCGCGTCCAAGGCCAAGCCCGCCGGCGGCGCCGACGCGCGGCCGTCGGCCCCCGCGCCGACCTCCGCCTACAAGGACTACCGCCTCCCGTCGCCGGAGCTCCTCAGCCTGCCCTCCGACGCCCGCCACCGCGGCAAGCCCACCGAGGCCGAGATCGCCCAGGCCGTGGCCGACCTCGAGCGCACGCTGAAGAGCTTCGACATCGAGGCCCACGTGTCCGGCTATTCGCCGGGCCCGGTGATCACGCGCTACGAGGTGACCCCGGCGCCGGGCGTCAAGGTCTCCTCGATCGTCGCCCTCGAGAACGACATCGCGCTCGCGATGCGCGCCAAGGGCATCCGCATCATCGCGCCGATCCCGGGCAAGGCCGCCGTCGGCATCGAGATCCCGAACCCGCGCCAGGCCTCCGTCGTCCTGCGCGAGATCCTGCAGAGCGAGGCGGTCCCGGCCTCGGCGCCGCTGCTCACCTTCGCGCTGGGCCTGTCGTCCAGCGGCGAGCCGGTCTCCGCCGACATCGCCAAGATGCCGCACGTGCTGGTGGCCGGGGCCACCGGCTCGGGCAAGTCGGTGCTGATCCACTCGATGGTGCTCTCGATCCTGTTCCGCGCGCGGCCGGACGAGGTCAAATTCCTGCTGATCGACCCCAAGCGCACCGAGCTGACCTTCTATGAGGGCATCCCGCACCTCTTCGACCCGATGACGGACCCGGCGCGCGTCTCCGTGGTCACCAACGCCAAGGACGCCGCCAAGGCGCTCAAGGCGCTGGTGAGTCTGATGGAGCGCCGCTACGAGAAGCTCCAGCTGCACGGCGTGAGGAACCTCGACGGCTACAACGCCGAGGCCGACAAGAAGGGCCTGCCGCGCGACTTCCACGTGGTCGTCGTCATCGACGAGCTGGCGGACCTGATGCTGATCGCCGGCGACATCGTCGAGGACGCGATCCAGCGCCTGACCCAGATGGCGCGCGCGGTCGGCATCCACCTGGTGCTCGCGACCCAGCGCCCGTCGGTGGACGTGATCACCGGCGTCATCAAGGCCAACCTGCCCAGCCGCATCGCGCTGCAGGTGATCTCCAAGGTGGACTCCAAGGTCATCCTGGACTGCTCCGGCGCGGAGAGCCTGCAGGGGCGGGGAGACCTCCTTTATCTGTCGAGCGGCGCCCAGAAGCCGGAGCGCTGCCAGGGCGCGTTCGTCTCCGAGGACGAGATCCGCGGGGTCGTGTCCTACCTGAAGACGCAGGGCAAGCCCGATTACCCGATGCTGGAGACGATGGCGGGCAAGGGCTCCGCCGCCGCCGATCTCTCGCAGTTCGGCGTGGAGCCGCTGGAGTTCTCGCAGGCGCTCAAGCTCGTGCTCGACCGCCGGCGCGTGTCGCAGGATCTGCTCAAGTCCCAGTTCGGCTCGTCGGCGCGCGCCACCAACATCCTCTCCGCGCTGGAGGTCAAGGAGTTCATCCACAAGCCCGAGGGCTCCAACCGCTGGGAGATCCACTTCGACGAGATCGAGGCCTACATGCGGGCGCACTTCCCGCAGGTCCCGATCGACCGGAAGAACTGATGCGCGCCCTCCTGGCCGCCGCCCTGCTGCTGGCGCCCGCCGCGGCCCTCGCGCGCGGCGCGGCCGCGCGGCCCGCGCGCATACCCGCCGCCGCGAAGGCGGCGGACGGGACGGACCTCCCGATCTACGCCGCGTCCACCGCGCCGGTCACCGTGGCCCTGGTGCGCGAGCGCTTCGCCGAACTCGACGCGCGCATGGTCACCCTGGGCGCGGACT
>JAJXTZ010000243.1 GCA_021783355.1 bacterium | reverse complement strand
GCCCGCGCCCGCGCCCGCGCCGGCGCGGGTGGAGATCGCCGTCGTGCGCCGCGCGGCGACGGCGTCGCTGGAGCCGATGGGCGAGGTCCGCGTCGTCACCCCGGACGGACGCTCGCGCCCTCTGGGCTGGAAGGGGCGTCTGACCCTGAGCCCGCGCGAGGGCGGGCTCCTGCTGGCGGACCTGAAGCTGCCCAGCGAGACCCGCCTGGTCCCGGTGGGCGGCGCGCAGATCAAGGTGGGTCCCGACGGCCACCTCGGCGCGCTGATCCTGCGCTTGGATCCCGGCCAGACGGTCACCGTGGTGGAGGACCTGCCGCTGGAGACCTATCTGGAGGGCGTGCTCCCGTGGGAGATGGACCCCGGGTGGCCGCTGGAGGCGTTGAAGGCCCAGGCGGTCGTCGCGCGCACTTTCGCGTACGCGAACCTGGGCAAGTTCCGCAAGGACGGCTTCGACTTGACGGCGGACACCCGCTCGCAGGTCTATCGCGGGACCTCCGGCGTCAACGAGAACGTGCGCGCGGCCGTGCGCCAGACGCATGACGAGGTGCTGGGCTGGAAGGGCCGGCTCCTGCGCGTCTACTACCACTCCTGCTGCGGCGGGCGCACCGAGAACGCCGCCGAGGCCTGGGGCGGCGATCCGCGCGACACCCCCCGCCCCTTGCGCGGCGTGCGCGATCCGTGGTGCCGCGCCTCCCCGTACATGCATTGGACCGCCTTTTTCGCCTGGCAGGACTTGATGACCGCGATCGAGGAGCGCGCGAACCTTCCCGGCCCGCTCACCGGCCTGAAGATCGCGCACCGGGACCTGGCCGGGCGCGTGCTGGACTTCGCGGCGCGCGCGGGACGCCATCTCGTCGACGTGAAGTCCGCGGACCTGCGCCTGGCGCTGGGCGCCGACGAGATGAAGAGCACGCGCGTCACGCGCCTGGTCGTGCGCCGGAAGGGCGTGGAATTCTACGGCATGGGTTCGGGACACGGCGTGGGGCTCTGCCAATGGGGCGCGCGCGCCCAGGCCGAGCGCGGCCGCAGCTACGAGCGCATCCTGAGCTTCTACTTCCCCGGCGCGACCCTCTCGGTGGTGGAGCGGTGACGGGCCCTCTTCCCCTGTCGGACTTCGACTACGAGGCGCCCGACGAGCTCATCGCCTCGGCGCCGGCGGAGCCGCGCGACTCCGCGCGCCTTCTCGTGATCCGTCGCGACGCCGACGCCCTGGAGCACGCCGTCTTCCGCGACCTGCCGCGCTTCCTGCGCCCCGGCGACTGCCTGGTCCTCAACCGGACCAAGGTGATGCCCTGCCGCCTGCTCGGGCGCAAGTCCACCGGGGGCAAGGCGGACCTGCTGCTGGTGCGCGAGACCGGGCCCGCCGCGTGGACCGCGCTGGCCTCCGGGCTGAAGGCCGGGCAGGCCCTGGAGTTCCCGGGCGGGATGACCGCGCGCGTCGAGGGCTTGAACGAGGAGGGCGAGTACGCGCTCACCTTCGCGGCCGCCGACCTGCGCCCGTACCTCGCCGAGCACGGCCTGCCCCCGCTGCCGCCCTACATCTCCAAGCGGCGCGCGGCCTCGCGCGCCGACGCGGAGCGCTACCAGACCGTCTACGCGCGCGACGAGGGCTCCATCGCCGCGCCCACCGCGGGCCTGCACTTCACCCCGGAGCTCCTGGAGCGCCTGCGCGGGGGCGGAGTCGAGACGGCTTGGGTGACCTTGCACGTCGGCCGCGGCACCTTCCGCCCGATCACCGCCGACGACGCCTCCCGGCACCGGATGCTGGCCGAGCGCTACGAAGTCGAGGCGGCCGAGGCCGAGCGCATGCGCGCCGCCCGCGCCCGCGGCGGGCGCCTGGTGGCCGTGGGCACCACGGCGACCCGCACGCTGGAGACCTTGGCCGCCGCGCCGGGCGGCCTGGACGCGTCCTCCGGGGAGAGCTCCCTGTACATCGTGCCAGGCCACGAGTTCCGCGCGGTGGACGCCCTGATCACCAATTTCCACCTGCCACGCTCCACGCCCCTCCTGCTGGCCTGCGCCTTCGCCGGGCGGGAGCGCCTGCTGGCCGCCTACCGCGAGGCGGTGGCCCGGCGCTACCGCCTCTATTCCTTCGGGGACGCGACCTTGCTCCTGTGAGGCGCCCATGACCAGGGCCATAGTCCTGCTGTCCGCGCTGGGGCTTCTCGCGCTCCCGGCGCGCGCGGGCCGGGTGCTGGCCGTGCTCTCGTCGGACTCCCCCCACTACCGGCGCGCCTTCGACGGGTTCCAGTCGGCCTGGGGGTCGAGCGTCCCGTTCGTGGTGCTGGGACGCGACCGCGTGCCCGAGCCGCCCGGGGCCGTGGTGGCGTTCGGCTCGCGCGCCGCGCTGCGCCGCTGGCCCGCGGGCACGCGCCTGGTGGCCTGCCTCGCGCCCGGGGCACGGCCGGAGGCCGCGGCGCGCATCGACCTCCTGCCCGAGCCCGTCCTGCTGATGACCCGCATGAAGGAGCTCCTCCCGGATCTGCGCGTGCTGCGCGTGCTCTGGTCGTCGGACGCCGAGTCCGACTCCGTGGGGGAATTCGTCCGCGCCGCGGCCCGGCAAGGCCTCGCGGCGCGTTCCGAGCAGATCCTGCGGCCGGAGGAACTTCCCGAGCGCCTTCGCAGCCTTCGGGGGCGCGCCGACGCGGTCTGGCTGATGCCCGACCCCGCGCTGGTCAACGCCCGGGATTTCGCGATCCTGCGCGAGTACGCGGCGGCGGCCCGAGTCCCCTTCCTGGCGCCGACGGAGGGCCTCGCGCGCCTGGGAGCCACGGCCACGCTGGCCGCCCCGTTCCGCGAGGCCGGGCGCGCGGCGGCCGAGGCCCTGCGGGCGCAGGAGCGCGGCGAGCCGCTGCGGCGGAGCCTGCAACCGGCGGG